>CAXUDC010000007.1:0-28448 GCA_964249685.1 uncultured Acidobacteriaceae bacterium
GCTTTGGCGATGACGGCAGGGTCCTGCGTCACGGTCGTCTGCGCGCCGAGGTAGTTGAGCGCCTTGACGACGCTGGTGAGATTGCCGGCTTTGTAGTCGATGACTGCGATCATCTTGGTCAAACCCCCATGCCAAAGCTGAGCCAAACAAGAAGTAAAATCATTCCGACACAGATGCGAAGAGAGCGCTGTAGCCCGTCACCGAAGAAAGAGAGAATTACACCTAAGAGCGACATGACCGCTCCAAAGAGAATCCAGTCGCTGATCTCTCGAAAGTGGTTTTCAGCATTTGGCCAGCTTATAGCGCGATGCCACATCAGGTAGATCGAGAGTGCAGAAAGTGCATCGACCACAAATGCACTTCTACCTAGCCAAGGTCGCTTCCTCAAGGCAAGCATCACAGGAGTCCCTTAGTGCTGGGCAGCAGTTCGCGCATGCGTTCGTCGCGGCTGCAGGCTCCGCGCATGGCTCGGGCGAAGGCTTTGAAGCTGGCCTCGATCTTGTGGTGATTCGAGCGGCCGTACATGACCTTGATGTGGACGTTGCACCTCGCGCCCCGCGCGAAGCCTTCGAAGAAGTCGGTGACGAGCTCGGTCTGCAGGTCACCTACGACGGGGACATCGACGAGCGTTTCGACCGCATAAGCAGTGCGGCCGGAGAGGTCGACGGCGGCGACCGAAAGGCACTCGTCCATGGCCATGACGAAGTAGCCGGCGCGCAGGATGCCCTTCTTGTCGCCGAGCGCGTCGGCAAAAGCCTCGCCGAGCGCGATGCCGGTGTCCTCGACCGTGTGGTGCTGGTCCACGTCCAGATCACCGGTGACACGCAGGTCGAGGTCGAAGCCGCCGTGGCGCGTGAACAGCTCCATCATGTGGTCGAAGAAGCGGATGCCAGTCGAGACCGTGTAAGTCCCCTGGCCGTCGACGTTCAGGCGCAGGGCGATCTGGGTTTCAGTGGTGTTGCGGTTGACGGTGCCGATGCGTTCACTCATATTCACGCTCGCCGGCCAGGACCGCTTCTGTTTCGGGCTGCTGTGGCGCTTCGGTCCCAGGTCTCAAAATCGAGACATGGGGCACCCAGGCGATGTCTTTGAGCGCTAAAGCCAGCGCGTCGAGGCCTTGCTCTACCTGGTCGTGGACGCCGATGGTGATGCGCACGAAGCCGTCGCAGCCGGGGTCGGTGGAGCGGTCGCGCAGCAGCACGCCGTGCGCCCGCATGGCGGCGACGAGCTCCTTGTGCTGCGCGCCGATTTTCATCAACAGGAAGTTGGCCTCGCTGGGAAAGTACTCGATCCCGAGCGCGTCGAGGCCGGCCTGCATGCGCTCGCGGCCGGCGCGAACCTGGTCGACATACCAGTCGATATACGCGTCATCTTCAAGCGCCGCGGGTAGCACATCGAGCGCGACGCCGTTGACGTTATAGGGCGAGCTGACCTTCTTGAGATACCCGATCAGGCGCGGGTCGCCGACGACCATGCCGATGCGCAGGTTGGCGAGCCCGTAGGCTTTCGAAAACGTGCGCGCGACGAGCAGGTTGGGGAACGCGCCGACGTCGCCAAAGGTGGTCTCGCCGAAGAAGTGGTAGTACGCCTCATCGACCATCATCACGGCGTTAGGCGCGGCGGCGGCGAGCGCGAGCAGGTGATCGCGGCTGACGACGGCACCGGTAGGGTTGTTGGGCGAGGCGATCATGATGAGCTTTGTGCGCGGCGTGATCGCGGCCAGCATGCGCTCGAAGGGGAATTGCAGCGACTCGTCGGCCTGGACACGGCGCACGCCGCCGGGCGACATCATCTCCATCGAGACGTCGTACATGAAGAAGCCGGGCGAGCAGAGGAGCGCCTCGTCGCCGGGATCGAGGAAGGCGACGCAGACGAGGTGGATCGCCTCGTCCACGCCGTTGGTGAGCAGGACCTGATCGGGCGCGAAGCCGAACTTCTTCGCCACGATCGCCTCGACGCCCGAGCGCTCGGGGTACTTGGTCAGGCCTTCGGCCGTAATGGCCTGGATGCGCTCGAGGACGCGCGGCGAGGGCGCAAACGTGTTCTCGTTGAAGTCCAGCCGCAGGGCGTCACGACCGGCGAGCGGCGGGTGATACTCGGGCATGGCGAGCACGGCTTTGCGGGGCTGGACGCTCATGATTGGACTCCCATCTTGACGCGAATGCTTTTGGCATGGCCGGTCAACCCCTCGGCCTCGGCCATGGCGATGGCATGGGGTCCCAGCGCGGCCAAGCCGGAGCGCGAGTACTGCTGAACCGTAATGATCTTGACGAAATCGAGCACGCTGAGGCCCCCACGCACGCGGCCCGCGCGGCCCGTCGGCAGCACGTGGTTGGGCCCGCTGATGTAGTCGCCCATGGACTGCGGCGAGTAGCGCCCGACGAAGACCGACCCCGCGTTCTGGACCCAGAGCAGGTCCTTCATGGCGTCGACCGTAAGGTGCTCGAATGCCAGGCGATTGGTGAGCGAGCGCGCCATCTCGACCGTATCCGTGATGAAGATGGCACCCTGCGCCGCCAGCGATTCTGTGGCAAGCGCGTTCGTCCTGGCCTGATGCTGCACCTCTTTGAGCACCGCGTTGGCGAGCTCTTCTGAAGGCGTGACCAGCACGGCCAGCGCCTCCGGATCGTGCTCGGCCTGCGCGACCAGGTCGGCGGCAATGCCCGGCGCGTCGCCGCTCTCGCTCATGATGCCGATCTCGGTCGGCCCGGCCGGCATGTCGATGCCGACCTCATGCGCGACCATCGCCTTGGCCGCGGTGACATAAAGATTTCCCGGACCGACGATCTTTTCGACCCGCCCGATCGTGCCGCCCTCGAGGTGGTTGGTCCCGTACGCCATCGCGGCGATGGCCTGCGCGCCGCCGATCCGGTAGAACTCCGTCACGCCCGCGAGCCAGCCCGCGGCCAGCGTCTCGCGCGCGGGACGGGGCGAGCAGACAACAATGCGCTCGACGCCCGCAACCTGCGCCGGCGTCACCGTCATCAGCAGCGTGCTGGGCAGCGGGAAGCGGCCGCCGGGAACGTAGCAGCCGACCGACGCGAGCGGGCGCACGATCTGCCCGGTCTTGACGCCTTCGGCCGGAAAGCTGGGTGCGGACATCCACTCGCCGGGCTTTTGCGCCTCGGCAAAGGCGCGGATGTTGGCCTGCGCAATCTCCATGGCGGCCTTGAGCTCGGGCGCGGTTTCTTCCCAGGCGGCCTCCATCTCGGCGCGCGTGACGAGCAGCGGCAGCAGGCTCCCGTCGTCCTGCTTGAGCCCGTCGAAGCGGCCCGCGTACTCCTCGACCGCGGCGTCGCCGCCGTGACGAATGTCCGCGAGGATCGTGGCCACGGTCGCTTCCACCTTGGCCGTGTTGGTGGCACCGCGCTGCTCGATTGATTCGATCAGCGCCTGCGCCGCCTTCGCTGTCTTGCCGTAGGTCTTGATCAGCTTCACAGGACAACCTTGCTGAGCGGATACTCGACGATGCCGGTCGCTCCGGCTGCCTTCAGGCGTGGAATCACGTCGCGCACTTCGCTCTCGTTCAGGATGGTGTTGAGCGCAAAGCCGTTACCATCCGACAGCTTCGAAACGGTAGGAGAGTTCAGCGCCGGGAGCTGTTTCGTTACAGCTTCAAGCGCGTCGGCCGCAACGTTCAACATCAGCCCCACGCGACCCTGTGCGGCGATGGCGGCGTTCAGCATCAGCGAGAGATTCGAGATCTTCTCGCGCTTCCAGTCATCGGCCCACGCAGCTTTGTTGGCGATGAGCTGCGTCTCGGACTCCATCAGGGTCTCGATGATGCGCAGCCGGTTCGCCCGGAGCGATGAACCCGTCTCGGTCACTTCGACGATCGCATCGGCGAGCGTGGGCGGCTTGACCTCGGTCGCGCCCCAACTGAACTCCACCGTCACCGGGATGTTCTTCGAGGCAAAGTAGCGCTTGGTGAACTCCACCAGCTCGGTCGCAATGATCTTGCCCGCCAGGTCCTCGGGCTTCTCAAATGGCGAATCCTCCGGCACCGCAAGCACCCACTTCACCGTCCCGCGGCTTACTTTGCTGTATGTCAGCGACGTCACGCGCTCCACGTTCGACTGGTTCTCGAGCACCCAGTCGTTGCCGGTCAGCCCGGCGTCGAGCGCGCCATGCTCGACATACCGCGCCATCTCCTGCGCGCGCACCAGCATGCACTCGATCTCGACATCGTCGATCTGTGGAAAGTAGCTGCGGCCGCTCGCGAAGATGCGCCAGCCAGCGCGCTCGAACAGCGCAATGGTCGCGTCCTGCAGGCTGCCTTTCGGAATTCCGAGCTTGAGCTTAGGCAACGGCGACCTCCATGTGTATGGGCTTCGTGAAGCAGCTTACGGAGCCCTCGTGGCAGACCAGCCCGTCGCCTTCGACCTCTACGCGAAACAGCAGCGCGTCGTTGTCGCAGTCGGTCGCGGCGGTGATGACGCGGAGCCGGTTGCCGCTGGTCTCGCCCTTCATCCACAGCTTGTTGCGGCTGCGGCTCCAGAACGTCACATAGCCGGTGTCAAGCGTCTTGCGGTAGCTTTCGGCGTTCAGGAAGCCGAGCATCAGCAGCTCGCCCGTCCGAGCGTCCTGCACAATCCCGGCTACGAGTCCGTCCGTTTTAGCAAAGTCAATCTGTACGGCGTCCATCTGTTCATCTCCAAGTTGAGTCGGCGGGCAGAGAAAAGGCCCGCTCGCGAGTGTTGCGCGTCAGCGGGCCTTTGGTAATCCTGGGTGCGTTATTTAGATCGCCACGCCGGACACAGCCGCCAACACGCTCGTCGCATGATGGTGCAGGTGCCCGTGATGCAGCAGCGAAACGCTCATGGACAAAGGCTACCGGGATGGCTGGCCGATGTCAAACCCGCGTCGACAGAACCCAGACGGCCGAATAGCCTTAAGCGATGGTTTCCACCTTCAAGCTGTCTGAGCGCGACCGCATTCGTCTGGAACTGATGAAAGACGCACCCCTGAACCAGTGGATCGCGCTTTTACACGACGAATCCAGGATCGTCGCTGCGAGTCCTGACATGATCGAGGTCGTGGAGCTGAGCCGAGTCGCCGGCGAGAGCGACCCCATCCTTGTAAAAACGCTGCCAGTCTGGGGAGAATACGCAACGGGATTCCAGGAAGTCAGGTGATTCGTCGTGTTCCCTATGTGGTCATTTCGGACAGCCGTGGAACCGTCATCCATACGGTTCGTGTAAAACATCCAGCTTTCCGCCGCCGAAAATTTGTATCCACGGACGCCTTTCTTTGAAGTTCTTATCGACTCCGGTGCCTCGCGCTGTCTTTTTCCAGCCAGGGCTGCCGCGATGCTAGGCTTGACGCTCGAGGTGGCAAGGCTATTACGACAGTCGGGATCAACGGGTCCACGCTGATCTGGGTACACGATATTCAGTTACACATTGTGGGAGAGTCCGTGATCGTTGCCGCCGGATTCAGCGCGACCATGACTACCGGCGGCGTGCTCGGCCTGACCGGCTTCTTCAGCAACTTCGACGTCACCTTCGACTCCGTCCTGCGCGAGTGCCGCTTCGAGCGCAGCGCAAATACCTAGCCACGCCTCTCTCAGGTAAAGTACCCTCACAAGGCAAGGCATCCCACCTCCAAGGACGACTCTCAACCATGCGCCTCTACCGCCGCCTCCTCGCCCTGTCGCTCTCCTTCGCGTCCCTCATCGCCATGCCTGTCGGAGTCGCGACGACGCTCATCGCCACTCCATCTGCCGCCTCCGCCGCCGCCGCGCCCGACCTCCTCGACATCAACACCGCCACGCGCGACCAGTTGAAGGCCCTGCCCGGTATCGGCGACGCCTACGCCGACCGCATCCTCAAGGGCCGGCCCTACACGGCCAAGAATCAGCTCACCCAGAGGGGCATCCTCCCGGCCTCCACCTACAGCAAGATCCAGGCCATGATCATCGCGAAACAGCTCGCCAAGTAGTCCCGCCATCCTCGACGTGCCCGCGCCTCAAGCAAGATTCGGGCACGCGTTTCCCACTGTTCCCCGGCGCGCCGATCAGGTACAGTGAAGGCAGAAACCCCGCAACCGAAAGCACGTCTGCGCCCGGAGCCAAGTCGACCATGTTCAGGCCCATCAAGATCCAGCCTGTCGAGACCCTGCCAAGCACCAAAGGCCAACTCCGCCGCCGGGCGGGCCTCCGCCGTGCCGGTATCCGCCAGATGTCCGCCGCGTTCGGCGTCTCGGCCCTGCTGCTCTCCCTGCCCGGCTGCGCCACCGTCTCCGGTTCGCCCAATCTCGCGCAGGTGCGCATCATCGACGCCTCACCCGACGCCGGCGGCCTCGACATCTACCAGGGCAACGGCATCCTCGCCTACAATCTCGGCCTTGGCACCATCACGTCCTACGTGCCCGTCACGCCCGGCACCTACAGCATCGCGGTCGATAACGCCGGCACGCGGCAGCAGCTCGTCGCCGCCGGCGGCACCTTCACCACCAACTCCGAGTACACCGTGCTCATCGGCAACTTCTCGAACACCTTGTCCGAGACCATCCTCAAGGATCAGGCCGTGCCCGCACCCACCGGCCAGGTCTCCCTCCGCGTCCTCGACCAGGCCACCCGCGCCGGCGCTGTCGATCTCTACCTCGTCGCCAGCGGCTCCACCATCGCGACCGCCAAGCCCATCCTGACCGACGTCGTCTTCGGCCAGAACACCGGATACTTCAACGTCCCCACCGGCACCTACACCCTGATCGCGGTCCCCACCGGCACCGTTCCGGCCACGTCGACCGGTACCAGCTACACCGGAGCCGCGGTCGGCTATTCCGCCGGCACCGCCAAAACGCTCGTCCTGATCGACCAGCAGCTCGCCACCACACCCGGCCTGCAGGTCATCCTCGCCGACGACTACGTCTCCCCCGGCGCTACCAGCTAGCTCTCCGATTGCCGGCTCGTCGCTCTTGCGCCAGCTGCGAATCCTTGCTCCTGGGGTAGGTCGAGGCTTTAGCCTCGGTAATTCGATTTCCCGCAGCTTCGGGGCTTTAGCCCCCGGGACCTGCTCTTTTACCAAGACTAGACTTCCCCCACCAAATCCGGAGTGCGCGCGTCTGCATCCAACCAGCAAGCTAGCACGATGACAACCGTCACCAAACTCAAAATCCCCGGCCTCTTCGCCGGTAAGGCCTGGCAGCAGGTCCTCGCCCGTGACCCCCGCGCCGACGGCCAGTTCTTCTACGCCGTCAAGACCACCAAAATCTTCTGCAAGCCCAGCTGCCCCAGCCGCCGGCCCGAGCGCAAGAACGTCACCTTCTACCCCACCGCCGAGCAGGCCGTCGCCGCCGGCTACCGCGCCTGCCTGCGCTGCGAACCCGAGTCCACCACCAGAAAAGCCGACCCGCAGATCGCCGCCATCGACGCCGTCTCCACCTACCTGACCGAGCACGCCAGCGAGCGCACCAAGCTCAAGGACGTCGCCAAAGCCACCGGCGTCGCGCCCCTCACCATCCTGCGCGGCTTCAAGCGCGTGCTCGGCGTCAGCCCGCGCGAATACGCCAAGGCCCAGCGCCTCGCCACCTTTAAGGAAAAGCTCAGGCAGCCCAAACTCTCCGTCACGGATGCGATCTACGAGGCCGGCTACGGCTCCTCCAGCCGCGCCTACGAAGGTGCCGAGCTCGGTATGACGCCCAGCGCCATGAAGGCCGGCGGCAAGGGCGAGACCATCCGCTACACCCTCGCCGACAGCCCGCTCGACCGCATGCTCGTCGCCGCCACCGCCCGCGGCCTCTGCGCCATCGCCTTCGGCGACTCCGACCTCGAACTCACGCTCGACCTGCAAAAGCGCTATCCCCACGCCACCCTGAAGCGTATGGATGGTGAGCTCGCCCAGGAGGTCCGCGCCGTCATCGCCCACCTGGACGAGAGCCCCGCCGCCCCGCAGCTCTCGCTCGACATCCGCATGACCGCCTTCCAGCAGCGCGTCTGGCAGGCCCTGCGCGCCATCCCCCGCGGCACCACCCGCACCTACGGCGAGCTCGCCCGCGAGCTCGGCAAGCCCAAAGGCGCGCAGGCCGTCGGCCAGGCCATCGCCGCGAACCCGCTGGCCGTGCTCGTTCCCTGCCACCGCGTCGTCGGCACCGGCGGCACCATCACCGGCTACCGCTGGGGCCTCGAGCGCAAGCGCACCCTGCTCGCCCGGGAGTCGGAAACCCCATGATTCTGCGCATCCCCAACCCCTTCAAGCACTCCAAACCTAACCAGACCTCGCCCATTCCACCGGCGTACCGGCCCTGGTTCCTTCTGTCCCTGGCCGTCCTGGTTTGCTCGTTGATAGCGCTCGCCCTCATCGCTGCCCTGGCCTTTATCTATTACGCCAACGTCCTCACGCCCCTGTGGCTCATGCTTCTTGGTGGCGTCTCGGTCTTCGGCGTAGCACTCGGCTTCGGCGGCTTCTTCCTGCTACTCGTCGTCGGCGCTTACAGCTCCTTTAAAGAAGATCGCATCAGCCGCCTGCCGCCACCGCAATAAACACCCCTACGCAAATGCGTCATAGGGAGGCTCTCATCAAATCCGCCTTTGCTTTGGGATAGGTCGAGGCTTCAGCCTCGACACTCGGAATCTTCAGCAAAACCGGGCTTTAGCCCCCTTATTGAGACTCTAATTAGGTCACCTTGGGTGGGAGCGTGGGACTTTAGTCCCATGACAAGCCCAGTGGAACGAAGGGACTTTAGCCACGGCGCTCTAAAGGGAGCCGATGAATCGAAATAACAGACCCTTCCTACCCTTTTGTTGTCATTCCATAGCAAAGCGAAGGAATCTGCGGTTCGGACCACCACCACCGCAAACGGAACTCAAGCCGGTTTCAGTCCAATCCAAACCCACTCCGCGCCGCAGGTTACAGTAGAAGCCTATGCCCGAAAGCACCCAGATCGATCCCGCCAGACTCTACAGCAAAATCACCTGGCGGCTGATCCCATACCTCTTCGTTCTCTACATCCTCGCGTATCTCGACCGCTCGAACGTAGGCTTCGCCGCGGTCGAGTTCCAGCGCGACCTCCACCTCACCGCCACCGTCTTCGGCTACGGCGCCGGCATCTACTTCCTAGGCCAGCTCCTGTTCGATCTACCGAGCAACCTGCTCCTGCAAAAGGTCGGCCCCCGCCTCTGGATCGCCCGCATCATGATCACCTGGGGCCTCATCGCCACCTGCATGATCTTCGTTACGGGAGAAAAAAGCTTCTACGCCATGCGTCTCGCGCTCGGCATCTCGGAGGCCGGCTTCTTTCCCGGCATCATCCTTTACCTCACCTATTGGTTCCCCTCGCGGGAGCGTGCCAAGGCCGTGGCTCGCTTCATGACCGCAACGTCTATCGCCGGCGTCCTCGGCGCGGAGCTCTCGCGCGTCCTGCTCAAGCTCGAGGGCCGCTTCAATCTCCACGGCTGGCAGTGGCTCTTCCTGATGGAAGGCGTCCCGACCGTTCTCTTCGGCGTCTCCGTCCTCTTCCTGCTGCGCGATCACCCCGACGACGCCCCCTGGCTCACCGGCGAAGAGAAAAAGTGGCTCGATACCGAGCTCGAGCGCGACCGCAAGGAAGGCGGCGCCACCGACCACCACAACCTCGCTGACGCCTTCCGCACCCCCATGGTCTGGGTCCTGGCCATCATCTTCCTGCTCAACCAGGTCGGTATCTACTCCATCACGTACTTCATGCCCACCATCTTCGCCGGCTTCCTGCACGCCAGCGCCCTCAAGGACGCCGTTCAGGTCAGCCGCTACGGCGCGCTCCCGTACCTCGCCGCGGCCATCCTCACGGTCATCATCGGCTGGTCGTCGGACCGCACCGGCGAGCGCCGCTTCCACATCGCCGGCTGCCTGCTGCTCGGCGCGGTAGGCTTCGCCTGGGCCGCTTACGCGCACTCGCTCCCGCTGTCCATCATGGCCTTCGCGGTCGCGGCCATCGGCCTGTTCAGCATGATGGGCCCGTTCTGGGCCTTGCCCACGCGCGTGCTCGGCGGAAACGCCGCGGCCGGCGGCGTCGCCATCATCACCATGATCGGCTCGGTCGGCGGCTTTCTGGGCCCAGCCCTGACCGGCAAGCTCAAGGATCTGACCCACGACTACACCACGGGCCTGCTCACCATCGGCGCGCTCGCCATCATAGGCGCAATCCTATGCCTCTTCCTGAAGCCCGCAAGCGCAAAGGAACCAGCACCCCAATAACCCACGTTACCCAACCGGAGTGCCTCATGATCACCGCGGCCTCATCGCGATTATCACGGGCAGTGACCTAACCCCGCCGAGAACCTCCGCCTAAGCGATACAGAGCCTCTGCTTCTTTGTTTGTCATTCCCGCAGAGAATCTGCGTTTAGGATCGCCACCACCCAAAAGCTATCGTACAAAGTAAATGGTCGGGACGACTAGATTCGAACTAGCGACCTCACCCACCCCAAGGGTGCGCTCTACCAGGCTGAGCCACGTCCCGACTTTTATTGCGCCACACACAAGGCTCATCTGCCTTGCGCCGGCGGGGTAGTCTCAGTGTACATCAGGTCTGGCCGCAGCGCTTGGTCTTGCGATCAACCTCGCCATGGCTCGATGAGCGCGCCCTTGAAGATTCCGCGGCGCACCTGCTCGCCAAAGAGCGTGTAGAACTGGGATGCGTCGGCGCCGCTCGCTTTTTGCAGGCGCTCGCTGTGTGCGGGAGATAGCTCCACGCTTAGGCTTGCGATATTTGTGGTGAGCTGTTCGAGGCTCGAGGCACCGAAGATCAGCGATGTGATTCCGGGCTGCGTGCGCGCCCACGCGAGCGCGACCTGCGCCATCGGCTCTTCCATCTCCGCGCTCACCTCGCGCAGCGCGTCCAGGATCGTCCAGTTGCGCTCCGTGAACATGCGAAAGGGTTGATTCTGCAGGTCCAGACGACCTCCGCCGGTCTGCGGCTTGCCCTCCACGTCACGACTGTACTTTCCGGTTAGAAACCCTGCGCCGAGCGGGCTCCACGGCGTGATCCCCATGCCGAGCGCGCGCGCCGCGGGAACGTGCTCCTGCTCGATCGTCCGCTCGACCAGCGAGTACACCAGCTGCAGCGCGATCGGTCCGGAAACGTTGTGCATTTGCGCGAGCGTAGCCATGCGCGCGGCGTACCAGGCTGGCACGTCCGAAAGCCCGAAGTAGCGGATTTTGCCCGCGCGGATGAGGTCCGTCATCGACTGCAGCAGCTCTTCGGCGGGCGTGATCGAGTCCCAGACATGCACCCAGTAAAGGTCGATGTAGTCGGTTCCGAGCCGCTCCAGCGAGCCCTCGAGCGCGCGGTACAGGTTCTTGCGTCCGTTGCCGCCGTTGAAGCTGTACTTGGTCGCGAGCACGACCTGGTCGCGCAGCTTGCGTTCCGCGATGAAGTGCCCGACAAGCTCCTCGCTGCGGCCTCCGCTGTAGACATCGGCAGTGTCGATGAAGTTCCCACCTTGATCGATGTAGCAGTCGAAGATGTGGCGCGAGATGTCGTCCGCTGAGCCCCAGCCTTTGTTGCCGAACGTCATCGTGCCCAGGCAAAGCGGGCTTACTGGAAGTCCGGAACGACCGAGAGCTTGCAGATCGGACAGCTTCATCGCGCTACCTCAACGGGTTTAGACGCGGTTATCGGCCCTCGCGAAGCCTGGCGGCGAGCCGCTCGGGCAGACCGGCCGCGACGATCTTCGCCTGGCTTGCGGCGAGATCGTACGGCACGCGATGGTAGGTCACGCAACAGTCTTCGGAGTTGAAGACGGCGAACGCGGCGCGCCAGTCGTGATCGCGCGGCTGGCCGACAGAGCCTGGATTGATGAGCTGGCGCGTGTGCGGCGGAAGCTCGAAGACCCAGGTTGTGGGCTCGTTGCGATCGCCGGGAAAGCGCGGCCGCAGCTCGTGCCAATCGTGATCTTTCTGCGAGAACCCGCCTTGCAGATGCGTGTGGCCGAAGAAGGTTACAGGCGTCGGCATCTGCTGCAGCGGCGCCCACGCGTCGCGCATGTTGAGGATGTATTGGTCTTCATCCAGCGGCGAGCCATGCACGCAGGTGACGCCTTCGCAGGCGGGTTGCAAGGGGCCTTGCGGGACCTGTTTGAGCCACTCGAGATGCTCTGGCGTGAGCGTCTTGCGGGTCCAGAGAATGGCAGTGCGCGCGACCGGGTTGAAGCCGTTCGACGAGCTGAGACCGCAGCTGACGCGGTCGTGATTGCCGCGCACGACGACGGTTTCGAGCGGTTGCATGCGCTCGATGACCTGGTTCGGGCTTGCGCCGTAACCGACGAGATCGCCGAGGTTCCAGAGTTCGTCCCAGAGTCCTTCGGCTGCGGCGAGGACCGCTTCGAGGGCTTCGAGATTGGCGTGAATGTCGGACAGGACGAGAGCGCGCATGAGCAAACCGTAGTATATCCCGTGTCTCTGGCCCCCCTCCCCGGTTTGATCCTAAGATTCAGAAAAGATGGGGGTTAGATCCAGGTTGGATATGGGTTGGGGTTGCATCGGAAATGGGGCAGCAGCTTTTGCTGTTGGCTGCGTGAGTTTATGCTGGTTCGAACCGCAGATTCCTCCGCTGCGCTACGGAATGATAACAAAAAGAGAGCGCGGCTAACGTGCTGCGAGGGTGGCGAGGGGTTGGGAGCGGTTGGTTTGCATGGTGGGGGCGCTGGCGAGGAGCTTGCGGGTGTAAGCGTGTTGGGGGTTGCGGAAGAGTTCGGCTGCGGGGGCCTGCTCGACGAGGCGGCCGTGCTGCATGACGGCGACCCGGTCGGTGGGCTGTTCGCAGGCCTGGGCGACGACGGCGAGGTCGTGCGAGATGAAGAGCATGGCGAGCGAGTGGGTGCGGCGCAGGGTGCGGAGGAGCGTGAGGATCTGGGCCTGGACGGTGACGTCGAGCGCGGTGGTGGGCTCGTCGGCGATGAGGAGGCGCGGGCGATGGATGAGAGCCATGGCGATAAGGATGCGCTGGCGCTGGCCTCCGGAGAACTGGTGGGGGTAGTCGCGGAGGCGGGTTTCGGGGGCGGGGAGGCCGACCTCGTGCATGGCGGCGAGGACGCGGGCGCGGACCTCGGCGCGGGGGAGTTTGGGGCTATGGGCGAGGAGGGCTTCGGCGATCTGGTGCTCGATGCGCATGGACGGGTTGAGGGCGGTCATGGGCTCCTGGAAGATCATGGCGATGCCGGAGCCGCGGAGGCGGCGCATGCCGTCATCGGGGAGGGTGAGGAGGTCTTGGCCGGCAAAGCGGAGGGTGCCGGCGATGGTTGCGGTGGCGGGGAGGAGGCGCAGCAGGGCGAGCGAGGTGGCGGATTTGCCGGAGCCGGACTCACCGACGAGGCCGAGGGTTTGGCCGGGGGCGAGGGTGAAGGAGAGGCCGTCGACGACGGTTTTTGAGCCGAAGGCTATGGTGAGGTTGGAGACTTCGAGCAGGGCGGGGGCAGGCATGCTTCTACGGTATCTTGAGTGGGGGCTGTCGGTCAGTGGGGCTGGTTGCAGGTAGCCCACCCCTACGGTGAGGGTTGGGGTGGGTGATTGGGTTAAAGCTGAATCAGGAGTTTTGTAGTTTCTAGTTTTTAGTTAGGGGCCAACGCCAGTTGGTGATTTCGGGTTTGTCGGCTCCGAACTCGTGGGCGTGGTTGATGGATTCGATAATCTGGCCCTTCAGCCACTCTTTCACGTGGGCTCCGGGGCCGGTCAGGCGGGGGACGCGGTCGATGACGTCGATGGCGAGGTTGAAGCGGTCTACCTGGTTTTCTATCGCCAGCTCCAACGGTGTGTTGATGTTGCCCTTTTCCTTGTAGCCGCGGACGTGCATGTGGACGTGGTTGTGGCGCTTGTAGGCGAGCTTGTGGATGAGCGTAGGGTAGGCGTGGAAGTTGAAGATGCAGGGGGTGTTGGGGTCGAAGAGGGAGTCGAAGTCGTGGTCGGAGAGGCCGTGGGGGTGCTCGGATGCGGGCTGCAGGCGGTAGAGGTCGACGACGTTGATGAAACGGATTTTCAGGTCGGGGAAGTGCTGGCGGAGGATGGCGGTGGCGGCGAGCGACTCCTGGGTGACGATGTCGCCGGCGCAGGCCATGATGACGTCGGGCTGGGAGCCGTCGTCGGTGGAGGCCCAGTCCCAGATGCCGATGCCCTTGGTGCAGTGAATGACGGCCTGGTCCATGGTGAGGTACTGGAGGTGGTTCTGTTTGTCGGCGACGATGACGTTGATGTACTCGGTGGAGCGGAGGCAGTGGTCGACGGTGGAGAGGAGGCAGTTGGCGTCCGGCGGGAGATAGATGCGGCAGATCTCGGCGGACTTGTTGGTGACGATGTCGAGGAAGCCGGGGTCCTGGTGGGTGAAGCCGTTGTGGTCCTGGCGCCAGACCAATGAGGTGATAAGCAGGTTGATGGAGGAGATGGGGGCGCGCCAGCGGATCTCTCGTTTGCTGGCTTCGAGCCACTTGGCGTGCTGGTTGAACATGGAGTCGATGACGTGGACGAAGGCCTCATAGGTAGAGAAGAAACCGTGGCGTCCGGTGAGGACGTAGCCTTCAAACCAGCCTTCGAGGGTGTGCTCGGAGAGCATTTCCATGACGCGGCCGTCGAGGGCGAGCTCGCCGCCATCGGCGTCCTCGGGAAGGTACTCGGCGTTCCACACCTTGGGGCTGGCGGTGTAGATATATTGCAGGCGGTTGGAGGCGGTTTCATCCGGGCCGAAGACGCGGAAGTTGTGCATGTTGTTGCGCATGACCTGGGCCAGGTAATGGGCGAGGATGTCGGTGGGGGGCGCTTCTAGCTGGCCTTCCGGCTTGCCAATAAAGGCGAATGCGCGGAAGTCGGGAAGGTCGAGCGGCTTGCGCAGCAGGCCGCCGTTGGCGTGCGGGTTGGCGGAGATGCGGCTGTTGCCGGTGGGGGCGAGGGCCTGGAGCTCGGGGCGGAGTGTGCCTTTTTCGTCGAAGAGGGACTGCGGGTTGTAGGAGCTGAGCCAGGTGTTGAGGTCGGCGAGGTGCTGGGGGGAGTCGGCGATCTTATCGATGGGCACCTGGTGGGCGCGCCAGAAGCCCTCAACGCGATGGCCGTCGATCTCTTTCGGGCAGGTCCAGCCCTTGGGCGAGCGGAGGACGATCATGGGCCAGCGGGGGCGGGCGGGGTTGTTGGTTTCGCGGGCTTCTTTCTGGATGCGGCGGATCTCGAGCACTACTTCTTCGAGCACGGCGGCCATCTTCTGGTGCATGACGAGGGGGTCGGCGGTGCCGTCGTCTAAGGAGCCTTCGACATAATAAGGGATGTGTCCGTAGCCGCGGAGGAGCTGGTCGAGCTCCTCGTGAGTGATGCGGGAGAGGATGGTGGGGTTGGCAATCTTGTAGCCGTTGAGGTGGAGGATGGGGAGGACGGCACCGTCGCGGATGGGGTTGAGGAACTTGTTGGAGTGCCAGGAGGTGGCGAGGGGGCCGGTTTCGGATTCGCCATCGCCGATGCAGCAGGTGACGAGGAGGTTGGGGTTGTCGAAGGCGGCCCCGTAGGCGTGGCTCAACGAGTAGCCCAGTTCGCCGCCCTCGTGGATGCTGCCGGGGGTTTCCGGCGTGCAGTGGCTGCCGATGCCGCCGGGGAAGGAGAACTGCTTGAAGAAGCGAAGGAGGCCGGCTTCGTCCTGGGATTTGTCCGGGTAGACCTCGGAGTAGGTACCCTCGAGATAGGCGTTCGAGAGGGTAGCGGGCGCGCCGTGGCCGGGGCCCGCGATGTAGATGGTGTTGAGGCCGTACTTTTTGATGAGGCGGTTCATGTGGACCCAGATGAGGGACTGTCCGGGGTCGGAACCGAAGTGGCCGAGGAGGCGGAGCTTGATGTGGTCCTGGGTAAGGGGCTCGCGCAGGAGCGGGTTGGCGCGGAGATAGATCATGGCGGCCGACATGAAGTTGCAGGCGGACCAGTAGCGGTGGGTGAGAGCGAGCTCGGCGGGAGACAGGGGCGAAGAGGCCGGAGGGGTGGGCTGGGCGTTCATGCGGGTTCACCTTTGGGGTGGAGCTTGCAGGTTGGATGCGGCGAAAGGCGCGGTCTAGGTCGGAGTATAGGAAAGAGAGGCGTAAATTCATGTGCGGTTTTGACCAGTGTGGGTCGGTTAAGCTTGGGGAGAGGTGATGAGATGGCGGAGCGGCAGGCAGTGCTGGTGGTCAATAGCGGATCTTCGTCGCTGAAGTTTGGGCTGTTTGTTGGGGAGAAGACGCTGGTGGATGGGACGGTCGATGGGGTTGGCGGGGACGCTGGGTCGGTCACGATGAAGGATGGCGACGGCAAGGAGATGCACTCCGAGGCGGCGAGCGTGAAGACGCAGGTGGAGGCGCTGGGGCTGGCGGTGTCTCGGATGGAAACGCTGGGGCTGCCGGCGGTGGCGGCGGTGGGGCACCGCGTGGTGCACGGCGGGCCGCGGCTGCTGGAGCACTGCGAGATTACGCCGGCGGTGATCGCGACTTTGCGGGCGTCAGTCCACTTTGCGCCGCTGCATATTCCGCCGGCGCTGGAGCTGATCGCCGAGGCGCAGCGGCGGTACCCGGGGGTGAGGGAATATGCGTGTTTCGATACGACGTTTCACGAGACGATGCCGGAGGCGGCGAAGCGGCTTCCTTTGCCGGAAAAGTACTGGGACGAGGGGGTGCGGCGGTATGGGTTTCATGGGCTCTCGGTGGAGAGCGTGGTGCATGGGCTGGGGGCGGCGGTGCCGGAGCGGATGGTGGTGGCTCACCTGGGCAGTGGGTGTAGCGTGACGGCGCTGCGGGGGGGCAGGTCGGTCGATACGAGCATGGGGCTTACGCCTGCCGGGGGCGTGGCGATGGCGACGCGGACGGGCGATCTGGACCCGGGGGTGGTGGTGTATCTGCTGCGCGCGGGGGTGGGGGTGGAGGCGCTCGAAACGATGATCAACCACGAGTGCGGGCTGATGGGGATGGCGGGGCACAAGGATATTCGCGAGGTGGAGAAGGCGGCGGATGCGGGGGACTCGGGCGCGCAGGTGGCGCTGGAGGTGTTTTACCGAACGATTGCGAAGACGATCGGAGGGTATGCGAGCGTGCTGGGGGGGGTGGATCTGCTGGTGTTTACCGGAGGGATTGGGGAGCATAGCGGGCGGACGCGGGAGGCGGTTTGTGGGAAGCTGGGATTTTTGGGGTTTGCGGTGAAGAGCGTTGGGAGTGAGGAGGAGGGGCAGATTGCCCGGATTTGTTTTGGGTTGATGGGGTAGGGAGTCACCCCACTCATGACGGTGAGGCCGTCATGAATGGGGCACCCTTTGGGGGGTGGTAGAGACTTACCCCACGATAACCTTCGCTTTGCTCAGGTGCCGAGGGTCCAATCGCCGGGGGCGCTTGCAAGCGTGGGCTGGAAGGGTGGCGCGGCGCCGGCGAGCGTGTAGAGATTGCCCACGTTGACGGTGGGATTGGCGGCGATGTTGATGGCGGCGGCGAAGACGTTGGCGCTCGAGCCGACGGTCTGGGTGCCGGTATAGATGAAGAGGTTGGCGCAGGCGGTGGCGGTGGGGTCGGTGCTGTTGACGCACGCGGAGATGGAATGCGAGCGAAGAGAAGAGTGCGGCATGGAGGTCTCCGGGGTACAGGTCCTTGGGTGCTGGCGGATGATGTGGATCCTGCGCTGCGCTACGGAATGACAACAAATGGCGGGGTGTGTCTTTGTATTTTGTTGTCATCCCGTAGGGATCTGCGGTTCGGACCAGCACCACAGCTTGAGCTATCGGGTGCCGGCCGTTCCGCGGCGGTGTCGTGCAGGAGCGTCTCGGCGATCTGCTGGACGCGCGCGAGCGGGATGCCGGTGCGCTGCTCCTGCGCTAACGGGTGCGTCAGCGAGAGGAGCTGGAGGTGCGGGCGGCGGCCTACGGGCTGGGTCTGAACGCGGACTTCGAGGTTGGTCGTCGGGGGGAAGAGCGAGAGCTCGGTGTCGAGCCAGCCGCGGAAGGGGAATGCGGCTTCTCTGCCGGGCGTCTTCCAGTGTTGCTGGGTGTGGAGGAAGTCGCGGGGGCCTACCTCGGCCCAGACTCCCCAGATGAACGGTTCTTCGAGATCGATGATGGGGAGGACGATGCGGCCGCGGAGATAGAAGCGGGTGTTGTCGATGACGCACTGGTCGGGGGAGAGGACTACGCGTGTTTGCTGGTCTGCGAGGGGGATGCGGATGGCGGTGTCTGGGGCTTTTACGCTGAAGCTTAGGGGCAGGGTGGGGTGGTGATGGTGACAGATGCGGCAGTCGAAGCCGGTGGCGAGGTCGGGCATGATAGTTCCTGTGTTAGGGAGTAAGCCCATTCATGACGGTAAAGCCGCCATGAATGGGGCACCCCGGTTGGGTTAGAGTTCGGCCCATTGGCGGATCAGGTTATGGTAGACGCCGGTGAGTTGGATGGTGGATTGTTGCACGGCGGGGGTGGGGTCGGCGGCTATGCGCTGGATGGCGGTGTCGAGGTCGAAGAGGAGGGTGCGGTGGGCGTCCTGGCGGATGGTGCTCTGCAGCCAGAAAAAGCTGCTGACGCGTGCGCCGCGAGTGACGGGGGTGACGTGGTGGAGGCTGGTGGCGGGGTAGAGGATCATGTCGCCGGCGGGGAGTTTTACGGATTTGCTGCCGTAGGTGTCCTCGATGACGAGCTCGCCGCCGTCGTACTCTTCGGGCTCCGAGAAGAAGAGGGTGCAGGAGAGGTCGGTGCGGATGCGGCCGCCGGTCGGGCCGTGAGTGCGGAGCGAGTTGTCGACGTGGGTGCCGAAGGTCTGGCCGCCGGCGTAGCGGTTGAAGAGTGGGGGGAAGACCTTGAGCGGGAGGGCCGCCGAGCGGAAGAGGGGGTTCTGGCCTAGCGCGCCTAAGTTGAGCTCGCCTACTTCGAGGGCTACGGGGTGGGTTTCGGGGATCTGGGAGTTGTTCTTGGTTTGCGCGGATTGATGGCCGGCGGTGACGCGGCCGTCGGTCCAGTCAGCGGCGTCCAGGCGGGCTCGGAGGGCGCGGGTTTGGGGTTTGGGGAAGATGTTTGGGATGGTTAGCAGCATGGGGAGCCCGTTTTACGCAGGGTGAGGCGGTTAGGGGCAGTTTGCGTGCCTGGGTGGGAGTATCCGGGGTAGGGATTACGCCCACGATGCCGCGATGAGGCTGCGGACATCATGGGGCACCCCGGGTTGGATTGCGGGTTAGAACTTGTAGTTGATGCCGGCCAGGGCAGTGATGCGCTCGCCGGGGATGAGGTGCCCGGGGTGGGGCTGGTCGATGAAGAACTTGTTGGTGAGATTGTCGAGGTTGAACTGGGCGTCGAGGTGCTCGCCGAAGGGGCGGCGCACGAGGAGGTTGAGGACGGTGTAGCCGGGAACGGATTTGAAGGCGAGTGGGACGGCACCGGGGGTGAACGCCGCCTGCGAGTCGTAGACCCCGATGGCGGCAGTCGAGCTGGCGCGTCGGGCCGCGACATAGTTGCCGCCAAAGCCGCCGACGATGCGGTACTTGAGCGCGTGCGTGATCCAGAAGTTGCCGGAGTTTTTGGGCACGTTCGCGAGCGGAAAACCGGTGGCGCTGAGGACGTAGGGCGCCGTGTTGGCGCGGGGATCACCGGCTGCCGTCATAGCGGTGTTGAGCGCGCAGGTGACGGCGACGCCGTTTTGGATGAGAGGCGTTCCCGCAGGACAGTAGGCGTAGCTGGCGGAGACGAAGGGCGATGCGTTGACCCTGGAGCTTTCGACCAGGCCGTCCAGGTAGGCGTAGCCGAGGATGAGGTCGAACGACGAGGGCAGGTGGCCGAGCGCGCCGACCTGCAGGCCGCGCACGAGCTGGTTGCCGGCGTTGATGGTGTTCTGCGAGTTGTTGGGGTCGGTCTCGCGGGCGTTGAGCTTTTCCGTGCGGAAGAGGCTGCCGTTGAGGTTGAGGCGGTCGCGCAGGAAGCTCCACTTGGCGCCGAGCTCGAAGGTCTGGTTGTACTCGGGCGCGGAGGTGGCGTTGTTGCCGGAGAGCGAGAGCGATTCGGCGGCGGGGTTGAAGCTGGTGCCCCAGTCGAAGTAGAGGCTGCCGGCCGGGCGCGGCTTGACGACGACGGCGGCCCGGTAGGTGGGCTGTTTGTCGAGCCGCTCGGCGGACAGGGCGGGCACGGTGGTAAGGGTGGTGGCGCCGGTGGCGGTGTAGACGTTGGCCGGGGTGCTGGAGTTGGTGGCGAAGTAGTCGAAGCGAACGCCGCCCGAGAGCTCAAGCCAGCGGGTGAGCTCGAGGGTGTCGAGGAAGTCGACTCCAAAGCTTTGGGAAGCCACGTGGGTGGTGACGCCGGGGATGAAGGAGGTAGGGGCGAAGGCGTCGTTCGGGCTGGGATTGAGCAGCGGAACGTAGGGCAGCTTGAACGTGGGGCGGTTGGGGTTGGAGCGCTCGCGACCGCCTTCGAGCAGGACGACGGCGGAGTTCGAGACGTGGTGGAGGTTGAAGTGGTACGTGCCGCTGAGCTGGTCCCACAGGATATCTTCGGTGGAGGTGCCGTTGATCTGGTTGCGGTTGATGTAGACCTGGCTGAGCGGCGTGTTGAACGCGTAGCAGGAGGTGGAGGTCGTGGCCGTGACGGCGCACTGCGCGGTGATGACGGTGCTGGGGCCCTGATAGGTCGTGGCCGTGCTGCCCGGCGTCTTGAAGCTCAGGGTGGCGGCGGAGTTGACCTGCGGCTCGGTGATCCGGAAGGTACGCGGGTAGTTGGCCCAGCGCAGCGTGTTGCGCACGGTCAGGTGCAGGCCGAAATCGTGCTCGAGCCGGCCGGTGAGGATGTCGGGCGTGGTCTTGAGGTAGTTGGACCCGGTGAGGCCGTAGTAGGTGTTCGTAGGGACGGCGGCGACGCCGGTGCCGAAGTAGGGCAGGCCGTAGTCGGGGATGTCGTTTTCGGCCTCGTGCAGGTAGCTGACGACGGCGCGGGTGTGGGTGTTGAGTCCGAAGGCGAGGGTGGGGGCGATGCCGAAGCGCTGCGTGTTGGCGACGTCGCGGCCGGCGTACCCGGTCTGCTCGCCGACGACGTTCATGCGGAAGGCGGTGCCGCCGGGGATGGCGGCGATGGGGACGTTGACGTCGAGGGTGCCGCGGGCGCGGTCGTTGCTGCCGCCCTGGCCGTTCAGGACGACGAAGCGGTTCAACTCGGGCTGCTTGGTCTCCTGGTTGACGACGCCGCCGGTCGAGCCGCGGCCGAACTCGACCGACGCGGGGCCTTCGAGGACGTCGACGCCGGCGTAGTTGAAGCTGTCGCGGTAGTAGGAGCCGAAGTCGCGGATGCCGTCGAGATAGATGTCGTTGCGGGCGTTGAAGCCGCGGATGGTGAGGGAGTCGCCCTGGGAGCCGCCCTCGCCGGCCGCGATGGAGATGCCGGGGACGTTGCGGAGGCCGTCGCGCAGGGTGGTGTCGGCCTGCTCCGACAGGATGTACTGGGGGACGAGCGCGACGGTCTGGGCGGTGTCGAGCAGGGGCTGGGGGAACTGCTGCAGGTTGGCCTGGGCGCTGGCGGTGACGTCGACCTGCTCGGTGTTGCGGATCGAGATCTGGAGGACGCGGCCGGTGGGATCGAGCTGGCCCTGCAGGCCGGTCTCGCGCAGGATGCGGCGCAGCGCCTGCTCCGGTGTGTAGACGCCCTGGACGCCCATGGAACGGAAGCCGGCGAGCTCGTCGTTCGAGATCTTCGAGTGGACCTTGAGCCCGGTGGCTTTTGCGTAGGCGTCGAGCGCGGTGGTCAGATCAGTGGCGACGATGTTGTAGGGCTGCTGCTGGTCGGGCGGGGTGACAACGTGCTGCGGCATGGGGACTTGGCCGGGCATTTCGACTGAATCGCTGGGGCCGCCCTGGGCCTGCTGCGCGACGGACTGGGCTTTGAGCGGCAGGACCGCGGCGCTGCCGGCGGCGAGGGTGGCCAGGGCAACGGCCCCGAGGCGGTGCTTGCGAGTGCGCTGTGCGTGCTTCATGGTGCTCCTTGATTTAGAACGCAGTCTGTCCGGCAGCCCTGGTTGCGGGGCTGCTTTCTGGCTGTCGAGAGCGCGGTGGCATCTCGGACTGAGCTGGTCTGAATTCAAGATACATGAATATGGACCAGCATGGTCCGAGATAGGAAACTATTTCTCAGGAGGTGGAGAGAGCATCACACCGTGGGGTAGAGATACCTCCAAAGTTTCACGTCGCCGTAAACGCCGGATCGAAGGGAAGCGCGCAGCATGGCTCAGGAACCCGCAGGCAAAGTTCTACTCACCGGTGGCTCCGGCCTGATCGGCAACGCGTTGCGCCCGCAGTTGCAGGCTCGCGGTTTGACGTGCCTGCAAGCAGTGCGAGCCCCGGTAGACTCATCGCAAGCGCAGGTGGTGTGGGACCCCGGACAGGTACGGCCCTTTGCGAATCCGGAACTGCTGGAAGGAACCGAGGTGGCGATCCATCTTTCGGGGGAAAATCTGCTGGGCAAGCGCTGGACGCCGGAGTTCAAGCAGCGCATCCGGACCAGCCGCGTGGACAGCACCTCGCGTCTGGCAAGCACACTAGCCGGGCTGAAGCAGAGACCCCGGCTGCTGCTTTCCGCTTCGGCGATCGGCATTTATGGCGAGCGCGGGGACGAGGTGCTGACCGAGGACTCCCGCGGGGGCAGCGGCTACCTGAGCGAGGTGTGCCAGGTCTGGGAGGCGGCGACGCTTCCCGCCCAGGAGGCGGGAATCCGCGTGGTGCACCTTCGCATCGGGGTCGTGCTGGCTGCGGAGGGCGGTGCGCTCAAGGCATCGCTGCCGGTCTTTCGCCTGGGGCTGGGTGGGCGGCTGGGTACGGGGCGGCAGTGGATGAGCTGGATTACGCTCGACGACCTGGTGGGGGCGATGGTTCACCTGGCCGGTTTTGGCGCGGATCGTGCAGGGGTGAGCTCGATTGCGGGGCCCGTGAATTTGACGGCTCCGAACCCGGTGTCCAATGCCGAGTACACACGGGAACTGGCGGCGACGCTGCACCGTCCGGCTCTGCTGCCGGTTCCGGGCTTTGCGCTGCGCGCTGCCCTGGGCGAGGTGGCGGACGCGGCCGTGCTGCCAAATTGCCGGGTCCGGCCGATGCGGTTGCTGGAGTCGGGGTTCAGGTTTGCTCACCCGGAGTTGCCGGGTGCGCTCAGGAGTCTGCTTCGTGCCTGAGGGTGTTCCTGGGTTTGGAAGATGCGACCGCAGATCTCTGCAGGATGGACTGCGACTGAAATGCAGCTCCTTCGACTCCGGCAGGCACGATGGAGCCGTGCCTGCCGGAGCTCAGGATGACAATCTTTTGCGGTGTCTAAGCTGTTCTAGAAGACCTTCAGGTGGATGGTAAGGTACTTCTTGGGGTCCTGGCGGAGGGTGTCGACCAGCAGCGTGCTCTGGGTGAGCAGCTTGTTCAGGTTGGTGTACGCGGTATCGTCGGTGGTGAGTTTGCCGAGCGTGCCCTTGCCCGCGTTCACGTTGGCGACGATGATGTTGACGTTGGCGAGCGTGTCGCGCAGCTGCTGGGCGAAGGCGGGGTCGTTGATGAGCATGCCGGCCGCGCCCTTGCCGTTCTGTACCTGGTCCAGCAGGCCGTTGGTCTTGGATAGGGTGGCATTGAGGTTGTTGTAGAGCGTCTCGTCCTTCAGCAGCTTGCCGGCGGAACCCTTGCCGCTGTCGAGCGATGTGGCGATGTTATCGAGCTTGCCGGCAGTGGAATTAAGGCGGTTGTAGAGCGTGTCGTCGGTCATCAGCTTGCCGATCGAGCCGCGGCCGTTGTTCAGGTTTTTCTCGAGCGTGTTGAGCTCTTCGACGGTGGCGGTGGCCTTGTTGTACAGGTCGGGGTTGCTGATGAGCTGGCCGATGGAGCCCTTGCCGTCCTGCAGGTTGTCGACCACGGTGTTCAGCTTGGCGAGGATGACGTTGAGCTGCTCGATGGTGCCTTGGCTGGCCTTGACGACGTCGGTGATGGACGGCGTTTCAAGCGTGTGGAGCTCGTCGCCATCCTTGAGCGGCGGGCCGACGGCGACCTGGCTGTTGATGTCGACGACCGTATCGCCCAGCACGCCAACGGTGGTGAGCGCGGCCTTGGAATCCTCCTTGAGGCTCCCTTGAAACTTGCCGTCGAGCTTCATGACAACCTGGACCGGCGTGAGCTTGCGCGCGGGGTCGGTGGTGACGGCAACGCTCTTGACCTCGCCGATGGTGACGCCCTGCAGGTTGACGGCGCCTCCTGCCTTCAGCCCGGCGGAATTCTCAAAGTAGGTGGTGACGGTGATCTTTTTCGACAGCACCCCCAGGCCCGAGGAGCTCGTCATCAGGAAGAGCAGCGTTACCAAGATGACGGCGGCGACGAGGACGATGACCCCAACCTTCAGTTGTGACCATCGAACTTCCTGCTGGCTGGGCATAGCTCTCCTTGAGCGTACGTGCGGGGTTTGTTCCGAGGATACAACACGCGTCCCCAGCGGACGGCTCTGTAGCCCCTGTACTGAATGAACGCCACTGAATCCACGCTTGGGAGAATGGATGCGCAATCGGGAGGTGGAGTTTCACAAAGGCGCGTCCGCATGCGGGTCAGGCTGGCGCGCCTTCCAGGATGACGACGGCCATGGCGGTCTCGCGGGAGTGCGTGAGGCTGAGCGTGGCGTGCACGACGCCGAGCTGCCGGGCGATCTCGGCGGCGCGGCCGTGCAGCACGAGCGAGGGCTTGCCCGAGCGCGCGCGCAGTACCTCGAACTCCTGCCAGCTGACGCCATGGCTGATGCCGGTGCCGAGGGCCTTGGCGCCGGCCTCCTTGGCGGCGAAACGGGCGGCAAAGCTTTCGGCAAAGTTCTTCTTGCTGCGACAGTAGGCGATCTCGCCGACGGTGTAGACGCGCTCGAGGAAGCGGTCGCCGAAGCGCTCGATGCTGCGCGCGATGCGGGAGATTTCGGCGAGATCGGTTCCGAGACCGACGATCATGGGGGAGCCCTCCGGGCTAAGGGTACCGCAGTTCAGGGACCGCAGGCGCATGGCGCATTGGTCACGTGACGACGGTTTGAAAGCTGGCGGCCACGGGGTTGCGCGCGGGGCCGGATGACCGATAGAGGGGGAGAGGCACGACGGAACTCTATGCAAACACTCGACTTTCAGGGCTACAGCTACCAGGAACGGCAGGGCTTGCTGCCGGCGCTGACCTCCGCATTTACGCACTGCGGAGGCTGGGTGCTGGACAGGAAGACGACCTCCGCGTCGACGATGGAATTTACGCTCGAGATCCAGCTGCGCGCGATCGTAGAGCTGTACAGCGCGCTGGTGACGAGCGGCGTGGAGCTGACCAGGACCACGCACGCGACGCTCGCGGACCTGTGCACGTGCAGGCACAATCTGCCGCGCACCCGGCAGGCGAACCAGGTGCTGTCGATCCGGCTGGAGCTGAACTTTCTGGAGGATGTGACGCTGCACTCGCTGCTGATGACTGGCTCCGGGCTGGCTTAGGGACAGTCTGATCAAGTCTCGTCTCGATAGGGCGGACTTCAGTCCCGCCCTAAGCCCAACATTTGCAACGCGGCTTTAGCCGCTGAGGGGAAGGCGGGAGACTGATTCAGAGGCCGTAGGGATCTACCTTTCGTTTGGAGCCGCGCTTGAACCCTCCTGAAGAAGGTCCGCACCTTTTCTTGCCGATCCCAGGGACCATACTGCATACTGGAAGGGATCAGACGGAGGGTGCCTTGGTCACGATGCAGTCTGCTCTCCCCGGGTCCGCAGAGTTGTGGGCGCAGATCGACGCTCTGGTCGGGCCGGAAGGTCGTGAGTCTTTCGTTGAAGAAGCACTGCTCTCTGAAGTCAAGCGCCGGACGTTATTGCGCCTGCTCCAAAACCCTCAGCCAATCTGGCACGATCAAGATCACCCCGAGTTTTCCGCAGTAGATGGACCTCAGCGCTGGCTCGCCGAGCTTCGCAGGGGCTGGACTGCAAGGCAAGAGAAGCAGGCGGCGTGGATGGAAGATGTCTGAGCTGCTCGCGGATACGACGCACGTGATCTCGGCAATTCGCGGGGTTCGCGGCGTAAGGGAACTCTTTGCGCGGCTCGTACAAGATGGCCATACGCTCGCGATCAGCGCAGTGACGGTCGCCGAAATCTTTGCCGCGACCAGGCCTCACGAAGAAGCGAGAACGGACGCGCTGCTCGGCTCCTTTCGCTGTCACGAGGTCTCCTGGAACATCGCCAGGCGTGCGGGAATGCTTCGTAACAGCTTCCTGAGCCAGGGAGTGCAGCGCACGATTCCCGATATGATCATCGCCGCCACTGCGCTCGAATATGGGTTGATCCTGATCACCGACAATGAACAGGATTTCATCGGGACAGGCGTTCTGCTCTTCACGGCGTGATGCGATCGACGTCAAAAGATTAGGTAAAATTTCCAGCATGTAGAAAAATTTTGCTTCCACCCGCCGCGTGGGGCAAAATCGGCATCCTTCTTTCTTGTAAGCGGCTCTAGCCGCCCAAGGAGAGTTGACCCATGACTGATTACCGCGTAGCCGCCGGCGAGGCCCAGGAAGACCAGGTTACCGCCGCCATCGAAAAAGTCACCGCCCAGGTTCCGTCGAGCATCTTTCTCGGTGCCGCCATCGCCTCCATCCTCGGCTCGGTCGCGTTTAAGATCGCGAAGAAGGAGAACGAGGCGCTGTTTGTCGGACAGTGGGTTGCTCCGTTCCTGATTCTCGGGCTCTACAACAAGATGGTGAAGCAGCATGGTTCAGATGCGACGAGCGCGCAGAAGTAGACTGTGATCGTAGGTGGTCCCCGGGATAGGGCCATTGCTGCTTTCCGGCCCGGCTTTACAGGCTCCCGTTGGCAGGGAGTGACCGTCCAGCCGCAGATCGCTACGGGATGACAACAAAATACGAATGCGCCTCTACCTAGGTCACACCTGAGGTTCAGAGGCGCATTTTGTTGTAATTCCGTAGTGCCGCGGGGGAATCTTCGGTTCGGATCATCACTACATGTCCGGAGAAGGTAGCCTAGATGAGGAATCACTAGGGCCGTCCAGCATTACAAACTCCTCGCTACCCTCCTCGCAGATGCGCACCTGTCCCTCGGCGATGTCATAGACCCAGCCGGAGATCGTCAGCCGCCCCTCCGCCAAGGCCGTGGCGACTGACGGATGCGTCCGCACATGGCGCATCTGCAGCAGTACGTTCTGCTCCGTCACGGAGCGTAGCAGTTGGTCAGGCGTCGCGCCGGCGGCAAGGCCAAGCGCCGGGTAGGCATTGCGCATCCACTGCTCGACCGTCGGCATACCGGCCACGCTCGCGGGGTCGAGCAGCGCCTTCATCGCGCCGCAATCGGTATGCCCGCACACGACCACATGGCGCACCTCGAGCGCGGTAACTGCATACTCGAGCACCGCGCTCACCGCGCCCATCATCTCGCCATAGGCCGGCACCATGTTACCGATGTTGCGCGTCACGAAGATCTCTCCGGGCAGCGCCTGGGTGAGCGTGTCGGGATGCACACGGGAGTCGGCGCAGGTGACGATGAGCGCGTCCGGCCGTTGCGGCTCGCGCATGGCGCGCTGGTAGTGCTCGGCCTGCGCGGGGTAGACGTCGGCGCGAAAACGCCGGATGCCTGTCTTCAGTTTCTCTAGAACCTCATCCATAGGTCGGTGCCGCGTCAGCCTTGCGGCTCGCCTTTCCACTTGATGTTGCAGCCCAGGCTGGTGCGCTGGTTGGTGTCGGGCCGCTTGCCGGCAATGACCTCGTCCATGGCTCGGCGCAGGTCGGCCCCGGTCACGGGAACGTCGTTGCCGCTATCGCCCCGGCGCGGACGGCTGCCGTCCAGCTGGCCGCGGTAGACGAGCTTCAACTCCGCGTTGAACAGGAAGAAGTCCGGCGTGCAAGCGGCGTCGTAGCTGCGCGCAACCTCCTGCATGTCGTCGAACAGGTAAGGGAAGCGCCAGCCGAGGCGCTGGGCCTGCGCCTTCATCGCGGCGGGGCCGTCCTGCGGGTAGGCCTCGACGTCGTTCGAGCTAATGGCGGCAACGGCAATCCTGCCTTCGTAGTCTACGCCGAGGCGCGCCAGTTCTTCCTCCACGTGCTTCACGTAGGGACAGTGCACGCAGACGAACATCACCAGCAAACCGTGGCGTCCGGAGGCCGAGGTGCCTCCGCCGGGCATCAGGTTGGCCTGGTCGGAGACGCCGTCGTCCCATGAGAGCGCGAAGACGTCGTCACGGCTCATCGCCCGGCCGGTGACTACGTCCAACAGCTCAAAGGCTGGAGCCACCGTCCCCAGCGCTACCATCGTCGACTGCGTCCTGGACATCCTGAAACCTCCGCTTCTATCCCATCATAAGGTGCTTTCTGCGTCCGTCGCGTGACGGTGCAACTTCTTGCCAGAAACCTCGTCTTTACGGTAGGGTCACACACAACTATATGTCTATGCTCGGTCGCCGGACCTCGTTTTCCGCCCTCGTCCTTCTTCTGGTCAGCCTCATCGCCGGGCCTGGCTGTCGCCTGTCCGCCCAGGCCGTCCCCGGCCCGACGCTTTCCAGCCCGACGCTTTCC
>CAXUDC010000007.1:28548-40496 GCA_964249685.1 uncultured Acidobacteriaceae bacterium
TGACGTTCGACGTAGCTCGCTCGCCTGAGGTGCAGGCCGCCTTCGACCAGCTGCTGCTCGACCAGCAGAATCCCGCCTCGCCGCGCTATCACCAGTGGCTGACGCCGCAGCAGGTCGGCGACCAGTTCGGCCCCACCCAGCACGATCTCGACGCCCTGACGGGTTGGCTGACCGCCGCCGGCTTCACCATTTCGAACGTCACGCCGAGCCGCGTCTTTGTGCAGGCGACCGCGCCGGCCTCGGTCGTCAATGCGGCGCTCCAGACCAGCCTGCACAGCTTTACCGTCAACGGCGGCAAGCTGCAGGCGCCGCTCACCGAGCCCGCCTTTCCCGCCGCGCTGGCACCGATAGTCAAGTTCGTCGCCGGCCTGGCGACCGTGCAATACCACACCTTTTCGACCGTCGCTCCGCGCATGCCGATGTCGGTTCTCACCGGCAGCCAGGCCGGCGGAGCCACCCCAGCGGTCCACCCGGAGTACACGCTCAGCAGCGGCGACCACCTGCTGGCACCCGCGGACTTCAACCTCATCTATGACGTCACGCCCACGCTGACCGCCGGCATCACGGGCACGGGTTATCGCGTCGCCATTATCGGCGGCTCGCGCCTGCTCGCCTCCGACGTCACCTCGTGGGAGACGCTCTCGGCGCTCGCGGCCTACCAGCCGAACTACATCGTGCCCGCCGGCCTGACCGACCCCGGAACGACCGACGACGACAACCAGGGCGAGGCCACGCTGGACTTCGAGCGTGTCTACGGCACCGCGCCCGGTGCGCAGGTCGACCTCGTCATCTCGCAGAACGCGCTTTCGACCGACACCGACACCCTGCAGCTCTATGCCATCAACACGTTGAACGATCCCGTCATGACCATGAGCTACGGCGCGTGCGAGACGGGCTTCGTCTCCTATTCGCAGCATGAAAACACGCTGTTTTCGCAGGCAATCGTGCAGGGGATCAGCGTCTTTGCGTCCTCGGGAGACTCCGGCATTGCCGGCTGCGAGACCCAGGGCCAGGCCCCGCCCGCCTCGCAGTACGCCTCCATCCAGGTCCCGTGCGACTCCGCCTTCCTGACCTGCGTGGGCGGCACGCAGTTCTCCGATACCGCCAACCCGAGCGCTTATTGGGCCGCGACCAACGGCACCGGCAAGCTCTCCGCGCTCTCCTATATCCCGGAAGGCGGCTGGAACGAGCCCACCTACACCACCAGCACGGGCGCGACAGCCATCCAGGTCGCCGCCAGTACCGGCGGCCCCAGCGTCGCCATCACCAAACCCAGCTGGCAGACCGGCAGCACCATTCCTGCGGACGGCGTCCGCGACACGCCCGATATCTCCTTCTCAGCCTCCGGCCACAACGGCTACTTCTCCTGCCTGGCGTACGCGGGCGCGGACTGCACCACGTACCTCACCGCGTTCGGCGGCACGTCGGCGTCGGCACCCTCCATGGCAGGCCTCGCTACGCTGATCGACCAGAAGCTGGGCAAGCGTCAGGGTCTGCTCAATCCCATCCTCTACGCGACCAATGCAAGCACGCCGGCCGCGTTCCATGACGCGACGCCGGCCACCAGCGGCGTCTCCACCTGCACCACGGCCACGCCGAGCACCTGCAACAACTCGGACCCCTCGCCGACGGCGCTGACGGGCGGCATCGCGGGATACCCGCTGCTGACCGGCTACGACTTCCCGACCGGCCTCGGCTCGCTTGACTTCGGCAGGTTCCTGGCGGCGATCTCGCTGCCGAGCCCGTCGATCGTGCTGACCTCCAACCCCACGTCGCCCACCATCTCGCAGACCGTCATCTTCACCGCGAGGCTTACTGGCAGCGGTGCAACTCCCACGGGAACGGTCCAGTTCTCGTCGAACGGCACCGCACTCGGCGCAGCCGTAACGCTCGTCAATGGGACCGCGACCAGCCCCGCGCAGCCCTTCACGCTCGCCGCTACCTACAGCATCACGGCCACCTATTCGGGCGATGCCAACTATAGCTCCTTCACCTCCGCGCCTTACTCGCTCGTCGTCACCAACCCGAACGCCGTTCCGTCCAGCGTCAGCCTGACGGTCACGCCCAACCCCGCAACCACGTTGCAGTCCACCACGCTCACCGCAACCGTCAAGGGCTCGGCCAGCGCAACCCCCACCGGCACGGTCCAGTTCTACGACGCGGGCGTGCCCAAGTTCGCCCCGGTTGCGCTCACCGCCGCCGGCACCGCGGCCCTGACCGTGGGGACGCTGAGCAGCGGCACCCACAGCTTCACCTGCCTCTACTCCGGCGACAACAACTACTCGGCCTCGTCCTGCGCCGCGGTGCCGGATACCGTCGCCGCCCTGCCCAGCGTCACGGTGGAGGCACTGACCGCCTCGCTGATCACCTACAATGGTGCGACCACCCTCTCCTATACCGTCGGCAGCACCGCCGGCGGAACCCCAACCGGCAGCGTCACCGCCTACGCAATCGAGACCTCTCCCGTAACCGCCGCTCCCGTCTCGCTCGGCTCGGTCCCGCTCTCGGGCGGGATCGGCGGCGGGCAACTCTCCGGGCTGGCCCCGGGCACCTACACCCTCTATGGGGTGTACTCGGGCGATCCCACCTACGCCGCTTCGCAATCGCAAAACCTGACGCTGTCCGTCACCGGCTTCGGCATGGCCGCGCCCTCGGCGCTGTCGTTCTCGGCCGGCGCAGCCACGGGGAACGCCGTCACGATCACCTACAGCGCCATCAACGGATTCACCGGCACCATCACCCAGCAGTGCACGCTCACACCTATTGGCGTCGCCGTCGTGCCGATCCCGCCCAGCTGCATCCTAACTCCCGCTTCGGTCAGCTTGACGGGTGCGTCGGCAACTGGCACGGCGACCATCGGGTCCTCTGCCAACGCGGTCGGCGGTGGGTTGCAAAAGGTAAGCGCGCTCCGGACCGGCGCTCTCGGCGGCATCTCGCTCGCCGGGCTTGTCCTGCTGGTTCTGCCCACGCGGCGCCGGCTCCTGCGCAACTGGCGCGCGCTCTCGCTGCTGGTGCTGCTGGGCGGAATGATGCTGGCCGCAACCGGCTGCGGCAGCACGAGCAGCGGGGCCGGGGCAGTCGTCACCGGCACTACCCGCGGAGCCTACAGCCTGACCGTTACCGCGACCAACCTCGCGTCCGGCCAGACTGCGTCCACGACGACCACCATCACGATCAACTAACCTCCGCACGAACACCTAGACCCCGGCCTTCAAGGCCGGGGTCTTTCGCTTGTCCCCGCATCGGCGACGGCACTTTGCCCCCGCGTACCTCCGCGTTATGCTCGTCTGTATGCTCCTCCCCCGCACGCTCGCCGGCGGCCGCGTCCAGCCGCACATCCTGCCCGTCGGCGCGAACGGCCGGCCGCTCTGCCGCTGGTGCGAGCTCGAGATCCTGGCCAAGCGCCGCCGCACCTTCTGCTCCGACTACTGCGTCCACCAGCACCGCCTGCGCACCGACCCCGGCTATCTCCGCGACCAGGTCTTCGACCGCGACCGCGGCCGCTGCCAGGCCTGCCAAGCCGATACTGTCGCCATCTACGCCGCGCTCAAGCGCTTGCGCGGCGCCACCCGTCAGGCCGGCCTGTCCGTCTACGGGATGAAGACGATCACCAGCCGGCGCTCGCTCTGGGACGCGGACCACATCCTGCCGGTCGCCGAGGGCGGCGGCCAGTGCGACCTCGACAACCTGCGCACGCTCTGCCTGCCCTGCCACCGCGAGGCCACCGCGCAGCTACGGTTGCGCCTGCGCAAGTCCGCCTAGGAGAACATGGCGCAAAGCAAGATCGTGCCCCATTCATCGTGCACTTGCGATGAGTGGGCCCCACCCCCTACTTCGTCTGCGGCACCACCATCAGCTTGCTCACCTCAAACCCCTGCGCCGACGCCTTCGCCTTGACCACCTCCAACACCTCCGGCGCCATCGTAGAAGTCCGTGACAGCACCCAGAGCTGCTTATGATTGGGGCTGCCTATCAACGCCCACGCGTAGTCGTCGTCCAGCGCCAGCACCCACTGTTTGCGATGGAACAGGAACAAAAACGAAGTCTGCAGCCGCCCATCCATGACCTTCTTGTCCTTCAACCGCAGGCTGATGTTCTGCACGTTCGCGAAGCCGTTCTTGTACACGCAGGAGGCCACCTCCTCCAGCCGTCCCACCTTTTCGCCGGACGCAAACAGCACCAGGCCATCGCGCACGCACTTCTTTTCGGCCTTGTCCGGACTATGCGCGATTTCATACCAGGTCGTCGCCATGCGCGTCAGGTCCAGCTTCGGCACGGCGGCCACAGTCTGCGCGCGCGCCACCCCCAGCCCAGCCAACAGCACTCCCCACGCCAGCACCTTGCGCATACACGCCTCCATGATCTTCCATCGTACGATGCCGAAACCTCTCGCCGACCGCAGTCGAGAGAAATCCCTTGACCAACCCGGCACTCGTATCGCGACAGGCCGGACAACCCAACCTCCGCGCTTACCCTCTAAAAGCAGAGTACGGTAGTGGCCAGCTCGTTGAGCCCCATTCTCACTGGAGGTTCAGGTCATGCCTGCTCTCAAAGAATTCATTCCCCGTCTCGGCTCCCAGCTCGAGTCCATCTGCTCCACCTGCTGCCAGATCATCCGGCCCACTGCCTCCGCCCCCACCCTGGCACAGGCGCAGTCCACCCATCGCTGCGGTGAGTTCTCCCTCAACACCGTTCTTCGATAACGTGAGCCTGGCGGAGCTGTGGTAGCCTCCAATCGGAGCCCTACCGCACATGACCTTAGCAACTCCCGCCATCCAGACCCATGACCTCGCCAAGGGATATGGCAAGACGCAAGCACTGCACCCGCTTACCCTCACCGTGCCGCGCGGTGCCGTCTTCGCGCTCGTCGGCCACAACGGCGCGGGCAAGACCACGCTCATCAAGCTGCTGATGAACATGATTCATCCCTCGGCGGGCTCCGCCACCATCCTGGACCGGAACACGACCACGCTCACCGGCGTGGACTTCCAGCGCATCGGCTATGCGAGCGAAAACCAGGAGCTGCCCGACTGGATGACCGTCGGCCAGTTCCTCGACTACCTCAAAGGCTTCTACCCAACCTGGGACTCCGCCGCGCTCGTCCAGCAGCTGGAGCTGCCGCTCGACCGCAAGCTCAAAAACCTCTCGCGCGGCATGCTCATGAAGGCCGCGCTCGCTTCCATCCTCGCCTTCAACCCGCAGCTCATCCTGCTGGACGAGCCCTTCTCCGGCCTCGACCCCCTCGTCCGCGACGAGCTCATCGAGGCCCTCATGGCGCGTGTCCGCCCGCGCTCGCTCGCCGGCTCCGAAGCCCTCACGACCGACCACAGCACCCGCCCGACCATCCTCATCTCCTCCCACGATCTCGCTGAAGTCGAGTCTTTCGCCACCCACATCGGCTTCCTGCACCAGGGCAAGCTCCTGTTTGCGGAGGAGATGCACACCCTCACCGCGCGCTTCCGCGAGGTCACGCTCACCTTGCCGCCGGCCCTCGAAGGCGGCGCCCAGGGCACACTCACGAAGATCGGCACCCCGCCCGACTCCTGGCTCCTGCTCGAAAGCACCCTCACCGCCGCGCGCTTCGTCCACATCCACGCCGACACCGAGAGCATCCCCAACCAGATCGCCACCGTCTTCACCGCGACCGCCACCCCCACCATCACGGCCATTCCCATGACGCTCCGTGCCATCTTTCTTGCGCTCGCCAAATCCGGCCGCACCCCCGCCATCCCCTCGCAAACCTGATCCATTCCCGCTCTTCGCCGTCATCCTGAGCGAAGCGAAGGACCCCCGCATTGTTGCGGCAATCGAGTATCAGGATGCGCCGCACCCAAGCAAACGCCCAAGGAATCAACACCATGGCTCTCCCGCAACCACTCCACATCTTCCGCAAGGACCTGCTCCACCTCTGGCCCGAGACCCTCGTCGTCGTCGCGCTCTTCGTCGCCTTTGCCGCCGCCGCGCCCTCCGGCTGGTCCGCGAGCCCGTACCTCGCCGGCATCCAGCTGCTCTCGCTGCTCATCAAGCTGCTCATGCCCATCTCCTGGCTGGTGCTCATCGCGCGCCTCATCCATGACGAGCCGCTGGTCGGCGACCGCCAGTTCTGGACCTCGCGGCCCTACCACTGGGCCAGCCTGCTCGCGTCCAAGCTGCTCTTCCTTGCCGTCTTCCTTTACCTCCCCTTCTTCCTTATGCAGGCCTACCTGCTCAAGCACGCCGGTCTCCACCCCATGCTGGCCATCCCCGCGCTGCTGCACAACCTGCTTTTGCTCACTGTCATCATTGTGGTCCCGCTGGTCGCCGTCGCGGCCGTCACCGGCACCTTCGCGCGGATGCTGCTTACCTCGATCGGTGGTCTGCTCTACGTGCTCGCGCTCGGCGTCGGCCTCATCGTCCTGCTGTGGGGACGCATGATTCCGCCCGCGCTCGTGCCCTTCACGATCGTCATCTTCATCCTGCTGCCGGTGCTCGCGCTGGTCTACCAGTACGCCACGCGCAAGACCGGCAATGCGCGCTGGATGCTCGCCGCCACCCCGCTCGTCATCTTCCTGCTGCTCCTGCTCACGCCCGCCCAGGCGCTCATCCACGCGGCCTACCCGGTCGCCGGCAGCGGCGCCCCCGTGCTCGGACCCATCCCGGCCGACTACGCCGCCACCGCACCGCAGCCAGGCCAGATCGTTGCCGTGCGCAACGTCGACATCGCCATCCCCGCCGGGCAGACCGGCGGCGACGAGAAGAACGTCTACCTCATCGACGGCGTCTCCGTCAGCGTCAACGGCAACCAGCAGCCCTACATGGCCGCGCCCGGCACCGTCGGCGGCCCCGCACCGTACTCGGTCGTGCAGTTCTCGGTCCCGGCAGCGCTCTTCACGCAGGTCAAATCCACCCCCGCGGATGTGCATTTCTCGGTTACGACCGACCACCTCGTCGTCGGCCAGCCCCAGCAATGGCGCGCTACGATGCTGCCGTTCTCAGTCCCTGGCCACGGCCTGTGCAGCTACCCGCAGGACGCGTCCGGCCGCCAGCCGGTCTGCCATTTCCCGCTCGCCGCCCCGTCCGACACCTTCGTCTCTGCGCCGCTCGCGGTCTCCTGCGCCGCCACCCAGCCCGGCCAGCCGCCCCAGCAGGCCACCGCCATCGAGCGCCTGCCCGGAGACAAATCCGGCTTCTCCGTCCCGGACTTCGACCCCGTCGTCACCGTGCCGCTCAACCTGCAGGTGCGCCAGCCGCTCCCGCCGGGCGTCCATCTCTCGCTCTGCCCGGGAACCTTCCTGAGCTTCATCCACGGCGACTCCGCCGGCCACCAGCGCTTCGAGTTCGACCAGAAGCAGCTCGTCCTCGACAACTACGCCCTCCGCGTCCAGGACCGCAACGCCCCACCCCCTGCCGCCCAGTAGCCCTGAATCAAACCCGTGCCCCATTCATCGCAGCCTCACCGCGATGAGTGGGACCACCCCCACAAGCCCTCAACTCCGAGCCACCACCAGCAACTCGCAAAGCCGCTCCATCTCCTCCGCCGACATCCCGCCGAACATCCCCGCCATCACCTCTACCATCGGCCCATCCAGCGCAGCCACCAGCGCCCGTCCCGGCTCCGTCAACGTCGTCATCACCACCCGGCGATCCTGCACGCCGCGCTGCCGCGTCACCCAGCCCGCGCGCTCCATCCGCTCCAGAATCCGCGGCACATCCGGCACCTGCGCCACCAGCCGGCTCCCGATCTCGGACTGACAAAGCCCATCCCCGCCCGCCCCGCGCAGAATCCGCAGCACGTTGTACTGCGTCGGCGACAGCCCTCGCGGCCGCAGGTGCTGCTCGAACACGTGCCCAAGCACGCCCACGGTCCGCGACAGGTTCAGCCACACTTCTTCCTGCAGCGTGCCGAAGGGCTTCCCCTGCTTGATCTCAGCCTGAAGTTTAGATACCGTCATGCGCGCCCCTCGCAACAGTGTAGCCATTTCCAAGCACGGAGGGGGCACAGGGGTGCCCCGTGATCACCGCGGGCTTCATCGCGGTGATCGTGGGGTTATGCCTTGACCAAGCCCATTCTCAGGCAACCCTGCTGAACAACTCAGCAACCGGCCCCGTTATCCACCACCATCGACGAAATCCACCCTTGCGGCGCACCGCCCGCGCACCCTACCCTTGCTTCAGGCCTAATTAACCACTCCGCAACAAAGCCAGAAACCCGCGCCGAACGCCACCGCGGCACAACTTCCACAGCCATTTGCCCGCATTTCACCCCTCATCCCGCCCCCCGCACAATAACCAGGGGTATCTGCGAGGTCAACACAAGATGTAGATGTTTTATACTTGACACACCCCACAGGGCGCACTAACTTTGCCCTAGCGAGCCAAACGGCCCACGCACCCAGCACCGGCATGGACGCAAACGGCCCCGGGGATCGAACCCGACCCGCAGCAAGCTACGCCCAAATTTTCGATCGATCACTTTCAGCCTTCCAAGGAGCACCACCCAAGCCATGAACGACACCCAGCAAGCCCCCACCCAGCAGGCCGCCGCCGCCCCCTCCTCCAGCCGCGGCCTCTCGTTCTCGCGCTACAACACCACGCCCGGCGTCAGCCCCTACGACCAGGTCAGCTGGGAGCTCCGCGACGCCGTCATCCAGGACTGGAAGGGCAAGCTCATCTTCGAGCAGAAGAACGTCGAGTGCCCCACCGACTGGTCCATGACCGCGACCAACATCGTCGCCAGCAAGTACCTCCACGGCCTCGTCGGTACGCCCGAGCGCGAGTCCGGCGTCCGCGCCCTCATCACCCGCGTCGCCGAATCCATCGCCGACTGGGGCATGGACGCCGGCTACTTCGCCTCGCAGGAGGTCGCCCAGACCTTTTACGACGAGTTGGTCCATCTGCTCCTGCACCAGAAGGTCGCCTTCAACTCGCCCGTCTGGTTCAACGTCGGCTGCGATCGTCTCGAGCCCAACTCCGACGCTCAGAACTGGCACTGGGACGCCGACGCGCGCAAAGTCACGTTCTCGACCACCGGCTACTCGAAGCCGCAGTGCAGCGCCTGCTTCATCAACTCCGTGCAGGATTCACTCGACTCCATCCTGACCCTCGCCAAGACCGAGGGCATGCTCTTCAAGTGGGGCTCGGGCGCCGGCTCCAACCTCTCCACCATCCGCGGCAGCATGGAAACGCTGAGCGGCGGCGGCACGGCTTCCGGCCCGCTGAGCTTCATGCGCGGCTTCGACGCCTTCGCCGGCGTCATCAAGTCCGGCGGCAAGACCCGCCGCGCCGCCAAGATGGTCGTCCTCAACGTCGACCACCCCGACATTCTCGACTTCATCGAGTGCAAGTCCAAAGAGGAAGCCAAGGCCTACACCCTCATCGCCGCCGGCTACGACGGCTCCGGCCCCGACAGCGAGGCCTACTCGAGCATCTTCTTCCAGAACGCCAACAACTCCGTCCGCGTCACCGACGAGTTCATGTCCGCCGTCGAGCGCGACGCCGATTTCTCCACCCGCACCGTCAAGGGCCGCATCCCCGTCGCCACCGGCCCCGCGCGCGACCTCATGCGCAAGCTCGCCGAAAACACCTGGGCCTGCGGCGACCCCGGCATGCAGTACGACACCACCATCAACAAGTGGCACACCAGCAAAAACACCGCCCGCATCAACGCCTCCAACCCCTGCAGCGAGTACATGTTCCTCGACGACTCCGCCTGCAACCTCGCCAGCTTTAACCTCATCAAGTTCGTCGACGCTCGCGGCAAGTTCGACATCCCCGCCTACCGCCACGCCATCGCGGTCGTCACCACCGCCATGGAGATCATCGTCGACTCCGCCGGCTACCCCACCGAGCAGATCGCCAAAAACTCCCACGACTACCGCCCGCTCGGCCTCGGCTACGCCAACCTGGGCGCGCTGCTGATGAGCTTCGGCCTCCCCTATGACTCCGACGCCGGCCGCGACTTCGCCGGTACCCTCACCGCCATCCTCTGCGGCGACGCCTACTACCAGTCCGCGCTCATCGCCGAGACCTGCCCGCCGCTCGCCCCCGCCACCCCCTTCGCCCAGGCCAACCCGGGCACGGGCGGCGCCTGCCCCGGCTTCTACGGCAACCGCGCCCCCTTCCTCGACGTCATCCGCATGCACCGGGCTGAAGTCAACAAGATCGGCAAGTCGAAGACCAGCGCCGAGCCCTTCCACGTCCCCGACCTCGACGCCCTCATCCGCGCCTCCGCCGACGCCTGGGACGCCGCTCTCGCGCACGGCGAGCAGCACGGCTACCGCAACTCGCAAGTGACCGTGCTCGCCCCGACCGGCACCATCGGCTTCATGATGGACTGCGACACCACCGGCATCGAGCCCGACCTCGCCCTCGTCAAATACAAAAAGCTCGTCGGCGGCGGCATGATCAAGATCGTCAACAACACCGTCCCCAGCGCGCTCACCAAGCTCGGCTACAACGACGCCCAAATGCACGCCATCGTCGACTTCATCGACGCCACCGGCACCATCGAAGGCGCGCCCCACATCAAAGCCGAGCACCTCGCCTGCTTCGACTGCTCCTTCAAGCCCGCCAAGGGAACCCGCAGCATCCACTATATGGGCCACATCAAGATGATGGCCGCCACCCAGCCCTTTCTGTCGGGAGCCATCAGCAAAACCGTAAACCTCCCCCAAAACTGCACCGTCGAAGATATCTCCGAGGCCTACATGGAGTCCTGGCGCCAGGGCATCAAGGCCGTCGCCATCTACCGCGACAACTCCAAGGGCGCACAGCCCCTCAACGTAACCAACGACGCCAAGGACAAAGCCGAAAAGAAGGCCGCCGAAGCTGCCACCAAGCAGATTGTCATCCCAAGCGAAGCCGAGGAACCTGCATTTGCAGGCGCAGGCGCAGCCCAGCTCGAAATCGAAGAAACCCTCGCCGCTTACAAGGAAGCCACGCAGGCCCTCGCCACCGCCGCCCGCATCCCTGCACAGGACAACCTCGCCATCCTCTCCCAAGCCCGCGAGGCCCTCCTCGCCAACACCCAGCAGATCACCACCCTCCAGCAGCAGCTCGCCACGCAACTCGCCCAATCCCTCGCCAACTCCGACTCCCACGACGCCAAGCAGCCCCCACGCGCCGTCCGCCATCGCCTTCCGTCCGAGCGCGCCAGCGTTACCCACAAGTTCGGCCTCGGCGGGCACGAAGGCTACATCACCGTAGGCCTCTACCCCAACGGGCAACCGGGTGAAATCTTCATCAGGATGGCGAAAGAGGGCTCCACCGTCTCCGGCCTCATGGACTCCTTCGCGACCGCCATCTCGCTCGCCCTGCAGCACGGCGTGCCGCTGAAGGTGCTCTGCGAAAAGTTCGCCCACACCCGTTTCGAGCCCTCCGGCTGGACCGGTAACGAGCAGATCGGCTACGCCAAGTCCCTCATGGACTACATGTTCCGCTGGATCGAGCTCCGCTTCCTCCAGGGCACCCAGCTCGACCTCTTCACCGGCCTCAGCCCCCAGCAGCCCGGCAGTGTCCCCACTACCATCCCGGTCGCCGGCACCGTCAACAGTGCCACCAGCCAGATCTCCATGCTCGAGGAAACCCCCGGCACACCCGGTGCCCCATCCATGGCGACGGCCTCCCCGTCGGCATGGGTGGGATCCCAGCCCGCCCCCACCATCCACCTCAACCCGCTCGACAGCAAGACAGCTACCGACGTCACCGTCACCACGCCCCCGCAGCAGGTCACCATCTCCACGCCCCCCACCTACCCCGGCCTGCACCCCTACAACGACCCAGCCCAGCAGGAAGACCGCACCGCCCCCCAGGGCGGCATAGCCCCCGACCTCCAGGCCCGTTCCGGCCTGACCCCACCCCACACTGCCTCGAACTCGCCCTACCCTGCCTCTCCGCTGTCTCTAGAAGACCGCGGCATCTACCACGCCGCCGACGCCATGAAGGACCTCTACGACATGGGCGACAGCCCC
>CAXUDC010000008.1:0-5591 GCA_964249685.1 uncultured Acidobacteriaceae bacterium
CCCACGATCAGCGATGCTTCAACGCCTTCGCGGAGGGTGATGATAAACGCCTGCAGCATAACGTGCGAACCCCTTCGGCGGACTGCGAACGGATCGCATTGCCTGAGTTGAGTCTAATTCGGACTGGTTCGGTCGTCAATGGTTTTGGGCTGGGTTGAAGTGGAGGTGAATCGCTGTTGATTGTTTTTGGAAGGGTCTGATTTGGTCTCTCGTGTACTCCCTGAACAGCGCCAAGGCTCAAGCCCATGCATTGCCATCGACCTGATTCGTGGGACTGAAGTCCCACGCTTCCACCCGAGTGCCTAATCAGAGGTTTCCTTGAAGATGTAGTGGCGCTGCAAACGCAGATTCCCTACGGGAATGACAAACAAGGGGGGCTGCGTTTGAGCAAGGGGGAGCGCGCTTGAGCAAGGAGGACTGCGTTCGTCCGGGTTGCCGGTAACGCGTTCCGATTAGCCGAAAACCTCAATGATTGCGCTACTTTTCGTGCCTCGGAACCTCACTGCATCTGGTATTACTGGTAGGGGCAGGCGTGCATTCACCGGTACCGGGAGCATGCCGCACCCGCAAGCGTACCAACCGAAGCGTCCAGGAGGACAGAAGTGCGACAGCGTTCAATCCGGACTGCCATGGCGAAGGCCCGGGTGCCGCTTCTTCTTGTTTCGCTTTGTCTCTCGCTGACCGGATGCAAGGGTAAGGACCGCAACGCAGCCAGCGAGGAGCAGCCGCAGGCCAACCCGGTGGTGGTGGAAAGCGGCAGCAGCGACGCGGTTCACGTCGCGCGCGCGGAGCGTTTTGCCGTGGCGTCGGTGCAGACGCGCCAGATGCGGACCACGCTGAACGTCACGGGCGCGGTGCAGCCGGATATCTCGCGCGAGATCCCGGTGCTGTCGCTTGCGAACGGCCGCGTGGTAGCGCTGCGCGTGGGCCTGGGCGATATGGTGCACAAGGGCCAGCTCGTGATGGAGGTGCAGAGCGCGGACGTCGTGACCGCGTTCGGCAACTACCTCAAATCGGTAAGCGACGAGCACCTGAGCGCGAGCACGCTGGCGCGCGACAAGCTGCTGTACGACAAAGGCGCGATTGCGCAGAGCCAGCTCGAGAACGCGCAGAACGCCGAGGACGACTTGAAGGCGGCGCGCGTTGCGTCCGAGCAGCAGCTCAAGATTCTAGGTGTCGACAAGGATCACCCCAGCGATACGGTGAAGGTGTACGCGCCGGCCACGGGGGTGATCATCTCGCAGAGCGCGACGGCTGCGGGCGCGGCGGGGGTCAGCTATGCGGGGCCGTCGGGCTCGCTGATCATTGCCGATCTGTCGCACGTGTGGGTGGTGTGCGATGTGTATGAGAGCGACCTGGCGACGGTCCACCTGGGCCAGCAGGCGACGATCCAGCTGAGCGCGTTTCCGGGCAAGACCTTCTCCGGCACCGTGAGCGACATCGGCGCGGTGCTCGACCCGAACCTGCGCACGGCCAAGGTGCGGATCCAGGTGGCGAACCCCGGCGGGCTGGTGCGGGTCGGCATGTTTGCCACGGCCAGCCTGCTGGGCTCGCGCGCGCAGGCGTCCCTGGTGGTGCCGGGCACGGCGATCCTGCACCTGCACGATCATGAGTATGTCTTCGTCCCGGTGAACCAGCCGGGCAGCTTTCGCCGCGTGCCGGTCCGGACCGGACGCACCGATGGCGACCAGACCGAGGTAAGCGGCGGCGGCTTGGCTGAGGGCCAGCAGGTGGTGCTGAACGCGCTCGATCTGCAGAACACGGCGGACCAGGAATGATTCGGCGGCTGGTAGATTTCGCGCTCAATAACCGCTTTATCGTGCTGGTGGTGGCGCTGCTGCTGTTCGCCTGGGGCGCGCTTTCGTTCCACAACCTGCCGGTAGAAGCCTACCCGGACGTCGCGAACAACTATGTCAATATCCTGACGCAGTGGCCCGGCCGCGCGTCCGAAGAGGTCGAGCAGCAGATCTCCGTGCCGCTCGAGTTGGTGCTCGCTGGCATCCCGCATATGTCGCATCTGCGCTCGACGTCGATCGCCGGCCTGTCCGTCCTTACGCTGGTCTTCGACGACGCGAGCTCCAATGACTGGAACCGCGCGAAGGTGCTCGAACGCCTGTCGCAGGCGACCCTGCCGGCGGGGATTACGCCGCAGATCGGCACCGACTGGAGTCCGGTCGGGCAGATCTACTGGTACACGCTGCACAGCACCAATCCCGAGTACGACACGATGCAGCTGAAGAGCATCCAGGACTGGCTGCTGAACAAGGAGTTCCGCAGCGTGCCGGGCGTGGTCGATTCATCCAGCTTCGGCGGCATCACGCGCGAGTACCAGATCGTGCTCGACCCTGAACGGCTCATTCAATACGGGCTTACCGTCGCGCAGGTCAAGCAGCAGATCGCGGCCAACAACGTGAACGCCGGCGGCAGCTTTATCGAGCAGGGCCAGCAGCAGATCAACGTGCGCGAGGTCGGCCTGTTCACCAACGTGAGCGACATCGCGCAAACCGTGCTGAAGGCGCAGAACGGCACCGCGCTGCGCGTCAGCGACATCGCGACCGTCTCGCAAGGGGCAAAGATTCGCCTGGGCCAGATCGGCAAGACGTACCGGCGCAAGGACGGCAAGCTGGTCAACGACGACGATGCGGTGGAGGGAATCGTCGCGCTGCAGAAGGGCGACAATTCCGATGAGGCGCTCGCCGGCATCCATGCCAAGGTGGAGGAGTTGAACGAGCACATCCTGCCCAAGGGCGTAAAGATTGTGCCGTTCCTCGACCGCAGCGACCTGCTGCACTACACGACGCACACGGTACTGCACAACCTGACTGAAGGCATCGTGCTGGTCGTCATCATTCTGTTTCTCTTCCTTGGCAACCTGCGTGGCGCGCTTATCGTGTCGCTTACGATTCCGTTCGCGCTGCTGTTCGCGAGCATCTGCCTGGACCTGCGCCACATTCCGGCGAACCTGCTCAGCCTGGGCGCGCTGGACTTCGGCATGGTGGTCGATGGCGCGGTCGTGATGGTCGAAAACATCGTTCGCCACCTGAGCCACGGCAAGCGCGAAAACATGTCCACGATGGACCAGATCCGCGAGGCCGCGCACGAAGTCCAGCGGCCGGTCTTCTACGCGATCGCCATCATCATCACGGCGTACCTGCCCATTTTTACGCTGCAATCGGTCGAAGGCCGGTTGTTCAAGCCGATGTCGTGGACGGTCGCGTTCGCGCTGCTGGGCGCGCTGATCTTCTCGATGGTGATCGCGCCCGTGCTCGCCAGCTTCCTCTTCCGCGGCGGCACCACGGAGTGGCAAAATCCGCTGCTGCGCTGGCTCACCGCAGGCTACCGCAAGGCGTCGATCTGGGCCATCGACCACCGCGCAGTGCCGCTCGGCATCGCCGGCTGCCTGCTGGGGCTGGCGCTGTTTCTGGGCTTCAGCGGGGTCATCGGGTCGGAGTTTCTGCCGCATCTGGATGAGGGCGCTATCTGGCTGCGCGGCTCGCTCGCGCCGTCGACCGGCCCGACCGAAAGCCGCGATGTCGCCGACCACGCGCGGCTGGTGCTCTCCACCTTCCCGGAGGTGACGCAGGTCGTCAGCCAGATCGGCCGGCCCGACGACGGAACCGACGACACCGGCTTCTTCAACACCGAATACTTCGTCGACCTGAAGCCGAAAGACCAGTGGCGGCCGGTCTTTCGCGAGGACAAGGAAGAGCTGATCGCCGCCATGAACCGCGAGCTGATCAAGATGCCCGGCGTGATCTGGAACTTCTCGCAGCCGATTTCGGACAACGTGGAAGAGGCCGTGAGCGGCGTCAAGGGCGAGCTCGCCGTGAAGCTCTACGGGTCGGATCTGAAGCAGCTCGAAAAGACCGGCGACCAGATCGTGCAGGTGATGAGCCACGTCAAGGGCGTCGCCGACCTGGGTATGTTCCGCATTATCGGCCAGCCGAACCTGAACTACGTCGTCGACCGTCAGGCGGCGGCGCGCTACGGCATCAATGTGGCCGACATCCAGGATGCGATCGAGTCCGCGGTGGGCGGCGCGGCGGTCACGCAGGTGCTCGATGGCGAAGCCCGCTACGACGTCGTGGTACGCTACAGCCCGCAGTACCGCGCCACACCGCAGGCCATCGCGGATATTCGCCTGGTCACGCCGTCGGGTGAGCGTGTCTCGATCGCGCAGGTGACGCATCTCGAAACCACCGATGGTGCTGAAGAGATCTACCGCGAAGGCGGCCAGCGCTACGTCGCCATCAAGTACGGCGTGCGCGACCGTGACCTGGGCAGCACAGTCCAGGAGGCCATCGACAAGGTGGGCAAGCAGGTGCAGCTTCCCTCCGGCTACTCGCTGGACTGGGCCGGCGAGTACGAGAGCCAGAAGCGCAGCTCGCGCCGCCTGCTCATCGTGCTGCCGCTCACCATCATGCTCATCTTCATCATTCTGTACACCATGTTCGGCTCGTTCAAGTGGGCGTCGCTCATCATCCTGAACGTCGCGCTCGCGCCGGTCGGCGGGCTGCTCGCGCTCTACTTTACGGGAACGCACTTCAGCGTGTCGTCGGGCGTCGGCTTCCTCGCGCTGTTCGGTGTTTCTGTGCAGACGGGCATCATCATGCTCGAGTACATCAACCAGATGCGCGTCAACGGGCACTCGGTTAAGGACGCCGCAGTCGAGGGCGCCGTGCTCCGCCTGCGGCCGATCCTGATGACGATGCTGGTCGCCACGCTCGGCCTGCTGCCCGCGGCCACCTCGCATGGGATCGGGTCGGACTCGCAGCGGCCTTTCGCGATCGTGATCGTCGGCGGCCTGGTGGGCGCGCTGCTGCTGAGCGTGTTCCTGCTGCCGGCCATCTACGTCTGGGTCGCGCGCAGCACGGACGTCCTGCCCTCGCCGGACGCGGAGTTCGAAGCATGAACCAAAAACTTACAGATCCAGGGGTGCCCCATCATCACCGAGGCGCAGCCAAGGTTATCGTGGGGTTCGTCTCTGCCCGCCCCATTCTCTTTCTGCTCCTTTGCCTCCTAGCTGCCCGACCGCAAGCAAATGCCCAGGGCGGAGGCGGCGGTGCTGCAGGAGCCGGCGCGGGCAGTGCCGGCACAGGCGCCGCCGGCCCTGGAGCCAGCGCCGCGGCTCATGGCGCCGGCACGCAGGCCGGTGCCGCGCAGGTCGCCCAGCCCGGACAGCCCGCCCAGAGCGCCGCCGCGGCCTACGCGGCCGGAGCCTCCGCCGGGCACGATCCACGCAAGCCGCCGGCCGCCAGACCCGGTGCGCTGACGCTGGCCCAGGTCGTCGAGCTCGCCCGCACCAGGAACCCGCTGCTGCTCGCCGCTGACGTTAACCTGCGTGCGGTCCGCGCGCAGGAGGCACAGGCCGCCGTCCGCGCCAACCCCTACGTCGGTCTCTACGGCCAGAACGTGACGCTCGGGCAGTACGGCAAGGAGAACCCCGACTTCTACGTCGCGCAGATCTCGCGCCTGTTCGAGCGCGGGCAGAAGCGGCGGTTCCGCATTGAAGACGCGCAGGCCCTGACATCGCAGACGCGCGCGCAGCTCGAGGACACGGTTCGCCAGACGCTGCTCACCGTCCGGCAGGC
>CAXUDC010000008.1:5691-15395 GCA_964249685.1 uncultured Acidobacteriaceae bacterium
CTTCGACATCACCGGTCCCATCGTCCCGCCCGTGCTGACGCAGACGCAGGACGCGCTGGTGCAGCAGGCGCTGGCCAACCGGCCGGACTTTGCCGCAACGCGCTTCGCTATCGTGGCGGCCGAGGCCAATGCGCGTCTTGCGATCGCGAACGGCACCGCGGACCCGACGCTCGAGACCGAGTTCGAGCGCAATGGCACGGACAATTCTTTCGGTTTCTCGATCAACGTGCCGCTACGCCTGTTCGACAAGAACCAGGGCAACAAGGACACGGCACGCTTCCAGGCTGATGCGAGCCGGTTCACGTCCGCCGCGGCGCGCAACCAGGTCGTCTCGGAGGTCGACCAGGCGTTCATCGGCTATACGCAGGCCAAGCGCCTCGCGGACCGCTTCACCGGGCACTATCTCGACGAATCGCGCGACGTGCTCGACATCGCGCAGTTCGCATTCGAGCACGGCGGTCTCGCGCTGATCGACTACCTGGACGCTCTGCGCGACGCCCGCACTGCCACGAGCGACGCGCTCAATGCGTACCAGCAGACGTGGCAGGCGATCCACCAGCTCAGCGCGGCGACCGCGACGGAACTTTTGCCGTAAGTTCGTGCTGTTCTTTCGGCTCGACCCTCTTACTCTGGATGTAGCTCGATGTTGAGGGCTGAAGGCCCGACTTATACCAGCCTGGGGCGCAAGCCCCAAGTAAAGCACCAAACAGGATCAAAGCCCTGAAGGGGCGACTCATAGGTATGGCTAAGCTGTCAAGGATGTCTGAACGATATCCATGAGGCACCATTTAGAGCGGCGGGGCTAAAGCCCCTGTTACATTGAGCTTGTTCGTGGGACTAAAGTCCCACGCTTCCACCCAGGTACTCAGAGTCTGCCTAGCGAAGATGCCCGCCGAGATTGTTCGCGAGGTAGATGAACGCGGCGCCCGAGAGTACTGCGGGAAGTAGAAAGAGCCCTGGCTGCCGGTTGCGACGGACCTCGGGAAGGAAATCACTCGTCGCCATCTGGAGGAAGAAGCCGGCCGCAACCGCCAGCAGCACGACGGAGCTGCGCGCGGAAAAGCGCCACCAGATCGTCAGCAGACCGCCGGCCAGGGGCGCGAGCGCGTCCATGCCCAGAAACACAAAATCGGTGAGCCGGGCCTTTGTGCCGGCTGTCGTTAGCACGACGGTGTTCATGCCGTCGCCCAGATCGTGTGCCGCGATGCCGACCGCCACGGCATAGCCGGCATGATGCGATGCCGCAAAGGCGAGCCCGATCGCCATCCCGTCCCGCAGGCTGTGGAAGATCAGCAACGCGCCGCCAACCTTGCCGAGCGCTCGCGAGGAACCCTGCCAGCGCAGCGCCGCCGTATCGAGGCCGCTCTGCACGGCAAAGAAGAAGAGAAACGACAGCAGCGCAATGCCGAGCACGTCGGGATGCCGGTCTGGCAGGGCGGCTTCGAGCTTCAACGCCTCCGGCAGCAGGTCAAGGAACGCCGCGCCGAGCAGCAGGCCCGCGCCCGCGGCAATCAGCAGGACGAGCGAACGGCGGAAACGGATCGCGAGCAGGCCGCCGATGAGGGTTGAGACGACAGGAACGATGAGGAGGACGAGAGGCAAGGTGGCGAAGGCTCAAGCTAATGATACTACATTCGCAGGAAGGGGACGCAAGAGTGTAGGGAAGAGCACCCAGGGTATGCAGCTGAAGCGAAGTAGACAGAAATGGCCCTACCACAGAGCGGCAAGGCCATTCGTCCAAGCAGCATTACCGCTCTCCAAACACCATCGGCTTCGTCAGCGCGAAGACCACCTTCGTCCCAACCGGCATGTCCGCCTGGCGGTCCTGCTTCAGCCACACGACCGTGCTGACCCCGAGCCCCACGCCCGCGCCAATCACCGCGCCCGGCCATCCACCCACAATCGCGCCCGCCGCTGCGCCCGACCCGGCCGACAGCGCGAAGACCGCCGCCGTCTTCATTGGGTGATCGTTCCGCGTGATCGTTCCTTCGTCATCGACCTTTGTCGTCCGGTACTGGTCCGTGTCGATCACCTGCCCCGAGACCGCGTAGCGCACGCCATCCGGCAGCGTGACTGACTCCGGCCGAAGGTGAATCATGGCCGACCCCGAGATCCGCTTGCCGCCATGCACCTCCGTCACGAGCCCGGCAATCTTCGAGCCCGCCGGGATCAGCACGCGCCCGTCGCGCTTGACGGCCTCGGCAATTTCGCCTTCGAACTCCGTACCGGCGGTGGTCGTCTTCGTCGTCAGGCCGCGGGTCAGCTTCACGTTCAGCATCGTGCCTATGGGCAGCTCGTTGCCCGGCCCGGGGACGCGGGTGATCACGTTCGCGGTCCCGAGGGGCAGGTCCAGAAACGGCTTGGCCGGACGGTCCAAATCGGCCGGCGAGATCTCGTCCGTGCCCCTCTCCACCGGCGCGGGGACCATGGCGGTGGCCGTCAACACTGGCTTCTGTTCCACGGGCAGAACAGGCTCCGGCGCCCGGACCTTCAGGGTCGCGACCGGCGTGGGCGTGTAGACCAGCGGCTGCGCGATGCCGTCCGGGCTGGTGGTGATCGGAACCTCTTCCGGGTGGCTCACGCCGGTGGTCTGCGCGTGCAGCAGGGTCGCGGAAAAGGGAACTGCCAGGGCAAGCGCGGCGGCGGCTTTCAACGTCATCTTCATTGAAGGAATCTCCGGGAAGACGCGCCTGTCGAAGCTGGGCGGCGCAATCGAACCTGGAACCAAGCTAGATGCCCCGTTGCCTCGCGGCTACCTAAATCGGCATCCGGGAATCCACCCAGCCAACACCCGCGCGTCCTCACCCAGAGCTTTGCTATCATCCCGAGAGTGGCCCCCGTAGACAAATGCAGTCCCGAACTTATCGAACACATCGGCAGCGCGGCCTCAGGGTCTGCGCCGGTGCGGGTCGATCGCCGGCCCAAACTCAACGACCGTCTTGCCCATCGCATCGTCTCCGCGACAGACCAGCAAAGGAACGCAACGCCCATGACCGACATCGTTTCCATTACCGCTCGTGAAATTCTCGACTCCCGCGGCAACCCTACCGTAGAGGCGGACGTCCTGCTCTCGGGCGGTGCCATAGGCCGCGCCGCCGTTCCTTCCGGTGCCTCGACCGGCGAGCATGAGGCCGTGGAACTGCGCGACGGCGACATGGACCACTATCTCGGCAAGGGCGTGCTCTCCGCGGTCGACAATATCGAATCGATCCTGTCGCCGGAGCTGGTTGGCATGGACGCGACCAACCAGCGCCTGCTCGATTCGACCATGATCGCGCTCGATGGGACCGAGAACAAATCGCGCATGGGCGCAAATGCGATCTTGGCGGTCTCGATGGCGGCCTGCCGGGCCTCGGCCACCGCGCTCAAGATTCCCCTCTACCGCTACCTGGGCGGCGTCAACGCGTGCATCCTGCCGACGCCCATGATGAACATCCTCAACGGCGGCTCGCACGCGGATTCGAACGTCGACTTCCAGGAGTTCATGATCATGCCGGTCGGCGCCGAGACCTTCTCGGACGCGCTCCGCCAGGGCACCGAGGTTTTCCACACGCTGAAGGGCGTGTTGAAAAAGAAGGGCTACTCGACCGCCGTCGGCGATGAGGGTGGCTTCGCTCCCAGCCTGAAGTCGAACGAGGAGGCTGTCGAGCTGATCCTCGAGGCCATCGAGAAGCTCGGCCTTACACCCGGCGAGGACATCGCGCTCGCGCTTGACCCGGCGTCGTCCGAGTTCTTCGACAAGGCCACCGGCAAGTACACCTTCAAGAAGTCGGATAAGCGCACGCTCAGCAGCCGCGAGATGGCCGATCACTGGATCGACTGGAGCAACAAGTATCCCATTGTTTCGATTGAAGACGGCCTGGCCGAAGACGACTGGGAGGGCTGGAAGTACCTGACCGAGCAGATCGGCGGGCGCATCCAGCTCGTCGGCGACGACCTCTTCGTCACCAACACCGAGCGGCTGAAGCGCGGGATCGAGGAGAAGTGCGGCAACTCGATTCTGATCAAGGTCAACCAGATCGGCACGATCTCGGAGACGCTCGAAGCGATTGAGCTCGGCCGCCGCTACGGCTTTACGTCGATCATCTCGCACCGCTCCGGCGAGACCGAGGACACGTTCATCGCCGACCTTGCCGTCGGCACCGGCGCGGGCCAGATCAAGACCGGCTCCGCCAGCCGCACCGACCGCATCGCCAAGTACAACCAGCTGTTGCGCATCGAAGAACAGCTCGGCCAGTCCGCCGAGTTCCTCGGCCTTCAGTCCATCAACTACAACGCCTAGCCCAATCACCGAAGGCGATGAATCTGCGTGGTGGCGCTCCAAACGCAGATTCCCTACGGGAATGACAAACAAAGAAGCTACCCCGTCCCCGGGACGCTCCATGATCACCGCGGCTCATCGCGGTTATCGTGGGGTTACTCTCTTGTAGCCGCATACAAGCCCAAGCCTTTCTCCCAGGCACAAGCAAGTCTGTAACCTTCCAAGCGCAAAAAACAAGCTATTCTTGCCTATGGGCTTACAACGTCATCGCGGACATCATATTTGCATCCGAGTGTCCATGACGCGCATCTGCCTCGCCGCCGCGCTACTAGCGGTAGCCGCGCCGCTTCACGCGCAGGCACCGGCGGCCCCCCTGCCCGACGCCCCCTACCTCCCCTGTCCCGACATCATCTCAGGCGCCGTCCTCGACCCCGCCGGCGACGAGATCCCGTTCGCGAGACTAAGCCTGTACCGCACTGCACCCCAGCCCGGCGGCGTGGTAAACCAGACCACCGCCGGCCCCGATGGAGCGTTCACACTGCCCGGCATCGCCGGCGCGCCCTGCACCCTGCGCGCCGAGGCCGATGGCTTTCTCGCCAAGACCACCCAGGTCGCCGGCCCCAGCGTCACCGTCCATCTCACCCCATCGGACTCCGCAGACGTGACCGTGACGACAAGCGAGGAGAGCCTCGCCGAGGCTCAGATCCAGCAGGAAGAGCACCAGATGATCGCCGGCTTCGTGCCCAATTTCTACGTCGCGTACGACTTCCACGCGGCACCGCTCAACAAGCGGCAGAAGTTCCAGCTCGCCACCAAGACCCTCATCAATCCCTACACGAACCTCATCAACGCGGGTCTCGCCGGGCTTGGCCAGGCCGATAACGATCTCGCCGGCTATGGCCAGGGCACGGCCGGCTACTTCAAACGCTTCGCCGCCCAGACCGCCGACACCGCTATCGCCACCGAGCTCAGCGGGGCCATTCTACCCATCCTATTTCGCCAGGACCCGCGCTACTTCTACATGGGCAAGGGCACCGTGATGCACCGCGCCCTCTACGCGCTCTCGACCGCCGTCATCGCGCGTGGCGACAACGGTAAATGGCAGCCCGCCTACGCGGCCATTCTGGGCGACTTCGGCGCCGGCGCCCTCTCGAACCTCTACTATCCCGCAAGCAGCCGCAACGACGGCACCGTCACGCTCTACAACGGCCTCATCTCGACCGGGCTCGACGGCGTGGGCAACGTCGTGCAGGAGTTTGTCTTCAAGCACTTCACCCCCCACGCCCCCGCAACCCCCTGAACCACTGCGTGCCACATTCATCACAGCCCTACCGTGATGAGTGGGTGGAACACCGTATCGATCAGCGCCGCCAAATGAATCCAGCAGCCCTGCCCCGCATCCATTCCTCAAGAGGTGTTCCAACATGCAAATCGGTATCGACAGCTTCGCCGCGTCTACCCCCGACCCCGTCACCGGTCGCACCGTAGCCCCCGTCGATCGCGTCCAGAACCTGCTGCTCGAGATCGAAGCCGCCGACCAGGCCGGGCTTGACGTCTTCGGCCTCGGCGAGCACCATCGCACCGAGTACCTCGACTCCGCGCCCGCCGTCCTGCTCGCCGCCGCTGCCGCCCGCACCAGCAACATCATCCTCACCAGCGCCGTCACCGTCCTCTCCGCGGCCGACCCGGTGCGCGTCTTCCAGGAGTTCGCCACGCTCGACCTCATCTCCCGCGGCCGCACGGAGATCGTCGTCGGGCGCGGCTCGTTCATCGAGTCGTTCCCCCTCTTCGGCCTCAAGCTCGAGGACTACGACTCGCTCTTCGTGGAAAAGCTTGATCTGCTCCTGAAGCTCCGCGAGAAGAACAACGTTACCTGGTCCGGCCGGCATCGCGCGCCGCTTACCGGGCAAGGCGTCTTCCCGCGGCCGATGCAGGCAAAGCTCCCCATCTGGCTCGGCGTAGGCGGTACGCCGGAGTCGTTCGCCCGCGCCGGCGCGCTCGGCCTGCCGCTCATGATTGCCATCATCGGCGGCGAGCCACATCGTTTCCGTCCGCTGGTCGACCTCTACCGCGAGGCCGGCAAGCGCGCCGGCCACGCCCCGGAGTCGCTCAAAGTAGGGATCCACGCCCTCGGCTATGTCGCCGAGACGAGCCAGAAGGCCGCGGACGACTTCTTCCCCGGCTATGCTGATGCCTTCACCAGGATCGGCAAGGAGCGTGGCTGGCCGCCGGTCACCCGCCGCCACTTCGACGCGCTGCTCTCGGACACCGGCGCCCTCATCGTGGGCGACCCCGCCGAAGCCATCCAGAAAATCCGCCACTACGACGAGGTCCTCGGGGGCATCGTGCGGCTGGACTTTCAGATGTCGGTCGCCTCGCTCGACCACGAAAAGCTGATCCGCTCCACCCACCTTCTCGGCAGCGAAGTCGCCCCCGCCCTCCGCGCCTAGGGGGTGCCCCATGATCACCGGAGGACGAAGTCCGGAGGTTATCGTGGGGTTAGGCTTTCCGCCGTCGAGGTGGAGTAGAGCCCAACCCACGATAAGCGCCATCAAGCCGCGGTGATCATGGGGCACCCCGAGATGGAGCTGTGGCGCACGGAACCTTCCCGTCATACTGCGGCTCGCACATATCCCTCAAGTACCCATCGAACCAGTTCACGATATTCTCCAGCCGTTCCACCCGATGCCACGGCTCGCCCGACCGCGACAGCTCATGGTTCTCCCGGGGAAACCGGACCATCACCGCCGGGATCTTGCGGTAGGTCAGGGCGCGGAAAAAGACCTCGCCACCAGACGTAGGCGGCGTTCGCGTATCCTGGTCGCCCAGGATAAACAGCATCGGCGTCTTGACGTTGTTCACAAACGTAAGCGGCGAGTGCTCGTGGTACACCTTCAGGTTCTCCGGCGACGAAAACGGAGCCGAAGGCCACCAGTACTGGTGAAATGGTCCGATGTCGGACGTGTACCACCACGCTGCGGCGTCAGCGATGTCGCGCTGCGCAACCGCTGCCTTGAACCGGTCCGTCTGGGTGACGGTCCAGTCGGTCAGCAGGCCGCCGCCGGAGCCGCCCGTGACCCCCAGCCGCGCCGGGTCCGCCCAGCCCTTCGCGACGACGGCGTCCACCGTGTCCATCAGGTCGTGGAAGTCGTCGTCGGGATAGCTGTTTTCGATCACGTTCGCAAAGCGGTCGCCGTAGGTCGTGGAGCCGCGCGGATTGGGGTAGATCGTTACGTAGCCCCTGGCGGCCATCCAGAGCATCTCGTGGTCGAAGATCCAGCCGTAGGCGGAGTGCGGGCCGCCGTGAATGTTCAGGATTGCCGGGTGCTTCTGTGTGGCGTCAAAGTGTGGCGGCAGCTGCACCCAGGTGTCGATGCGCTCGCCCGCGATGTCCTGCGGCCGGTGCGTCGGTTTCACCTGCAGGAACTCCGGTGTCTGCAGGTCCAACTGCGAGAACAGTGCGTCGTTCACGTGCGTAAGCTGCGTCTGCCCGGTGCCGTCGACGCGAAACAGATCGCCGATCAGTAGCGGGTTCGAGACGAGCGCGACGATCGTGCCGCGGTCCCTGGTCGCGGCAAAGTTGACCACCGCCTGCCTGGCCGGCGTGAGCGGCGCCACGCCGGAGCCATCCGCCTTGACCGCGACCAGCAGCGCCGAACCCTTCGCGCCGACCACGTCGAGCAGCTGCGTTCCGTCCGCGCTCCAGGCGATCGACGGGCGGCCGCCGCCACGCGGAGCGGTGTTGTCGCCGCCGACGCCGCCACCCATCTCATAGCCGCTACCCTTGCTCAGGTTAGCCGCGGGGTGCGGCGCGGCTGGGGTGCCGGTGGACCAGTCGAGATCGAGAGTGAACAGGTCTGAATCCTGGTGGCTTACCGGCTTCGCAGGCGGGATCGGCGCAGGCACGGCGTGGTAGGCGATCTTCGCCGGAAAGCTGCCCGGCTGCGCAGCCCTCGGCCCGATCGAGAGCCCGCGGATCGCGTAAGGCAGCTTGTCCGCAATGGGGTAGACGAGCGGCAACTCCGGGGCGGTAGACCCCTTTTTCTCTCCCGGATAAACGTATTGCGGGTTGAGCCCGAAGAGCGCATTGTGCTCGTAGGGCTCGAACCAGGGCTCGGCGGAGGCCGATGAGGTGAACAGAATCCAGCTCTCGTTGGCCCAGCCATACTCCTCGACGCCGGACGGAGCCTTGGTCAGCAACTGCGCGGGCGGATCGGGCAGCGTCTCCGTCGGCACGGCCAGCAGGTAGAGTTGCGGGAGCAGCGTCGGGTCGAGATACCCTTCGCCGTTCGACTGGTAGAACGGCTGCGTGATCACGCGCACATCGGACACATGCGCCTCTTCACCCGCACCGAGATGCTTCTGCGGCATCGCGGGCGCGGGAACCTTCGGGGTCAGGCTGACGGCGGAGAGCACCACGCCGCTGGGCGCCCACTGCGGGTTCGAAACACCCTTCGGCAGGTTGGAGATGCGCACGGGCGCGCTCATCACGGGTAGCATCGTCATGACGTAAAGCTGCGCCGGCTGGAGCTTGCCGTCCTTCTCCACCGCGCGCAGAAACGCCAGCTGCGCGCCGTTGCCGTCCCAGCGTGGCGACGAATCGTGCGTGCCCGCCAGCAACAGCTGCGGCACCGCACCAGGCGCGGCCAGGTCCAGCAGGTAGAGCGAGGTCTCATAGCCGGACCGGTCTTCCTTCACCTGGCTCTGCACGTAGACGACGCGCTTGCCATCCGGCGCAACCTGCACATCGCCGATCCAGTGAAAGTCGAACAGGTCCTTTTCGGTGATGGCACGCTTCTGCCCCAGGGCGACCGAAGCGAAGAGGAAAACTGCACTGAACACTTGAAGGAAGCGCGCCATAAAACTCCTTAAGGCTGGGATGAATCGTTCGGGAGTAAAGTCAGTATTTCATCAACGGACGACCTTGCGGTGAAACGGCAATATTCTCAGGCGAGTCCTGTTTCCATCGACTACCGCGAAGGCAGAAATGGCACCAGCGTCTTGCATCGGCAGCAACGCTTTCAGGACTGACTCTCCCAGCACGATCGGATTGACGCGCCCTGCCCTGACTTGGCAGATGGAGGGCTTTGACGCGGAGCTGCCTGCCAGCAAGTGCCCGAAATCCGTGTCCTGGGTCAAGATGACGAGCGCGTGGGCCGCCGCGTAGTTCAGGATCGTCAGATCGCTGGCAAGGGGACTGCCAAGCGCGCTCCAATGCACGGCTTCAATCTCTCATTTCACCAGGAACGTAACCCATTCGGGCGTCAGATTGATATCGATCAGGACCTTCATGCGGAGGCGAGCAGCACCTCGCGCTCGCTGGCGAGCGAAGCCGCGTAGCCCAGCGCCTAGGAGACATCGTCAGATTCCAGGTAGGGGAACTCACGCAGCAGATCGTCGAAGGTCGCGCCACCTGCGATCTGGCCAACGATCATGCCGACGG
>CAXUDC010000008.1:15495-18848 GCA_964249685.1 uncultured Acidobacteriaceae bacterium
GGCGGCAGCAGGTCCGGCGTGATCGTGCGCGTAGTGGAAAGCACGACGCCGCGCTCCATGGCGTTTTCGAGCTCGCGGACGTTGCCTGGCCACTCGTGGTCCATCAGCAGGCGCAGAGCTTCGGGCGTCAGGCTGGGCGGTTCGACGCCGTTTTCGAGCGCGTAGAAGTTGAGGAAGTGCTGCGCGAGCAGAGGCACGTCCTCCCGGCGCTGGCGCAGCGGCGGCAGCTCGAGCGTAATGACGTTGAGCCGGTAAAAGAGGTCCTCGCGGAAGCGGCCGTCGCGAACCGCCTGCTGCAGGTTGACGTTGGTCGCGGCGACGATGCGCACATCGACCTGGATCTCGCTCGTGCCGCCGAGGTGCATGAAGCGCCGGTCCTGCAGCACGCGCAGGATCTTGGCCTGCATGTCGATCGACATGGTGCCGATCTCGTCGAGGAAGAGCGTGCCTCCATTGGCGACTTCGAACAGCCCCTTCTTCGCGTTGATCGCGGAGGTGAACGCGCCTTTGACGTGGCCGAAAAGCGAAGACTCGAGCAGGTCGGACGGGATTGCGCCCGTATTCACAGGGACGAAGGGTTTGTCGCGGCGCGTCGAGTTCTGGTGGATGGCCTTGGCGATGAGCTCCTTGCCGGTCCCGGATTCGCCCTGGATCAGGATGGTCGAGCGGCTGGGCGCGACCTGCGCGACGGTGTCGAACAGGCGCAGCATGGGCTCGGATTTGCCGATGATGTTCTCGAAATTGTATCGCTGCTTGAGCGTGCGCTTGAGCTGGATGACCTCCGCCTCGGCCTTGTGGCGCGCGATGGCGGTGCGGATGTCGGCGAGCAGCTTTTCATTGTCCCACGGCTTCTGCACAAAGTTTTCGGCACCGGCGCGGATGGCGTCGACCACGTTGTTCACGGTGCCAAAGGCGGTAATCATGATGACCGGCAGCTCGGGGTTCTGGCCGGTGATGCGCGGCAGCAGGTCGATGCCGGACTCGCCAGGCAACGAGAGGTCGAGCAGCAGCAGGTCGAAGGTGTCGCGCGAGAGAGCCTCAAGGCCGGTGGGGCCGTCGGTTGCGAGCGTGACCTCAAACCCTTCGAGCGAGAGCAGAACCTCGAGCGACTCACGAATCATGGGCTCATCGTCGATGATGAGGATGCGCGCGATGGCGATGGCGGCGGCGGAGGGTGCGGTGGCTAGGGCTGCTGACATTTGGGATTCCTATGTGAAAGGGAAGTGCCTGAGCGGAGTGACTGCGCTCACGATAACCTTGGCCTGCGGCTCAGGGGATCATGGGGCACCCGCCGGAACGGGTACCGGGACGGCAGGAATCTCTAGCCGGAAGGTGGTGCCGTGGCCGGGGGTGGAGGCGACCTTGATCTTGCCGCCGTGCTCCTGCAGGATGCCGTAGCTGACGGCGAGTCCCAGACCGGTACCCTTGTGCTCGCCGGCCTTGGGGTTGGTTTTGGTGGTGAAGAACGGGTCGAAGATGCGGTGGAGATGCTCGGGCTCGATGCCGGAGCCGGAGTCTTCGATCTCGAGCACGGAGAGCGCGCCCTCGTTGAACGTGCGCACCTTCAGCACGCCGGACCCGCTCCCGTTCTGCATGGCGTCCTTGGCGTTGAGCATCAGGTTCAGGATGACCTGCTGGAGCTTGCCGGAGTTACCCTGGATGGGAGCGAGCGCGCCGTCGAGCTCCTGCTCGACGCGAATGCGTGCGGTCTTGAACTGGTGGTCAAGCAGGATGGCGGAGTCGTGCAGGAGCTGGTTCAGGTCGATTCGGACGAACTCGGCGCCAGAGGTACGCGAAAAATTTAACAGGCCGTTGACGATCTCGGACGCCCGGAAGGTTTGCTGGGTGATCTTCTGAAGGACGGGGTCGAAGCGCTTGGCTAATGCTTCGTCCGTGCGGAGCTGCTTGGACAACATCTGCGTGTAGCTGGAGATGACGGCGAGCGGCGTATTGACCTCATGCGCAACGCCGGCCGCGAGCAGGCCGATCGACGAAAGCTTTTCGCTTTGTGTCAGTTGCGCCTCCATCTGCATGCGGTCCGTGATGTCGTCGACCAGGATGATGCGGCCGATGACGTCGAAGGTGCGCGTCAGCAGCGGCGCGATGGCGATGTTCGCCACGCGGGTCTCGCCGGTCGGCAGCGCGAGGCGGAACTTGTAGAGGGTATGGGTTCCCTGGGCGCCAGGGTCGTTGCGGATGGCGTCGAAGCGCGCCATGAAGTCTGCCGGGAAGATGTCGGCAAGCCGCTGGTGCAGGGCCTCGCCCCGCGAGCGCGCGAAGAGCACCTCCATCTGCGAGTTCCAGCTTTCGATCAGACCGTCGAGATCGACGGCGAAGATGCCGATGTTGATCGATTCGACGATGTTCTGGTTGAAGTCCTTCAGGCGCTCGAACTCGTTGATCTTGGACTCGAGCCGGCGATAGAGCTGCGCGTTCTGGATCGCGATGCCGATATAGCCGGCCAGCGATTCGAGCACCTCCATATCCTCGGACGAGAGGAAGTCGCCGTCGTTCGTGCGCCCGAGGCCGATGATCGCGACCGTGCGGGCGCCCGGTCCGCGGCGGTTGGCCACGCGGCAGGGCAGGTAGTAGTTCAGGTCGAGCACGGCGGCGGTCTCGCGCTGGGACTCGGTCAAGCGCAAGGCGGCCTGCGGATTTTCGAGGAAGACGTGGGTGTTGGCCTCCGGCGAATCGAAGTCCAGGAAGCTGACGTGCAGGTCGCGCACGCTTGCGGCGACCAGGTTGTCCAGCCCGTGCGAGGCCGCAAGCTGGAACAGCGCGGGCTGCGCGGCGGGCACGTCCAGGTCGGACTCCGCAGCCAGAAAGACGGCCACCCGCGTGACGAGCAGGGTATCGGGCAGGCGCTCGACCACCGAGCCGAGCAGCGCCGAAAGGTCGGTCTGCGAGTTGAGCGAACGGCCGAAGTCGATCAGGGTCTCGCGATAGTCGAAGCGCTTCTGATCGAAGACGAGGTCGACCCGGGACTGGATGGCGCGTTTGAGCGGGTCGAAGATGAGGCCCGTCGCGACGACCGCAGCGACCAGGCCCCACAGCCGGAACGTCGGCAGGTGGGTCTGGACGAAGTGCGCCGTCAGCGCGACGATGCCGAAGTAAAGCCCGACAAGAGCAGCAGTGGCGAGCGTATACGTAACGCCGCGCTTGAAGATCAGGTCGACATCCATCAGGCGATAGCGGACGATGGCCCAGGAAAACGTAAGCGGCAAGAAAACCAGTGACAAGGTGACAAGATTCGAGAAGCCGGCCGGGATGTAGCGGTCAAACAGGAAGGGCAGGACGTAAAGCAGGGTAAAGGGAACGACCGCAACGAGCGTCCCCCGGGTAAGCCATTTCAG
>CAXUDC010000008.1:18948-24644 GCA_964249685.1 uncultured Acidobacteriaceae bacterium
AGGAACGTCGCGACGACGTTCGACCAGTAGATGATCTGGTCGAAATCGTCCAGTTGCCCCGTGTACTTGAACGCGTAGAGCACAAACGAGACCAGGCAGAAGACGTAGAAGTGCGTCGATTTGGGCGCAGTCCAGCGGCGGAACAGGACGTAAAGCCCGATGATCAGGTAGATGACCGCGATCAGCCGCAGCCCGTAGTTGATGGAGCGGTCGACGGGCTCGAGCGACACTTTGATGCTGAGGTGGGTGGCGGATTCAAGCGTGCAGGCCTGCAGCGGCCGTGCAACCGAGTAGGTTCCGTCCAGGTAGCTGCCGATGCGGAAGAGTTCACGCTCGAGCGCGGCCACGCGCAGGGTCGGGTGCTCGTCGATCGAAAGCAGAACGTCACCGCGCTGGATGCCGTATTTGTGCCCGGGCGAATCGTTGGGGACCTGCTGGGCGCAGAGTCCGCCGGGGACTTCGACCCAGCGCACGCCGTCGGTCGGGACGGAGTAGTCGGCCTCGGCCGCGATGTTGAGCCCCGCGAAGACACACGCCGCAAGCGTGGCGAGCGCCAGCACGATGACGAGAACGCGAGTTTGGAAGGCGGTCTTCACAACGTAAGGGTTTCCCCTGATAGCTTGCTAGCACGTAGATGCCCAAACGGCATGGGAGAGGATACCAGCTAGTTACGTCTGGCGCTTGTTGAGTGTTCCATGTTCTACAGATAATCATAGATGCTCTGTGAGGTTGCGGAGGCACCTGTTCGCTCGCCACCCTGTGAAAAAGATTGCACCATCGCTGGTTCAGTCCGCTTGACCGATGTTTGACAGTGATGTGAACTGGGAGCATGGAACTTTTTGAGGCCGGAAGCTCGGCAAAGGCTGTTCTGGCGAGAGATGAAGATCATTTGATCCCGGTCTACGCGCGCTATCCGGTGGTGATGGAACGCGGTGAAGGCTGCACCTTGTACGATGTCGACGGGAACGCGTACCTGGATATGATGGGCGGGCTGGGGGTGAACGCGCTGGGGCACGCGCACCCGCGGATGTTGCAGGCGATGATGGAGCAGGCGTCGACGTTGGTGCATCTGTCGCCGCAGTACTCAAATCCCTGGCCTAGCCTGCTGGCGGAGAAGCTCTGCGATCTGTCCGGCATGGCGGGCGTCTTCTTTTCGACCGGCGGCAGCGAGTCCGTGGAAGGCGCGCTGAAGCTGGCGCGTACGCACGGCCGGCAGGTGGGCGGCGCGGCCAAGCACGGGCTCGTGGCGCTGCGTGGGTCTTACCATGGGCGGACCTTCGGTTCGCTCTCCGTCACCGGGCAGGAGAAATACTCGGTTGACTTTGGCCCTGGGCTGCCGGGCGTCAAGTTCATCGATCGCAACGACCTTTCCGCACTGCGCGCGGCCGTCTCGGACGAGACCTGCGCGATCCTGCTCGAGCCGGTGCTCGGCGAAGGCGGCGTACATTTTCTCGCGAAGGAGTTCCTCGAGGAGGCACGCAGGCTCGCCGATGCGACCGGCGCACTGCTCATCTTCGACGAGATCCAGAGCGGGCTGGGGCGCACAGGCGAGTGGTTCGCCTACAGCCGATCCGGCATCAAGCCTGATGTGCTGATCCTGGGAAAACCACTCGGCGGTGGGCTGCCGTTGAGCGCGCTTCTGGTGACGGAGAAGCTGTTCCACTCCTTTGGCGTGGCCAAACACGGCAGCACGCTGGGCGGAACTCCATTAGCTTGCAGAATGGGTTGCGAGTTTCTTCAAGTGATGGTTGAGGATAAGGTGATCGAGAATGCTCGCTCCTCAGGGGCTCGCCTGGGTAACCGCCTGCTGGCACTTGCCGCAGAATACGAAGAGATCCGCGAAGTGCGCGGCGCGGGGCTGATGTGGGGAGTCGAGATGTCCGTTCCCGTACGGCCGATCGTCGAGGAAGGCCTGCGCCGTGGGGTGATGTTCAACGTGGTGCAGGGCAATGTGCTGCGCTTCCTGCCGCCGCTGATCCTTTCGACGGCACAGGTGGACCACGCTATGGATGTGCTTGAAACCGTGATGGCGGAGAGGTTTGCCAGCAAGGTGGTCGAGGACCGAGTGGTCGCCGCCGTCGCATAGATCAGCGAAATGATCGTGGCCTCTTGAAGTAGCTGACAGGGCCAGCATCTTTCCTGGCTTCCGGATTCATCATGTTGTAACATTCGGGACAGCGCTGCTTCGTACGCCGCAGTGGTCACTTGGGAGATGCGTGCCATGCTGCCGTTGCTGGAGTCGACCGTCGAGGTTGACGGGATCAAGATTCATTACTGCAAGGCGGGCGCAGGTCCTGCGATGGTGCTGGTGCACGGGCTGATTGGGTCCGCGCGCAATTGGGACCCAAATATCCGCGAACTCGCGAAGCATCGCACCGTGTATGCGCTGGATCTAGTGAACATGGGCGAATCAGACCGGGTGGAAGGGGTGGATGCCGGGCTCCAAGCGACCGCGGATCGCGTCGCACGCTGCATGGACGAGCTTGGGATCGGAGCCGCGGACATCGCGGGCCACTCGCATGGCGGGGCGATTGCGATGATGCTGGCCGTGCGTCACCCCGGGCGGACCGAGCGTCTGGTGTTGTTTGCGCCGGCGAATCCGTACTGTGAGTTGGGCAAGGATGTGATCGCGTTCTACAACTCACGCGTGGGAACGTGGCTTGCCCGCAGAATTCCGTCAATGCCGCGGGTCCTGCACGACTGGGCGTTCCGGCGCATGCTGGGGGACCCGGCGAACGCGCAGCCGGGCACGCTCGAGGGCTACACGAAGGGCCTGAACGGCGCATCGGTCGAGCACGTGCTGCGCATCCTGCGGCGCTGGGTAGCGGACATGGCCCTGCTGCGGGCGCAGTTGAAGGAGCTTGCGGGCAGGCAGGTGCTGCTGATCTGGGGCGATCGCGACCGGGCCGTGGGGGTTGGCTCCGGCGAGCAGCTGGCCCGGCGCCTGGGAGCACGGATGATGGTGTTGCCCGGGGTGGGGCACCTGCCATTTTCGGAGGCGCCAGAGCAATCGAACCGCGCCATGGTCGAGTGGCTGCGCGGGTAGGCTCTTCGATCGAGTTGCGAATCTGGGTGGAAGCGTGGGACTTTAGTCAAGCGAAGATGTCAAATGCCATCAAGGGGCTTTAGCTCCGGCGCTATTGACCGAGTATGACGACAGACCGAATCAGCCTCTTTTTAGACCAGTCCTTTAGGTGTAATGCAGCGTTCATCGACCCGCAGATTGCTACGCTATGACACAAAACACAAAGGCCACCTTGTGTTGTTATTCTGTAGAGAAGTGGAGGAATCTGCTGTTTGGACCAGCATCACACCTTCAGGTGAAGGTGGCTCTAGAGACGTACAGAGTCACGAGCGGCGGGTCTGCGCAGCAGGATCAGCCCGGCCAGGATGCCGCAGCCTTCAAGCGCGAGATACACCTCATCGTGGTGAGCGACTCCGCGTACCTCGACGAGTTCGTGCGTGAGCGAAGCCTCGCCGAGCGACACAATTCCGCTGGTCGCGTTGGCGTCCGCGGTCGTGGCCAGCGACAGGTCGGCCATTTGCGCGCGCAGTTCACGCTCCACGTCGATGGCCTGCTTCAGATAGAAGCTCGTAAAGCCGGCGAGAAGGAGCGATACGGCGAGAATCACAAGGGCGAGGGTGCGCGTTTTCAGGGGAAACCTCTCGTCGCGATGGTAGGCGTCTTCGACCAGACGCCAATCTAAGATTCTAGAGTCGCCTTGTGGGTAAGCTTAGCACCATAGTATTGGAGTGCACCTGACCCAGCCAGTAGGGTGGCCCATGCAGGGGCAAATCGCTATGCTGGCCGGTAAAAGGTAGCGCAGACGGTGTAACGGTCCGCACTAGATCGACAAGCCATGGTTGCTCCCAAGTGCGATTGCGGTGGGACTGGCTCAGGCCGGCTCCGTAAGCAGAAACGTCTCCGCGAGCCAGGTGTGCAGGTGCTGCTGGAGCTGGTCGAGCTTGGGCTTGGGGCTTCCCGGGATGCCCTGGAAGAAGTGGTCCGCGCCGGCGATGATGGCGGTCTGTTTTGGCTCGGGAGCGGCGGCCAGAAAGTCGGCCAGGACCTCGGGCGGGCAAAACTCGTCGTGGTCGCCAGACACGAAGAGCTTGGGCGCGCTGCAACTCGGCAGGAAATCGTAGCGGTAGTCGCGGTTGCCCGCGCGCACCGGCAGGCCGAGCCCGACCAGGCCTTTCACGCGCGCGTCGCCACAGCAGGCGCGCAGGCCCACGTGCGAGCCAAAGGAGAAGCCGGCAAACAGGACCGGCAGATCGGTCAGGCGGACCAGGTAGTCGAGCGCCGCGCGCACGTCTTGAACCTCGCCCCGGCCTTCGTCGTGCGAGCCTTCGCTCAGGCCGGCACAGCGAAAGTTGAAGCGGAGCACCGGCAGGCCGAAGTGCGAGAACGCCTTCATCGTATTGTAGACGACCTTGTTGTGCATGGTGCCGCCAAACATCGGGTGCGGGTGGGCAATCAGCACGGCGTACGTGGCGTCGGACGCGCCGGTGTTCAGGATGGCTTCCAGCCGGCCAACCGGGCCGAGCAGGTCGTCGAGCGCGCGAACCTGGGAGTGATGGGGCATATACGTAGTGTAAGGGAAGCCCGCACACGGCATCACAAGCCACTCCGCGGACTGCGGTATGCTGGGGGAACCATGGCGATTGATCCTCTCGAGCTCACACGGAAGCTGGTTGCAGTGCGTTCCACCACCTACCACGAGCACGATGTCGGGGTCGTGCTGGACCACTTTCTGACGGGTGAGGGGTGGGCGGTCGAGCGCATGCCGGTGCCGAGGCCGGTCGTCGGCACCCCCGGCGCGGAGGGTGGCGGCGACCGCTTCAACATCTACGCGAGCATCCCGGGGCAGACGCCGGACGTGGTTTTTTCAACCCACATGGACACCGTGCCGCCCTACGTCGAGCTCCGCGAGGACGACGAGTTCCTGCACGGGCGCGGCACCTGCGACGCGAAGGGGATCCTGGCCGCGCAGGTGGCCGCGGCCGAGCGGCTGCGCGCCGACGGCGTGAAGGTCGCGATGCTGTTCGTGGTCGGGGAGGAGCGCGACTCGGCTGGTGCCAAGGTGGCGAACGAAAACCCGCGCGGCAGCCGCTTCCTCATCAACGGCGAGCCGACCGACAACCGCCTCGCGCTCGCCTCGAAGGGCTGCCTGCGGGTCGAAATCTACGCCGACGGCAAAATGGGCCACTCCGCCTACCCGGAGCTGGGCGAGTCCGCGATCGACAAGCTGGTCGCCGCGCTGACCGCGATCCACGAGCTGCCGCTGCCGGTGGTCGAGGATGTGGGGGAGTCGACGTTGAACGTCGGGCTCATCTCCGGCGGACGCGCGCCGAACGTGATCGCCGATGCCGCGGAGGCGCACCTGCTCGTCCGCCTGGTCGGCCCGAGCGATGACACGCGCGCGGCCATCCTGAAGGCGGTCGACGGCCGCGCGCGGGTCGAGTTCTCGCTCGAGCTGCCGTTTGTCCGCATGCGCCGCGTGGGCAATCTGCCGACGATGGTGGCGAAGTTCACGACCGACATCCCGTCGCTGACGGCGTGGGGCGAGCCGTTTCTCCTCGGCCCGGGGTCAATCCACGTGGCGCATACGCCGGACGAGCGCATCGCGAAGGAGGAGTTGCTCGCGGCGGTCGAGCTCTACGTCCAGCTCGCGAAGGAGCTGGTCGCTTCCTGA
>CAXUDC010000008.1:24744-28313 GCA_964249685.1 uncultured Acidobacteriaceae bacterium
CCGGTAGCCCTCCGAGTCCGACACCGGCGTCGAGCGCAGATGCCCGCCGAAGTAGCCCTCAGGCAGCGTGAAGTAAAACGCCGCCTCTACCTGGGAGTCCTGGATTGCGATCCCACCCTCCGCCAGCGGGTCCTTCGGCACGATGCTCGATTTCAGCAGCTTCGCAGTCGTCGTCGGCCAGGTAGCCGCCGCGGCGAGCAGCGCGTCGCGCTTGCGCCGCCGCAACAGGGTAGGGAGCCAGGAGACGAGAGCGGCCATGGCGGGATTTTACTCGCGACCGAGTCCTGGAGCAAAGCGCCAGGACTGCTAGAATAGGAAAGTTTGTGTTCTTCCAGTCAAAGGGTGGTAGGAGCTTCAATGCAGGCAATGCTGGCGCTCGAAGATGGGCGCATATTCAAGGGCAAGGGCTACGGTGCGGCGGTCGAGCGCGCCGGCGAGGTCGTCTTCAACACCTCGCTCACGGGCTACCAGGAGATCTTCACGGACCCGTCTTACGCCGGGCAGATCGTCGTGTTGACCAACCCGCACATCGGCAACTACGGCACCACGCCGCACGATGCGGAGAGCGCCAGGCCGATGATCGAGGGCCTCGTGACGCGCGAGTTTTCGCCCGTCAGCTCCAACTGGCGATCGACCGAGGTCGCCGACGAATACCTCGAGCGCAACGGCATCCCGGTCATCGCCGAGGTCGACACCCGCGCCGTCGTGCGGCACCTGCGCGCCAACGGCGTCATGCGCGGCGTGATCGCGAGCGGCGAAAGCCTTGACCAAGCCGCGCTCGTAGCCAAGGCCCGCACCATCAAGAAAATGGACGGCACCGACCTAGCCTCGGTCGTCTCGACCAAGACCACCTACGAGTGGTCGAGCACAGAACCAAAAAACCAGACCGGCGACAAGCTATTGCCCGCTGCCGAGACCGGCAGCGAGATGCACGTCGTCGCCTACGACTTCGGCATCAAGGAAAACATTCTGCGCATGCTTACGCGCGAGGGCTGCCGCGTCACCGTCGTGCCCGCCACCACGCCCGCGGCGGATGTGCTCGTCCTGCAGCCGGACGGAGTCTTCTTTTCAAACGGCCCCGGCGACCCCGAGCCGCTCGCCTACGCGCAGGCCAACATCCGCGCGCTCCAGGGCAAGGCACCGCTGTTCGGCATCTGCCTGGGCCACCAGTTGTTCGGCATCGCGCTCGGCGGCAAGACCTACAAGCTCAAGTTCGGCCATCACGGCGGCAACCACCCCATCCTGAACCACCAGACGGGCAAGGTCGAGATCACCGCGCAGAACCACAACTACAACGTCGACCCCGCCTCGCTGCCGGCCGATGTCGAGCAGACCCACACCAACCTGAACGACCAGACGCTCGCCGGCCTCCGCCACCGCACCGACCCCATGTTCAGCGTACAGTACCACCCGGAGGCCAGCCCCGGCCCGCACGACTCGCATTACCTGTTCCGGGATTTTCGTAAGATGATGGAAGAGTGGAAGAAGTAGGAGGCTGCGATGGAATTCGAATTTAGACCGGACCGGGAAGCACACTTGCGTATGCTCTGCGAAGAGATGGGCCGGAGCGTGAACGATTTCGTCAACGAAGCCGTGCTTACGTTCATGGAGGATTATGAGGACGGGCGGGATGCGCAAGCAGCGTTTGATGAACAAGAGAAAACCGGCGAGCCGATGATTACTCTAGAGGAGATGATGCGTGAATTTGGACTGGCAGCTGAGGATCTCACCGGAAGCGAAGAAGCAGATCCGGCACTTGGACAAGGCTGTACAAAAGAGGATTCTCGCGTTCCTGCACACCCGACTTCTCGCGCAGCATAGCCCCTATGACTTGGCCAAGCCGCTCGCGGGTGACTGGAAAGCTTTATATAAGTACAGAGTCGGAGACTATCGACTCATCTGTGACATTCGACAAGAGCAACTTGTGGTCGCGGTTATCAAGGTCGGCCATCGTCGAGAGATACGCCTGATGCGACCCGGCAGATACGCTCTTACGACAACCCTGACCATCAACTCTTCGTCTCTCCTCTCAACGAATGTGGTGGTTCAGCCTCAGATGAATGCGGCCGGACTTCCTTTCTGGATCTCTCGCCTCCTGGCTTTCCAGTGGAGAGGGTCAAGCAGGGTTTTCTGCCATCAGTGCATTGACGCGATGCTCGAAATTGGCAGAGGCGAAAGCATGGTCGCCCACAAGGGCAAAGCCCTCCCGAAAGCGAGAAACTAAATGCCACGCAGGAACGACATTGCAAAAATTCTCGTCATCGGCTCCGGCCCCATCGTCATCGGCCAATCGGCCGAGTTCGACTACTCCGGCACGCAGGCCTGCAAAGCCCTGAAGGCCGAAGGCTATGAGGTCGTGCTGGTGAACTCCAACCCGGCCTCCATCATGACCGACCCCGAGGTCGCCGATCGCACCTATATCGAGCCGCTCACCCCCGCCTACGTGGAAGAAATCCTGCGCGTGGAGTCGGAGATGCTTCGCGGAAAGCCGGGTGTCTTCGCCGTACTGCCCACCGTCGGCGGCCAGACCGCGCTCAACCTCGCCGTCGATTTGGCGGACTCGGGTGTGCTTGACCGTTACAACGTCGAGCTCATCGGTGCCAAGCTCGAGGCCATAAAAAAGGCCGAAGACCGCCTTCTGTTCAAGGACGCGATGACCAAGATCGGCCTCGACATGCCGCAGTCGAAGCTCGTCCGCAACGTTACCGACGGCCTTGCCTTCGCCGCCAAGATCGGCTTCCCCTGCGTCATCCGCCCCAGCTTCACGCTCGGCGGCTCGGGCGGGGGCATCGCCTACAACCGTCAGGAGATGACCGAGATTCTATCCCGTGGCATCGACCTCTCCCCCGTCTCCGAGTGCCTCATCGAGGAGTCCGTGCTCGGCTGGAAGGAGTACGAGCTCGAGGTCGTGCGCGACCTCAATGACAACGTCATCATCATCTGCTCGATCGAAAACTTCGACCCCATGGGCGTCCACACCGGCGACTCCATCACCGTCGCCCCAGCCCAGACTTTGACCGACCGCGAGTACCAGGCCATGCGCGATGCCGCCATCGCCGTCATCCGCGAGATCGGCGTCGAGACCGGCGGCTCGAACGTCCAGTTCGCCGTCAACCCGCAGAACGGCCGCATGACCGTCATCGAGATGAACCCGCGCGTCTCGCGTTCCTCCGCCCTCGCGAGCAAGGCGACCGGCTTTCCCATCGCCAAGATCGCCGCCCGCCTGGCCGTCGGGTACACCCTTGACGAACTCCAGAACGACATCACCAAGGCTACCCCCGCGTGCTTCGAACCCACCATCGACTACGTCGTCGTCAAGATCCCCAAGTGGCAGTTTGAAAAATTCCCCGGTGCCGATGAAAACCTAACCGTCCAGATGAAGTCCGTCGGCGAGGTCATGGCCATCGGCCGCACCTTCAAGGAAGCCATGATGAAGGCCGTGCGCTCGCTCGAAACCGGCAAAAAAGCCACTGCCGACGACATCGAGCCGCGCCGCCTCACCCAGCGCCTCGTCACCCCGCACCCGGAGCGCCTCGCCTACGTCCGCTACGCGTTCGAGCGCGGCATGA
>CAXUDC010000008.1:28413-40010 GCA_964249685.1 uncultured Acidobacteriaceae bacterium
ACCTGCGCGGGCGAGTTCGAGTCCTTCACGCCCTACCTCTACAGCTGCTACGACGAGGAAGACGAGGCGGCCCCGACCGACCGCAAGAAAATCCTTATCCTGGGCTCCGGGCCCAACCGCATCGGGCAGGGCATCGAGTTCGACTACTGCTGCTGCCACGCTGCGTTCGCCCTGCGCGAGGACGGCTACGAGACCATCATGGTCAACTGCAACCCGGAGACCGTCTCGACCGACTACGACACCTCCGACCGCCTTTATTTTGAGCCACTTACGCTAGAAGACGTGCTCGGCGTCTACGAGCATGAGGCCGCCAGTGGTGCCGAGATCGGCATGATCGTGCAGTTCGGCGGGCAGACGCCGCTCAATCTTTCGCTGCCGCTCAAGAACGCCGGCGTGCCCATCATCGGAACCTCGCCCGAGTCGATCGACCTGGCAGAAGACCGCAAGCGCTTCGGCAAGCTGATCGAAGATCTCGGCATCCCGCAGCCGCAGGGCGCGCTCTGCACCTCTTTGCCCGAGGCGATTGAGGGTGCCAACCGCGTCGGCTACCCTGTACTCGTGCGCCCCAGCTACGTGCTCGGCGGGCGCGCCATGGTCATCGCGTACGACGACGAAGCCGTCACCCGTTATATGTCGTCCGCGATCGAGTACTCACAAGAGCGTCCAGTCCTGATCGACCACTTCCTCGAAGACGCAACTGAGTGCGACGTGGACGCGCTCTGCGATGGCGAAGATGTCGTGATCGCCGGCATCATGCAGCATATCGAAGAAGCCGGCATCCACTCCGGCGACTCATCCTGCGTGTTGCCCTCGGTCGACCTCTCGGCGCAGGTCAAGGACACGATCCGCGATTACACCCGCAAGCTCGCGACCGCGCTCAGCGTGCGCGGACTGGTCAACATCCAGTTCGCCATCCAGCGTGAGAAGGTCTTCGTTATCGAGGTCAATCCGCGTGCTTCGCGCACCGTGCCCTACGTGTCCAAGGCGACCGGAATCCCACTCGCCAAGCTCGCCTCGCGCATCATGGTAGGGCGCAAACTGAAGGATCTACTTCCTGCCTACGTTGCCGGCGGTATACGTGCCGGGCAGGATCTCGATACCGGCTCGCACTTCTTCGTCAAATCGCCGGTCTTCCCGTGGGGCAAGTTCCCCGGCGTCGACACGGTGCTCGGCCCGGAGATGAAGTCGACCGGCGAGGTGATGGGCGTCGCGGACAACTTCGGCGAAGCCTTCGCCAAGGCCCAGATTGCCGCCGGCCAGCTGCTGCCGGAGCGCGGAACGGTCTTTCTCAGTGTCAACGATCACGACAAGGAAGGCGTCGTGACGCTTGCAAAACAGTTTCAAGAGATGGGCTTCCACCTGGTCGCGACCCATGGCACGGCCGCGGTGCTCGAAGCCGCGGGCCTGCAGCCGGAGCGCGTGTTCAAGGTCCAGGAAGGCCGCCCGAACGTCGTCGACCTGATCAAGGGCGAGCGCATTCAGTTGATCGTCAACACGCCGCGCGGGCAGGATACGTTCTTCGATGAGAAGGCGATTCGCCGGGCGGCAGTGCTGGCGCGCATCCCGACGATCACGACGCTGGCCGCTGCCAAGGCTGCAGCCGAGGGTATCTCCGCGCTGCAGCATGGGACGCTGAGTGTGATCGCGCTGCAGACGCTGCATGCGGAACGGGATGCGGTATAGGACTAACCCCACTCATCACGTTGATGCCGTGATGAATGGGGCCCGAACTCTCTACTCGCTCAGCCCGACGCGCGCGCCGATGGCGTAGCCGATCATCGACAACGGGATCCACGTGCCGACGAGCAGGCCGTCGCCGCCCATCAATCCGGAGCCGTGATTGATGTCGAAGAAGGTCCGGTAGAGCTTTTCGACCGCACCGCACTTGTCGCACAGGCCCACGCCGGTCGGCAGGTCCAGCACCCACACGCACACGATCGCGAACACCAGCATGCCGGAGATCCACACATACCGGGCGATACGGTCCGGGCGCACCTTCGCGATGATGAAGCCCACGATCATCGGAACCAGGAACCCGAGCACGGTGCCCAGAATCTTCGGTCCGGGCGCGTCCGGGTCCGGATGCGTCAGGTAGATGCCGAAGACGACCGCAAACAGCACCAGCACCGCGAAGACGGTGTAGAGGAAGAACCACAGGGCTTCCTGGCCCAGGTCGCCGGCAGTCTTGCCTTGAGCCACTTCGAAATCTTCGTTCATGCTTCTGTTTATACGGCAACGGCAGGAATTTTTGTATGCCCAATTGGGGTGTGGGGCAAAGTGACCAAGTTAGGTACCCGCACGGGCCGGGAGACTTCTAGAATGGAGGGATGCTGCTCGAAGGTATCTTTCTGCCGTTGACGACCCCGTTTCACCCCGATGGACGCCTGTTCGCGCGCAAGCTGGAGGCCAATGTGGCGCGCTACTCGCTCACCCCCGCGGCCGGCCTGCTGGTGGGCACGCTCGAGGCGGACACCGTGACCGACACCGAGGCAGTGTGCGTGCTCGAAACCGCCATGCGCTCGGCGGCGGAAGAAAAGGTCATGATCGCCGCTGTCGGCCGCGACAGCCTGCTGCGGACGCTGGCCTTGGTGGAGTGCGCAGCCGCGGCCGGCTACGATGTGGTCTCCGTCCGGCCGCCGTCGTTTGCCGCTGACGAGAGCATGCGTGCGGAGGTGCTGAACTATTTCCAGATGGTCGCCGACCGCTCGGCGCTGCCGGTCCTGGTCGACTGTGGCGAGATGCCGGCCGCGTGGGTGGCGGAGCTCGCCGGGCACCCGCATATCCTCGGCGCGATGGGGGTGGACGTTGCCAGTCTGGCCGGCGCGACGCGGGCAACGACCCGGGAGGTGACGGTGACGAGCGTGTTTGCGGCCGCTACCGGGCGCATGCTCCGGCGCGGGTCCGGCCTGCTCTCGGCCGCGAGCCTGGGCAGCGGGACCGCCGTTCCGGTCGGCGCGCCGGCGGTAAAGACGCGACGCAAGACGGTGGCCTTCCAGGTGCTGGGTATCCAGACGGTAGCGATGCTTGCGGCGTGGGGCGCTGGTGCGAGCGGCGCGGTGCCGCTGCTGGGGCCGTGTGCGCCGCAGGCCTGCTGCGAGGTCTGGCAGGCGTTTCGCGATGGTGACCAACCGCTGGCGGAAGAGAAGCAGGCGCGGATCTTGGCGGCCGGGGAGGCGATGGAAGGGCTGCGCGGAGTGACGGCAATGAAGTATGGTTGCGATCTGAACGGGTACTTCGGCGGAGTGCCCCGGCTGCCGTTGCTGCCACTCGCAGGGGGGGAGCGAGCGGCGTTGGAGCAACTACTGGCTGGGCTGCGGACCTGATCGGATCCCGGCGAGTGTGTAGCTGTCAGCTATAAGCTCACAGCTCATGATGCCCAAAGCTACGGCTTAGGCTTGACCGCAACTCCCATGCCACTGAGTTTGCTGCGGGCCTGCGCGGCCTCCGGGCTGGCCGGAAAGCGCTGGATCAGGGTCCGGAGCTCGCGGACGCCGGCCTCGTTCTGCTTGAGCGCGATCAGGGCCTGGCCCTTATGCAGGTGGCTGGCCGGGATCTTGTTGGAGTCCGGGAACTGCTCCAGGACCTTGTCGTAGTCCTTCGCTGCGGCCGTATATTTGGCGTTGCGGTAGTCGATCTCGCCCAGGTAATAGTAGGAGTTGGCCGAGAGCGAGTTGTCCGGGTACGCGCGGATCACGTCTTCAAACTCCGAGGTGGCGACGGCGTACTTGGCCGCCATGTAGTCCCCATAGGCGGCCTTGTAGAGGTCGTCGACCGGCGGGGCGGCGGTCTTGACGGGCGGAGCGGGTTTGACCCGGAGCGGAGTCGGCGGCGTGACGTTTCTGGCCGTCGTATCAGGAAAGGCCTGCTGGCTGGCGGGTGCCGGCGGGAGAACGGTCGCGAGAGCCGGGCTGGGCTGGGTGCTGGGCTGACCTGCGGGCTGGCCCCCAGGTTGGGGCAGATTCTGGATGGCCGCGTTGATGGTCTGGGTATCGTTCTGGATGTTGCCGAGCGTCTTTTCCAGGCGGTTCATCCGCGCCTTCATCTCGTCGAGCGAGTCGTTGATCGCCTGCACCTGGCCCGAAACGGTATCCACCTTTGCGCCCTGCGCGGTCTGCCCGGCGGCAAGCTGGCGCTGCAGCGCGTCCATGTTCACCGACATGCGGTTTACGGAGTCGGCGGACTGCTGGACCAAGTCCTTGAGCACGCCCATGCGCTCGTCGTTCGATTGCTGCAGCCGCGCAACCGCATCCTGCAGCTGCTGGATCTGGGTCTGCAGCTGGACCATGTCCTTGTTGACGGCGAACGCCGGGGTGGCGGTGAGGGTGAGGACGAAGGACAGGGCGGCGAGCTTAGGTTTGAACATGCGGTGGGTGTTCCTAGCGGGGTCTTAAAGTTTTGGCGCCTTGGTGTTGTGAGAGAGACTTACCCCACGATAACCGCGATCAAGCCGCGGTGATCATGGGGTACCCCGGGTTACTGGTCGATGGTGAACTGGGCACGGCGGTTCTCCTGCCAGCAGGTCTCGTTGGCCTCGGTGCAGAACTGCTTTTCCTTGCCGACCGAGAAGGCGCGAACACGCCCGCCGGCCACGCCCGCGCTGACCAGGGCGGCCTTGGCTGCGTTGGCGCGGTTTTCGCCCAGTGCCAGGTTGTACTCGGCCGAGCCGCGCTCATCCGCGTAGCCGGTGACGAGGACGCGGACGCCGGGGTGCTGGACCAGGTAGGCCGCGGCCTGCGCGGCGGAGGTCTGGGCGTCGGGCCGAACGTCGAAGCTGTCGTAGTCGAAGAACATATCCTGCACGGCGGCCGCAAAGGCGGCGGCGGTCACGGGGCCGCCCACGCCTGAGCCGTTGGCGCCGTTCGCGCCATTGCCGCCTTCCATCTGGGTGGTGCCGCCGTTCTGCACGCTGGCCACGCGCACGGTGACGCGGACGTTTGCCTCGGTGGTGCCGCCATCGCCTTTGGCCACCAGGTGGAAGTTGGTCGAGTTCGAAGGCGAAACCGTCTGGGTCCCGTTCACGTTGACCTGCCCGATGCCGTCGATCGACACGGTGGTCGCGTTGGTGGTGCGCCAGTTCAGCACGACGGTCTGGCCGAGCTCGATCGCGACGGGATCGGCCGTAATGCTGGCCGTCGGCACCGGGGAGTTGCTGGTGGTCGCGTCGGCGCTGGGACCGAGCGTGCTTGGGTCGATCGTGTTGTTCTTCTTATGGCAGCCGGTGGCAAGGAAAGCGGAGCAGGCGAGGAGGGTGGCGAGGTGCTTCAGGATCGGCTTGGGGGTGGCGAACATTCTTTGAGCTCCTGCGGTCGGCTGACTCTTAGGGTAAATGATGGTTGGGGGCAAACGGAGCAAGTGAGCTCGCCCGATCATGGGGCACCCCGGGGGCTGGTGCTTTTATTTCCAGCTCCAGTTGGGCATGTCGGAGATGGCGGTGGTGAGGGCCTTTTTTTCAGTCCCATCGGCGAGCATGGTCATAATCCGCATGTGCGCATCGCGGGTGTCGGGGGAGTTGGCGAAGACGAGGTGGCGGCCGTCCGGGGACCAGGAAGGGAAGTCGCACAGGCCGATGTCGTGAGTAAGCTGGATCCACTTCAGCGTCGCGATCTCCATCACGTAGATGTCCTGTCCGCCGGGGGCGCCGGGGCCATATTTGCGGTTCCAGGCAAATGCGAGGAACTGCCCATTCGGGCTCCAGGAAGGCGAGGTGGCGTAGCCCGTATCGGTCAGCCGCGTGACGGAAGAGCCGTCCGTTTCCATGGTGTAGAGCTGCGGCAGGCCGGTCCGCCCGCTGATCCAGGCGATCTGCCCGCCGGTGCGCGGGTTGAACACGGGCGACACATCCGGTCCGCGAAAGCTGGTCACTCGCCGGGCGAGCGAGCCGTTGATGTCCGAGATCCAGATATCGGCATCGCCGTTCGGAGAGGCCGAGTAGGCGAGCTGCTTGCCATCGGGCGACCACGCCGGCGACGAGTTGGTGCCGGTACCGCCAGCGGGAAAGGCGACCAGCCGGCCCAGCAGGAGCGAGTACATGCGGATCTTGAAGCCGTCCTTGCCCAGAGAAGCAAAGGCCAGTCGCGTGTTGTCCGGCGAGACTCGCGGCGAGAGCGAGATCGTGCCCAGGTGAGTGACGGCGTGCTGATTGGCACCGTCGTAGTCCATCTCCCAGATTTCCTTGTTGCCGCCGCCGGCATGCGTGTAGTAGATCTTCGTCTCCGCAATGCCGCTGATCCCGCCGCCGAGGCGCAGGATGATCTCGTCCGCGAAGCGATGCGCAATCTGCCGGGCGGAGTCTTCGGTCGCGTCTTCACCATACTGCTTGGCGAGCACCTGGGGGTACTGCGTGTTCTTGGCGTCGAACAGGAAGCCGTTCACCGCGACACGGTTGCCGGTGACGCCCAGCGCTCCAAAGGCGACCATGGAGGCGTTCACCGGCGCGGCGGACCATTGGGGAAGCGAAATCTCCGCAGGCGCGCCAGGAGAGGACTGCGGCGCCATCGACTTCGAGACCAGGTCGAAGATGCCTGCATTGGCGAGATCGTTGTAGAGAACCGTGTCGAACGTCCGCTTCAGGGTGGCGGTCTCAGGATCGGCAGTGCCCGGCTTGAAGTTCGCGACGGCAATCCGTGTGCGATCCGCCGCGTTGCCGCGAAGATTGATATCGACCTGCTGGGCGCGAACGGTGGTGGCGGCTGCCCAAAGCAACAGGACCAGAAAGAGCGTGCGGAAGTGCGGCATACGGTTCATTCCCCTTCATGGTAGACGAGAAGGGTTGTGGGTTTGTGTGGGAATCGCATGGTATCTGGCTGGGTACGGGCCCCGGTATGTCCACTGCAACCCTACTGGCTCGTATAGCCCACGTTGACAGTAACGTGCGAGTAGCCCGCCGGCAGGGGCCCGAAGGTGTCGATGCGCTGGATGGCGCGCTGGGTAGCCAGGTCGAGCGCGCCTGAGCCGCTGCGCGTGGTGATCTCGACGTCCGAGGGAGCGCCGTCGCGGTCGATCGAGAACTTCAGAACCGTGCGCTTGCCCCGGGTTTCAGGCCCATCCGGCTCTTGCTGCTTGGCGCGCAGGATGGCCTGGTTGATGAGCTTCACGTAATAGGCAAAGCGGTCGCCAAACGAGCGCTCTTCGATCGACACGGCGGAGGTGCCATTCTTGGCCTGCAGGATGGACTGCGGGATCTGGATGCCGGAGGTCTCCCCGGTCGTGGCCTTGGGGGTAGGCGGCGCGGGAGGCGTGTGCGCCGGGGGCGCCGGCACCTCAACCGGCTTCGCCGCGGCGGGTTTAGCCGGTTTGTCAGCCGGTTTGGTGATGGGTTTCGGCGGCTCGGGCTTTACTTTCGCGGGGATCAGGACTTCATTTGGCCTGGGTGGTGGTTCGGCTTTGGGGGGTGTGGGTGCCTTCGCCTTGGGCACCTCGGGCGCGGGCGAGGGAGGCGTGGGGGCGACGCTGGGCTTGTCCGAGGTGAGGACCTTGTGATCTTCGTAGCGCTGCCGGGGCGGTAGCGGGAGTGAGGAGACAGAGGACACCTGCATGGCACCGGCGAGCGGATCGCGCTCACCCCAGTGGATGTTGGCTTTGTGCGAAAGATAAGCGGCGAGAAAAAGGCCCGCAAAGACCATACCATGCAACGTCAGGGCAAGGGCGAGGCCTTGCGAAAGCCGCTCGAGGGTCTTCGTTTCGGCGCGGGTTGGAAGGGTCTCGGTCGGCATGGGCGGTGGCAGGAGACTAGCCCTACGATAAAGCTTGCTTCGCTCGCTTGATCATGGGGCACCCCTTTGGATTTGGGATTACTTTTCGAACGGTTGGGTGACGATGCTGATGTTGGTAATACCCGCGCGCTTGACCGACTCCATCACAGTGGCGAACGCACCGAACGGAACCCGCTCATCCGCGCGGACGTAGACGGTCCGGCTGGCTTCTTTCGTCGCCGGGGCCAACAGCGTCCCAAGCTGGTTGACGTTGATCAGCTTGTCGGCTCCATTAGCCTGCAGGTACACATTCTGGTCCTTGTCGATCGTGACCACCAGCCGCTCCTCGGTAAGGGTCTGGGTCGAACGCGTGTGCGGGATCGCCACGTCGATCCCCGACTGCAGCACCGGAGCGGTGAGCATGAAGATGAGCAGCAGCACGAGCACCACATCGACCAGCGGGGTAATGTTGATGTCGGCCAGCGCCGTCTGGGTCCGGATGCCGCCTGCGCCGCGTGAGGAGAACGCCATGGCTAGAACCTCCTGCGGTCTTGCGAGAGTGACGCCGCCGCCGGGGGCTCGGATACCTGCGCGGCGGGCGGCTGGAAGGCGCCGGCGTTCTCGATGGCATTCAGCAACTCGCGTCCGAAGTCGTCCATCCGTGCGGCGAAGTCGCGCAGCTGCGCCGTGAGCTGGTTGTAGCCGACCACCGCCGGAATGGCGACAAGGATACCGGCGGCGGTTGTAATCAGCGCCTCCGAAATACCCGGTGCAACCGCCCGCAGGGTCGCCGCACCCGCCGTACCCAGCCCGTGGAAGGCGTCGATGATGCCCCACACCGTGCCGAAGAGGCCTACAAACGGCGCGATGTTGCCGATCGTCGCAAGCCACGTAATGCGCTGCTCCATAATGGTCAGCGCCTCGCTCGATGCGGTGGCCGACGCGCGCTCGAGCCCGACGGGGTTGCGCGGCAGCCCGCGCCCGCCGGTCTGGCGCTGGTACTCATCGTTGATCTCGGTGAAAACTGCGACCAGCGGCGAAGGCTTGAACTGCTCGGCAACGGCCGCGATCTCGGACAACCGGGCAGACCGGCGGAACGCCCGCAGGAAGCGCCCAGACTGCGCCCGGGCAGAGGCAAACGCACGGTACTTGCTGATAATGATGGTCCAGGAAAACACGCTGGCCGCCGCCAGCAGGATCAGCACCGCAAAGGCGACCGGACCGGAGTTGTGCAGGATGTCGCCCAGGGCGGAGCCATGCGCCGCCGGAGCGGGCAGCGCGGCGGGATCTTCCTGGAAGAACGCGAGAAGAGCTAGGGTATGGATCATGCTGTTAGGAGTGTAAGACGGAATGGCGGCGCGGTGGTTGCCGAGGGGACCGTTTGCGGTACCTCCCGCTTACTTATTGGCAATGGTCACTTCCTGACTCACATACTGTTTGCTCAGGAGCTGATCGACCAGAAACTGCGCCAGGTCCCCGCGGGTAATCGTATGGGCTTTGTCCTCGCCAGTCACCAGGTGGATCTGCCCCGTCTCGTCAGAATCCTTGAGCAGCGGCGGACGAACGATCGTGAAGTCCAGCCCGCTCTGCTCGACCTCGGTCTCCATCCGCGCCTTGTCGCGCATAGTGCCACCCAGAAACAGCGGCATCAGCAGATGCTCATAGAAGAAGCCGGCATGCTCTTTCGAGTCCGCAACGCCCATCGCGGAGACCACGATCAGACGCTTTACCTCGTTGCGCTTCATCACGTCGATGACGACCCTGGCCGCGCCGCTCTCGAGATCCGTTTCCAGGTACGGCTTGGTGCCGCCCACAACATCGATCACCGCCTCCTGACCCGTAATCACCTGGTCCAGCCGCGACGGATTGCGCACGTCCCCGTGAACCACCAGCACGCTGGGAGCAAACGCGTTCTCCGTCTTCTCATGCGTTTCATGCAGCAGCGCCGTCACTTCATGGCCGGCCCGGATCGCCTTGTCGACCACCAGTCTGCCGGTCTTGCCGGCCGCGCCGAGTACGAGAACCTTCATGGTGACACCTCATGGACCTTGGATGCAGGCTGGGACGTGCTACGCTTTTGCTGAGCGAAGGTGAGGCGAAGCGAGTCATGCTGCTGGAGTTGCGCGCGGAAAATTATGCGGTCATCGACCGCGCCCAGGCACAGTTCGGCCGCGGGCTGAACCTGCTCACGGGCGAGACGGGCGCGGGAAAGTCGATCCTGATCGACGCCCTCGCGCTGCTGCTGGGCGGCAAGGCCTCTTCAGACTTCGTACGCCATGGCGCGGAAAAGGCGGTCGTGAGCTGTGTCTTCGAAGCCACCCCCGGAGCGCTCGCCGTGCTCAGCGAAAACGGCATCGACCCCGACCCGGACTCGGACGGCATCCTGCTCCGGCGCGAGATCCAGGCCACGGGCAAGGGCCGTGCGTTCATCAACAATCAGCCCGCGACCGTTGGGGTGCTGCGCCTGCTGGCGCCGGAGCTGGCCCTGGTCCACGCGCAGGGCGAGACCTTGGGAGCCTTCGACCAGACGCAGCAGAGACTGCTGCTGGACCGGTTCGGCGGCCTCTCGCTTGACCCTGTCGCCGCGGCGTTTGCGGCCTGGCGTGGCACTCGCACGAAGCTCGACCAGATGCAGACCGACGAGCAGGACCGGCTACGCATGGCGGATCTCTGGCGGCACCAGACCGCCGAAATTGCCGACGCCGGGATCGCAGGCGAGGAAGAAGACCGCGAGCTCGAGGCCGAAAAGCGCGTGCTGGCCAACGCCGAAAAGCTCTACACCGCCGCCATGAGCGCGCACGAGCTCCTCTACGAGGCTGAGCATTCTGCCGAGACCACGCTCGGCCAGGCGCTCAAGCTGGTCGAGGAGCTGGCCCGCTACGACGACCGCTTCACCGTGTCCGCGCAGGAACTCGCCGCGGCCAAGGCGACCGTTGAAGACCTGAGCGCGACCGTGCGCGACTTCGCCGACAACGTGCAGGCGGGGCCGGAGCGATTGTCGGAGATCGAGGACCGGCTTGCCGCGCTCGACCGGCTGAAGCGCAAGTACGGCAAAACGCTGGCCGACGTGCTGGCCTTTGCCACCGACGCCGCGCGGCAGCTTGCGGAGGTCGATAACCGCGAAGCACTGCTCGCAGAGCTGAAGGCGCTTGAAGAACGGCAGGCAGGCGTCTATATCGCGGCTGCCAAAGAACTTACAGCTGCCCGCATGGACGCGGCGAAGCGTCTGGAAAAGGCCGCGGAACGGCAGATCAACGAGCTCGCCATGCGGGTCCGTTTCGCGATCACGGTTGCGCCGGGCAGGGAGCGCAGCGCGCATGGCTCGGACGAGATCGCCTGCCTGATCGCGACCAACGCCGGCGAGCCCTTGAAGCCGCTCGACGAGATCGCCTCCGGCGGCGAGATGTCGCGCGTTATGCTGGCCCTTAAAGTAACGGTGGAAGAGTCGGCTGCGGCGCGCGCAGGCAAGGGCCGGTTGGCTCTGCCCCGGACGCTGGTCTTCGACGAGATCGATATCGGCGTCGGCGGCCGCGCCGCAGAGGCCGTCGGGCAGAAGCTGAAGGCGCTCTCGCGCACCCAGCAGGTGCTGTGCATCACGCACCTGCCGCAGATCGCCGCGTTCGCCGACCAGCACTTCCTCATCGAGAAGACCGAGACCAAGGGACGCACGCAGACCGAAATCCGCGGCATGGCCGACCCGGAGCGCGTGCGGGAGATTGCACGCATGCTCAGCGGCGCGACGTTGACCGACACCAGCCTGGCCCACGCGGAAAACCTACTCAACGCGAGCCGCTGAATTGTCGACAGGGCCATCCTGAGTTCGGGGTCATGCATCCCACATAGTAGATTCATTGGAGGAAGCAATGGCCGAACCGAAGAAGTGTGCCCACGAAACCTGTAGCTGCA
>CAXUDC010000009.1:0-6755 GCA_964249685.1 uncultured Acidobacteriaceae bacterium
TGCAGCTCGCCGACGCGCGCCGGGTCCGCGTGGACGCCGCCGTACCAGATGATCGGCAGGCCCTTGAGCGAGTTTTCGGGCAGGATAAACTCGGCGCGCGCGTAGGCGTGCTGGCCGTCCGAGCGGATGAAGGCGACGACAGTCGCGTCGAAGTGCTTGTCCTGCGCGGCGAACGCGACCGTCGAGCCGATGTGCAGACCCAGCCGCTCGGCCTGGTGCTGGGCCACGGCGACGACGGGGTGCGCGGCGGAATCCGCCGACTGTTGCGCAGTCCACCACTTGCCCTCGGTGACGGTCTCGCCGGGCGGCGGCGCGGCCGACCAGGTCAGGTTGATCGACTGCAGCATGCGGTGCGGGAAGTTCTTGGTCTTGATGTCCGCCGCCGCCACGCCATCCAGGCCGAGGATGCGGGACGAGACGACCGGCAGCAGCTCAGGCGGCGCCGTGACCACCTTGGAGCTGAGCAGCAGCTTGCGCATGCCGTCGATCTCGTCGTTGGCGATATCGACCAGAAAGATGTTGGGCAGGTTGGGCGCGGAGGAGAGATGCAGCTGCTGCACGACCGCGTGCTGCATCAGGAAGACCGTCATGATCTGCATGACGCCCATGCCGAGCGCGGCCAGCAGCGCGGACGACGGATTGCCCGGGCGGTACAGGTTGGCCAGGCCGTGACGCAGCGCGGAGGGCAGGTGCAGGCGCGTCCTGGTCAGCAGGTAGCGCAGCGAGCGCAGCACCGCCCACGACGCCGCCAGCAGCACGGCCAGCACGCTCACCAGCCCGACCGAGAACCACTTGCCGACCTCACGCGAGTCCGACACGCGGTACGCGATCAGCGTGAGCCCGGCCAGGATCAGCGCGAAGGCCACGAACTGCGCGGCGTTGCGCCGCAGCCGCTTGAGGATCAAGCGGTCGAGCGTCAGGTCGCTGCCCGTGTTCAGGCTCTTGCCGGTCAGCAGCGCGAGGAACATTTTGCCGATGGGCTGGTCCAGATCATCGACCGACCGCCGCAGGATCAGGATAGGGCGAACGCCGCGGATATCGAGCAGCGGTGGCAGCGTGAACAGCAGCGTGGTGAGCATGCCCGCGCCCAGGCCGTTGGCGATGGCGTGGAAGTCCAGGTGCAGCTCGGGCGAGATATTGATCAGGGACGCCAGCAGGTAGGGGAACGCCATCTGCACGCCGATGCCCAGCAGCACGCCGAGCAGCCCGCCGGCCGCGCCAAGCAGCAGCGTCTGGATCAGATAGATCTTGATGATCTGGGTCGAGTTCGCGCCGAGCGACTTCATGATCGCGATCGTGTCGAGCCGCTGGGCTAAATGTGCCCTCATAGCCATCGCCACGCCAACGGCGCCCAGCACCAGCGCGACCAGGCCCATGAGCGAGACCAGCGAGGGGCCCTGGTCGAGGCCCGCCGTAAGCCCCGGATTGGTCTCACGATAGTCCGTAACCTGCGACTCCGGCAGGAGCTTGATCAGGCGCGTCTTCAGGTCCTGCACGCGCTCGTCCGAGATGGGCGCGCCGGAGCGTGGGACGGGAACCTTGAACAGATAGCGCTGGCCGGCGTGCGACCCCGGCGCGAGCAAGCCGGACTGCTCGAGGCCCTGGCGCGAGATGAGCACGCGGGGGCCGGCGGCGAAGGAGGAGGACAGCCGGTCGGGCTCATTGGTGACGACTGCCGCGATGCGGAAGAGCTTGTTGCCGAGCTTCAGCTGGTCGCCCACCTGCAGCTTGAGCCGGACGAGGAGGTCGTCGGCGACCACGACCGAGTCCGGCGTCAGCACTTGCTTCAGCGAACCGGCGGGCTGCAGCTCGACCTCGCCGTAGTAGGGGTATTGGGTGGGGTCGACGGACTTGAGGGAGACGAGCAGCGGGTCGAAGGTCTTCGGGTCCGACGCCATCGAGAGCAGCTCGGTGACGGGCGTCATCTGGACGCCTTCGCCCTGGATCTGCTTCAGGCCCGCCAGCTCTTCGGGCGTGGGCTGCTGCTGGGTGCGCGCGGAGAGGTCCGCGGCCATGATGGAGCGGGCGTGGGTGAGCAGCGTCGAGCGGAAGGAGGACGAGAAGCCGCGCACGCCGGTCAGCGCCGCGACGCCGATCGCGACCGACAGGATGACGAAGAAGAACTTGCCGCGCGAGGAGCGCATCTCGCGTGCGGCGATGCGGGCGGCGGTGGTGTAAGAGAGGCTTGGCATCTAGGTCCTGGAAGAGAGCGAGTCCCGGGGGCTAAAACCCGGTTGTTGCCCGTGGTTGATGTCGAGGCTGAAGCCTCGACCTATCTCAGGTGCAACGGCAAGTTCGTTCGGGGAGGGCAAGGATAGAGAGACAAGGGCGAGGGCGGAATACGAAAGCAGATCCCTACGGGATGAAGAGCAAAGGAAGCAGTAGAAAAAACTAGAGAGTGGCGGGTTCCGGATTGAGTTGGGTATTCAAGTCGTCCTGGATGATGAGGCCGTCGCGCAGGACGATGCGGCGGTGGGCGTAGGTGGCGAGCACGGGGTCGTGGGTGACGAGGACGAGCGTGGTTCCCTCCTGGCGGTTCAGGTTCAGCAGCAGCTCGAGGACGGCGGCTCCGTTGGCCGTGTCGAGGTTGCCGGTCGGCTCGTCGGCGAGGACGATGGGGGGGCGCAGGACGAAGGCGCGGGCCAGGGCTACGCGCTGCTGCTCGCCACCCGAGAGCTGCACGGGGTAGTGGTCGAGCCGGTCGCCGAGGCCGACGGAGGTGAGAAGCTGGCGAGCACGGGGGAGGCCGTCGGACTTGCTGTCGGCGTTGAGCTCGTGCGGGAGCAGCACGTTTTCAAGCGCGGTGAGCGTGGGGATGAGCTGGTAGGACTGAAAGACGAAGCCGATCGTCTTGCCTCGGACCTGCGCGAGCTTGTCTTCCGGCAGGTAGCTGATGGCGGTGCCGTTCAGGTGCACGTCGCCGCTGGTCGGGGTGTCGAGCCCGGCGAGCAGGCCGAGGAGCGTCGACTTTCCCGAGCCGGACGAGCCCATGATGGCGGCGAACTGGCCGCGCGGAATGTCGAAGTCGAGACCCTTCAGGATGTCGACCGAGCGCGTGCCGTTGCGGATGGATTTATGCAGGCCGGTGACGCGGATCATGGAGTTGGGACGGCCGGACGGCGAGTTTGGGGTCGGACTGGCTGTTGGACTGGAAGACAAGGGCTTCGATCTCCTGAACGCGGTGGGCCTGGCTTTGGTATCTTTTGAAGATGCAGCGACGTTTAGCTTCTCTTATCTTAGCTGGTGCGCTGGCCGCGACCGGTATGACGGGCTGCAAAGCCGATAGCGCTTCGCGGGAATCGTCCCAGCTGGGCCAGAATGTGGGCCCGACCGCGACGCGCGAAATGGCCTCCGCGAGCGAGCCGGTGAGTGCGCCGGCGGCGGCTCCAGCGGCGGTGCCCGTTGTCCGGGATCGCGGCGCACGGCCGCTGGTGGTGTGCTTTGGCGATAGCCTGACCGCTGGCTATGGCGCGGACGACGGGCAGAGCTACCCGGACTTTCTGCAGAAAGACCTGGATCGCGACGGCTTCCAGTACCGCGTGGTGAACGAGGGGATCAGCGGCAATACAACCAAGGACGGCGTCGACCGGCTGCAGGATGTGCTGGCGTTGAAGCCGGAGGTGGTGGTGCTCGAGTTTGGCGGCAACGATGGCCTGCGCGGCTTGAAGGTGGCGACGACGCGCAGCAATCTGGTCACGATGATCGCGGCGCTGAAGGGCGCGGGCGTGAAGGTGGTGCTCGCCGGGATTACGCTGCCGCCGGATTATGGGGCGGATTACGTGAACAGCTTTACCCAGACTTACCCGCTCCTAGCGAAGAAGTACGACCTGCCGGTGCTGCCGTTTCTGCTGAAAGATGTCTACGGCGTCGACGGGCTGATGCAGGCGGATAACGTGCACGCGACGGATCGTGGGAACGAGATTGTGGCGCGGAATGTGCAGCCGCTGGTGGAGGCTTTGCTGCGGAAGTAGAAAACCCACTTCTCAGAGTCGAGAGGTGGGCACCCTCTAACCGAGGACGACCTGCGGGTGCATGAGCGTGCCGGCTACGCGGCGGGCGATGGCGAGCAGGTCGGTGGGGCTGGTGAAGACCTTGACCAGCGGCGCGTTCGAGTAGTCCGGCAGGTTGACCTGCATGCCGTTGCGGAGGCGTCCGGCGGCCTGCTCGTCGACCGTGACCGAGGGCAGGTCCGGCAGCAGCGTGCGGGGATGCGGGAGCAGCGCCTCGAGCTCGGCGACGGTCCCCTGCTTGAGCTGGTCGATCGTGATGGAGTGCGCGAGCGTGAAGAGGCCGGCGCGGGTGCGGCGCAGGCTCGACAGGTGGGCTCCGCAGCCGGCGAGCTGGCCGAGTTCCTGCGCGACGGAGCGGACGTAGCCGCCGGCCGAAACGGTCATGGTAAAGGTGGTTTCGTCGCCGACGAGCGCGAGCAAGCGGAACTCATGGATGTGGATGCGGGCGGGCTTTACCGGCGTGGGGAGGCCGGCGCGGGCGAGCTTGTAGGCTGGGACGCCGTCAATCTTCTTGGCGGAGAAGATGGGTGGGACCTGGTCCATGTCGCCGTGGAAGTGCGTGGCTAGCTGCTCGAGCTCGGCGAAGGATTTTGTGAGGGGCTGGGGCTCGCTGGTGGGGGTGCCGTCGGAGTCGTAGGAGTCTGTGGCTACGCCGAATTTGATGGTGCCGGTGTACTGTTTTTCGTTCTGAGAAAAGAACTGCGCGAGGCGGGTGTACTTGCCCAGAAGCAGCGGCAGGACGCCCGTTGCGAGAGGGTCGAGCGTGCCGAGGTGGCCGATCGAGCGCTCGCCGGTGGCGCGGCGGACAATCGCGACGACGTCATGCGAGGTCATGCCGGTGGGTTTGTCGAGGAGGAGGAGGCCGTTGAGCAAGGGGAGTATGCCTTTACAGAAGAGCAAAATAGGATTCATCAGTTTCGAGTTGTTAGTGTTCGGTCCTGGGTGAGACGTCAGCGTTTTACCAGGGAGAGGAACTCGTTGCGGGTCTGGAGCTGGGTTTTGAAGACGCCCAGCATGGCGCTCGTGACGGTGGCGCTGTGCTGTTTTTCGACCCCACGCATCATCATGCAGAGGTGCTGGGCTTCAAGGATGACGGCGACGCCCTGGGGGTGGATGGCCTCCTCGATGGCCTCGGCGACCTGACGCGTGAGGCGCTCCTGGACCTGCAGGCGGCGGGCGAAGACGTCGACCAGGCGCGCCATCTTGGACAGCCCGATGACCTTCCCCTGCGGCACGTAGGCGACGTGAGCCTTGCCGAAGAAGGGCAGTAGGTGGTGCTCGCACTGCGAGTAGAACTCGATGTCCCGGACAATGACCATCTCGTCGTAATCGACGTCGAAGAGGGCATTGTGGAGGGTCTCTTCGACGGTCTGCTGGTATCCCTGGGCCAGGTAGGCCATGGACTTTTCCATGCGCTCGGGAGTCTTTAGGAGGCCGTCTCGGGTGGGGTCCTCGCCCATGCGGCGGATGAGCTCGCGGAAGAGATCCTGGGTAGTGGCTTCGTTCAATGCGGACATTGGCGGTGGTGCCTTTCGAAGTACGTGCACGGACAGGACGGATAAAGAACGGATAAAAGAGGCAACGGCAAAAGGCTAAATCTGATTCGTTCTTAGTTTGCTAGTCTCTAGTTGCTGGTTAGTAGCGACCGGGGTGGGGCAGGTTTGAGCCGGCGTAGTCGAAGGCGTTGTTGGCGGTTTCTTCTACGTGGATGCGGGTGAGCTCGGCGTGAGGGTAGCGAGCGAAGATGCCGTGGAGTTCTACCGCCAGGTTTTCCGTGGTGGGGACCAGGTTGGCGAAGAGCGGGAGCGTGTTCAGGTTGGTGTGGTCCAACGGGTCGAGCAGGTGCTCGCGGGCGTAGGCGTCCAGGTCGGCGAGGTTGGTGACCATGCCGGTGGTGGGGTCGACAGGGCCGCCGAACGTGACCTCGACCGTGTAGTTGTGGCCGTGGCCGTAGGGATTGTTGCACTTGCCGAAGGTGGTCTGGTTGACCTCAGGCGAGAGGGTCGCGGCGTGCAGGCGGTGGGCGGCGGAAAACTGATAGCGGCGGGAGAGATAGGCGCGCATCAGCCGGCCTCCCCGTAGAAGTCCGCGAAGAGGTCGGGCATCTCGTACACGCGCACGCGGTGGAGTTGCGCGTTGGGGATCTTGCCTTCGAGCCGCTTCCAGATGGCGATGGAGATGTTTTCGGTCGTCGGAACGGTGGTGGCGAAGTCGGGGATTTCGAGATTCAGGTGGCGGTGATCGTAGACCGAGATGACCTCGCGCTCGAGGATGTCCTTGAGCTGCTTGAGGTCGACGACGAAGCCGGTCACGGGGTCGATCGAGCCCGCGACCGTGACCTCGAGCGTGTAGTTGTGGCCGTGCCCGTTGCGGTTGGCGCATTTGCCGAAGAGGCGCTCGTTTTCGGCAGGCGAGAGCTGATCGTTCCAGTAATAGTGGGCGGCGGAGAAGTCGGCTTTGCGGGTGAGAAGGATCATAGGTCGCCTGTTAGATGTTAGTCCCGGGATGGTAGATGCGGCCCTTCCAGGCGACCGATTTGCGGACCTTGACCTGCACGTAGCTTTGCACGAGCAGCCAGCAGAAGAGCGGGATGCCGAGGATGGAGAGCGCGCAATCGACGGCCGGGAAGTTGGACTTCGCCACGCGCGCGTAGAAACGCCACAGCACGCGCGCCCACAGCAGCCAGATGAGCGTGCGCTGGTAGCCGATCAGATGAAAGCCGCGCTGGAGCGCGAGCACCGGCAG
>CAXUDC010000009.1:6855-20116 GCA_964249685.1 uncultured Acidobacteriaceae bacterium
TCATGGGGTAGGCGATGGCGAGCTCCGCAAAGACCAGCGGCATGAGCGCGCGCTGGGCGAGCGAGCCAGTGAGCTGGCGCGGTGAATAAGACAGCAGCGCGACCGAGTACTTTTCAAGCTCATGCCGCGCGCGCGAAAGGTTACCGGGTTCGTGGATCGTGTCGGCATCGGTGAACAGCAGCAGCGCGCCGCGGGCCGACTGCGCGCCGGCCCAGCACGCGTTCGTCTTACCGTTGAAGCCGGTCTGGGCGCTGGTGTCGAGCGCCGGCGCCTTGAGGACGGTGACGCCGCGAAAGCCGCCGGCGAGCAGGCGCGTGTCGTCGCTTGAGCCGTCGTCGACCACGATCAGCTCCCAGTCCTGGCCGAGCTTGAACCCGGGCTCGGACTGCGCGACGAGCGATTCCAGGCACGCGGAGATCACGTCCGCCTCGTTGCGCGCGGGGACGATGACGGTCAGGGTAAGCGCGGGCGCGTCGGCGGGGGGCGTAATCTCTTCCACGACTTCGTATTATAGAAAGCAGGAGAGCAACGTGCGCAAGGGTCTTATGTTGATGATGCTCGCAGGGCTGGCCTGCGGGGGCTGCGATCGCGGCGATCACCCCGGCCATATCGGCACGCCGGCGCCCAGTTTTGTGATCACGGACGGCGTCCAGACGGTCGATACGGGCAAGCTGCGCGGCAAGGTCGTGGTGCTAAACCTGTGGGCGACCTTCTGCGCGCCGTGCGTGGAAGAGCTGCCCAGCCTGCTCGCGCTGCAGCAGAAGGTGCCGCAGCTGGCGGTCGTCGCCGTGAGTACGGACCAGGACGATGCGGTCTACCGCAAGTTCCTGGTGCGGCACCAGGTGAACGTGCTGACCGTGCGGGATGCGGACCAGAAGGTGAACCAGATGTACGGCACCGTGCTGATTCCGGAGACGTACATCATCGACCAGAAGGGTAATATCCGGCGCAAGTTCATCGGCGCACAGGACTGGACGAGCCCGGATATTGTTGACTATCTGGCCAGGCTGCAGCCGCTGTAGAATAGTGCTATGACGACAGTAGATGTGGTGTTTCGGTATGGCATGGTGCCGGCGGAGTCGGCTGCGCTTGCGATCTCGCGGCTGCGCGAGGTCTACGGCGTGCGCCTGGTGCAGTTCCACGAGGCCGGCAAGACGGTGCGGGTGGAGTACGATTCGACGCGGCTGACCGAGCAGGCCATCCACCAGATGCTGCGCCGCGCCGGGCTCGACGTGACCGAACGCGTGGTGCTCTACACCGTGCCACCGCCGCCCGAGCCCGCCGCCAGCGTCAGCTAGGCTGTATCGACCTGTACGTGTGAAGTCGCCTCTTTGTTTGTCATTCCCGCAGGAAATCTGCGTTTGTAGCTGCAAGATCTCAACAGGCACTTACTGCAAACGCTTGCCTGCAAAGCCCAATCTGCGGTATTCTAATCAAGTCGCAGCAAGACAACATGCGCCCGTAGCTCAGCTGGATAGAGCATTTGGCTACGAACCAAAGGGTCGGAGGTTCGAATCCTTCCGGGCGCACCATAGCATGAAAACTCAGCCACGGTAGCCCTACAGAATGAGTGCCAGCCGACGGCGATAGGTCCAAGTCATTCGGTAGGTGCCCTTTAGGCAAAGCCACAAGAGCACTCACCCCAGGTGCTCGATCTCCACATCCTCCCAGCGCTCCCGCAGATACTCCGCCACCAACCGCCGATGGCAGTGATGCGGCTTTTCCTCGCTGCATAGCAGGCAGCAGCCATCCATCAGCTCCGGCGCAATCGCCTCCTCGATCCGGCGTCCCCGCATTAGTTCCAGGAAGCGCCCCTCGTACTCAGCCCAGGAGCCCTTCCGCTTCTTGTATTCGCTGAGCATCGGCTGCGTCGGCGCAAGTTCCCTCTCGTGAACGTACTCCATCCCGCACAGGCTCCGCGTGAAGTAGCGAAGGTCATCCCGCTTGGCGAATCCCGCCAATTGCGACACGTTATTCAGCCGCACATCCACCAGACGGCTCGCGCCCGCGGCCTTCAGCGTCGTGAAAAACGTCTCAGCCGATTTTTTCGTAAAGCCAATCGTGAAAATCTTCAAGCGTCTCCCTCAGGCCGCTGAACCCGCAGCTGTGTTCCACTCAAACGCAATCCGCCCTTCCTGCAGACGATAGGCATCGTCGAGCAGATCCTGCTCGCTCCGGAACAGGTGCGCCTCGGCGCCCAGGCGAAGCTGCGCCATCATCCGCGTCATGGTCGCGGCATGCGCTTCCGCGGTCCCGTCCGCGAGCACGTGACAGACCTCCAGCCCCGCAGCCACCAGGTGCCGCGATACCAGCACGCTGCGATGACAGTCCAACGGCTCCTTCTCCGCGCACATCAGGGCCAGCCGAAACTTCTGCGATCCCTCCCGGACCCGCGCCAATCCTGCCTGAAAATTCGCCGTTCGCGCCAGCAGATCGTACTGCACCTTGCCCTTGATGTAGCAGGTGTAATCGTCGGTCCGCGCGCCCAGTTCCTTGCCCAGAAACACATAGGTAAGGCCGGCCTCGCGCAAGGACGTTCGCAGCGCCTCGCGATCGAACTGCGGGTTATAGCGGCTGTACGGCGCGGACCGCACGTCAGCGATCGCCTGTATCTCATGCGCGCGCAGCAAGGCAGCAAACTCCTCGAACGTCTGGTTCGAGTGGCCGATGGTGTACACCGTGTTGGCGCTCGCTGGGCTCATTACGGGGGATCCGTGATGACGGCTGCAATCAGTTTATGACAGCGCCGGTCGTCGCCAAAGGGCTCAGATAGGCTGATGCAGAGACACGCATCGCGAATCATGCGGTAGGCACCCATCTCGCGCTCCGAAAGCAGGTCCAGAGATGACGTGGCGACCGCATCCGTCACCGGCAGCTTGTACTGCACGCCGTTATAGAGAAGGTGCCACGATACGCCGGGGGCCTGCCCGCAATCAGCAGCCGCTCCAGAAAGAGCTTCTTGCAGGCAATCAAATACAGAGAGCGGCCATGACGCTTTGCGTCCGCGGCACTGACGCAGTTGAAGGTCCCGGTCGAGGTCCGTTCCGCGTTCGTCCACAAGGTATCCGGTGCCTCCACCAGCAGCGCGACCTCCGCAAAGCTCATCTCGCCCCGCTTCACCCAACGTCGTGCCGTGTCGACGACATGGTTCTCCGTCTGGTGCCCGTGCGGCGCGGCCCCGGCCAGCGGGACTTCCATCACGTCGAGCAACTTTGGTAGCCCGCGCCCCTCGTACCCCCGCTCACTGGCCAGCAACTCACCCGTGCTGCGGCCGCTGATCGGCCGCAGCCACGGCCCGACGCGGCCCAACCAACCTCCCGGCCGGCCACGCAGACGCCGCCGTGCTTTACAGAGTTCGCCAGGCAAACCATGGTGCGGGTAGAGGACATGAGGCTCCGAAGTGTCCAGACGCTCGTAATAGCATACATCAGACTCGGTCGGCCGCCAATCTAAACAGGCCGCAATCCCTTCAAACCTTCTTCCCTGGCGATCTGGCAAGAGCGAGTTTCAACCACGAGATCGCATCCGGATACAGGCTCCAGGTCGGCCCCAGTTCCTCCATCGCAATGACGGCCTCGTCCTCGCCGCCCAGGCTGTAGAAGTCCGGCGATGTAGTCGGCAGCTCACGCTCGCCGCTCAGATAACCCTCGATAAAGCCATTGCCCTTGCGGGCCACGACCAGGGCTTTCTCGGCAGCCTCAAACTTCTTCCCCAGCACGCACTCGAGCACGCGTCCCCACAGAAAGCCCGCACCGCATTCTTCCTTGTATTGCCGGAGCAGTCTGCGCGCGCCGACCAGGTCGCCGGACCTCAGGTAAGCGCTTAGAAGCAGCTCGCGATTGCCCTGGTTGTCGTCTGGGTTCAGCTTGAGCATGCCTTCCAGGTGGCCGATTGCCTCTTGCACGCGGCCCGCGGCCCTCAGCAGAATCGCCAGTCTTTGCCTTGCCCGCATGTAGGGCCGGGTCTCGATCAAGCCCCAGAAGTCTCCCTCATTCTCAGCAAAGAAGGCCGCCCCAAAGTATCGCTCACCTGCCCGCACCGCCCGCTCCAGAGCCTCGATCTCTTCCTCCTGCGTCTTGGCAGTCAGCTCGGCCAGCCCGGCAATGGCGTCCACGCAATCCGCGTCGATCGCCAGCGCCTTGCGATAGAGCCGGATCGCCTTCGCCGAAGAAGAAGCCTCCATCGCGTCGAAGCAGATGTACTGCGCTTCGTCGTGCGCCTCATCTCCCGGGCCGGCAAGCTCCATCCAGGCCAGCGACTTCATCAGCGCCGCACCTTCGCCCAGCGAAATCTGGCCGGTCTGTTCCAGTGTCTTCGCAAACTCGGCGACCAGCGCCTTTGCATCCACCCGCTTCTTGGCCCCGCTCTTCTTGCCAGCCATCTTTCCTCCAGACTTCCTTAGGCGGCCCGGTTCCGCTCACTCTGCCGGCTCCGGTTTCCCTGTCCAAGGTTGACGCTCACAATCTTGCTCACGCCCGGCTCCTGCATCGTCACGCCGTAGATCACGTCCGCCTGCGCCATCGTGCGCTTGTTGTGCGTGATGGCAATGAACTGCGTCGTCGCGCTCATGTCGCTGATCATCTTCGCGTACCGCCCCACGTTCGTCTCGTCGAGCGGCGCGTCCACCTCGTCCAGGATGCAGAACGGCGCCGGCTGAAACTGAAAGATCCCCACCAGCAGGCTCAACGCTGTCAGCGCCTTCTCCCCACCGCTCAGCAGGAGGATATTCTGCAGCTTCTTGCCCGGCGGCGACGCCACAATCTCGATCCCCGAGCTGTCCGAGTTCGGGTTATCCGGGTCCGTCAGCCGCATAAACGCCGCGCCGCCGCCAAACAGCTTCGTAAACGTCAGCGAGAAGTTCTCGTTGATCACCTTGTACGCTTCGTCGAACTTCACCCGCGACACATCATCGATCTCCTTGATTGACGCTGCCGTGTTCTCGATCGACTCGAGCAGATCCTTCCGCTGCGCCTCCAGAAAGCCATGCCGCTGCGTCATCTCCTCATACTCCTCGAGCGCCATCATGTTCACCGGCCCCATCTGCTCCAGCCGCTGCTTCAACCCACGCGCCGCGCCTTCCTCTTCGTTCAGCACCACACCCTCAATTCGCGCGATCGAACCATCCTCCCGCAGCACCCCGGCCTCGACCCCAAGGTCGTTCAGGCAAGTCCCCTCCAGGTGCTCGATGTCCGACGTCAGCTTCGCCACCCGCGCGCTCAACCCGGCCCTCTGCTCGCGCAGCGCTTCGGTCTCCGCCCGCACCACGCGCAGCTTCGCATCGAGCGCGGAGGTCACCTCCCGCAGCGCTCGCGCCTCCGCCGTCAGCCGCGCACCTTCGGCCATCGCCGTTGCCCGCCGCTCGGCGATCTCTTCCTTCTGGACGGCCAACGTACCCGTCTCTTCTTCCCTTCTCATCTTTTCGTTCGCCGCCGCCGCCAGCTGCTGGTCGAGCTGATCGATCCGCTGCCTCTGACCATTGAACAGCCGCGTCGTCTGCTCGTAGTTCGCCTGCGCATTGCGCCGGCGCTCTTCCAACCCGGCCAGCGCAGCCGCGGCCGCCGCCGCCGCGGCCTGCATTTCTTCTCGCTGCCCACGCAATGCCTGCACCTCAGCCGTCAACGCCGCCAGCGCAGCCTCCCCCGCCCCGCGTTCCGCTTCAAGCTCCGCCCCCTGCGCCTGCCGCGCCGCAATCAGGTCCGCCTTCTGGTTCCGCGCCTCGCGGTTCCGGTCCGTCGAACCCATCCAATCCTGCAGCCGCCGCTCGATCCTGGCCGTCTCCGACTCCATCTGCCGCAGCGCCGCGCCCGAATTCGCCGCCTCCCGCTCCGCATCCCGCCGCTCATGGTTCTTGTTCTCGATCGCCCGCATCTGGTCCGCGAGCTCATGCTGCAGCGTCGCCGTGCGTAAATCCGTAGCCGCCAACTCCTGCTCGAGCGCCCCCAGCTTTTCCGACAACTCCTTCAACTCCCGCTTCAGCGCCAGCGGCCCACCTGAGCTCGGCCGCCCACCGGTCACGCTCGAGCCATGAAACGTTTCCCCCGTGGGCGATAGGAAATACCCTCCCGGAAACTCCCCCGCCAGCTCCCTGGCCGTCGCCGCATCGGGCGTCACAAACCCCTCTCGCAGTTTCGGCAGCAGCACCTCCAGCGACCGCCCAAACCCGTTCAGCACCCGTACGCACTCCGTCAGCGGCCTGACCCCCTCGCGAACAGGCCGTGAAGCAGCAGCCTGCCCTGAAGCGAACGCCCCCGCCGACTCCACCAGAAACGTCGCCCGCCCCGCCACATCGCTCTTCAGCAGCCGAATTCCCTCGTCCGCCGCGTCCCAGCTCTTCACCACAATATAGTTCAGCTCATCGCGCAGAAACTCGTCTACCAACTGCCCATGCGCCGGGTCCGCCACCTCCAGGTAGTCCGCCAGCGTCCCTCCCGCGGCCTTGTGGGCAGTCGCCTTCAACAGCTTCTTCACCGTATCGGTCGAGTAGCTATGATCGCGAATCAATCCCTCAAGCGACGTCCGCCGCCCGTTCAACCCCGCCACCTCTCCCCGCAGCTTGTCCCCCTTGCGCTTCGTCTCCGACTCCTCCGTCCGCGCCGCCTCCACCGCCAGCCGCAATTCGGAGATCTCGATCTCCAGCCGCTTCAGGTGCTCGCTCACCGATTCGAACGACATCCGCACCTGCCCCCGCTGCAGCCCCAGCGCCTGCAGCTCCTCGCGCGCCGTGGCCGATTCCGCCACCAGCCGCTCCGACTCCCGCTCCAACTGCGCCAGCGCCGCCGCCGCCTGGTTCTCCTCGTTCCGCACCTGCCCCGCGCGCTGAATCAGCTGCATCCCGTTGCGCCGCGCCTGCTCGGTCGCCTGCTCCCGGCCTTGCAAGGCCCGCATCGCGTCCTGCACCGCCGCCTGCTGCTGCTGCGCGGCCTCGCGCGCCCCACCAGCTTCCCCCGCCGCCGAATCCAGAAACGCCCGCTGCTGCTCCTGCTCCCCGGCCAGCCCCGCAAGCTGCGCCCGCGCCGACTCCAGCTCCCTTGCCCCCGCATCCAGCCGGACCGACAACTCCGCCACCCGGTCCGTGTTCGCCGACGTCCGCGCCGCAATCCGCTCGTACTCGACCGCACTCTGGTTCGCCGTCGCCGCATGCTCGCGGATCAGCCCATCGAGCGTATACCCCCGGCGCACACCCTCGGTGTGCTCGGCATCCGCGGCCTCTACCTCCAGCACCTGCGCGTCCACCTTCACGGTCAGCGAGGCGATCTGGTGCGAAGCCGACGTCTGCTCGCCATCCAGCTGCGCCAGCCGGCTCGCCAGCACTACCCGCAGCTTCGTCCGCAGCTCGTCGCGAATCTGCCCGTACCGCTCCGCCTTCGCCGCCTGCCGCTTCAGCGTCGTCATCTGCTTTACGACTTCCTCAAAGATGTCGTTCACCCGCGCCAGGTTTGCCCGCGCACTCTCCAGCCGCAGCTCCGCCAGCCGCTTCTTCGTCTTGAACCGCGTAATCCCCGCCGCCTCTTCGATAATCGAGCGCCGGTCCTGCGGCTTCGAGCTCAGCAGCTGCCCGATCCGCTCCTGCCCGATGATCGCGTAGCTCTCCCCCCCGAGCCCCGTGCCCATAAAGATGTCCTGGATATCGCGCAGCCGGCAGATCTTCCCGTTCAGCAGGTATTCAGAATCGCCCGACCGAAACAGCCGCCGCGTAATCGTCAGCTCGCCGGCCCGGATCGGCGTCCGCCCGAACTTCCGCCGGCGGATTTTCAGCACCACCCCCGTCCCGTTCCCCTCCGGAGCATCGTCGGCATCTTCCTGGTTCAGAACAGTCCCCGGCTGCGCCTCCGCCACCGCCTCTTCCGTCTCCTCCGCCCGCTCCCGGCGAAACTCCGTCTCGTTCCAGTCCGTCGCCACCCGGCTGTCGATTGTCACATCGTTCGAGGTCCCCTGATCCTCGGTCCCGTCATACACCTCGGGATCCACCAGGGTCAGCGACACCTCCGCCATCCCCGTGGGCTTGCGGTCGCGCGTCCCCGCAAAGATCACGTCTTCCATCTTGATCCCGCGCAGGCTCTTGGCGCTCTGCTCGCCCAGCACCCACGTAATCGCGTCCGAGATATTGGACTTCCCGCAGCCGTTCGGCCCCACAATCGCCGCAATGCCTTCGCCCGCAAGCTGCACTTCCGTCCGATCGCAAAACGACTTGAACCCGAGAATCGTAACCTTCTTCAGCTTGAGCATCGCGCATCCTTCGCCCCCGAGGGATCGTACACAGGGGGCCAAGGCTCAACTCTAGCCGCCACCCTAACCCGAATCAACGGGGCAGGCCCAGCCTGTTGTGGATAAGCCAAGCCCAAATCCATTCCCTGCGTAACTTGCACACCGCAAGGTGCAAACCCACATCTACTACCCTCATACCCCGGGACGCTGACAGCTGTCAGCTCATAGCTCACAGCTGTCAGCTGAAAATCACCCCCAAAGCTCCAACCAGCAACCATCCCCCAGACAGATCAACCCCACGCTTGCGCACACCCACCCGCCTTCCTATAATCTATTTCAGCGGCCCGCCCTTCACCCTGCCATCACACAAACGCCGTGAAAGCTAGCCGGAAAACCCTTGGCGCAATGATAGAGTCTGAGGAACGAAAGAAATTTTCTGAGGAGCACTGAATGAAGAAGGCAGCAATTGCGTCTCTCCTGGCGGTTTCCGCTCTCATGGTTTCGCCTGGCCTCCTCCCGCACCTGAGCGCCGCCCACGCGCAGGGCCAGGTCCAGATGGACCCGGCCGAGTACGCCGACTACGAGGCTGCCGGCAAGCAGACCACCCCCGCCGCCCAGGCCGCAGCCTACGAGGCCTACCTGACCAAGTACCCCAAATCGGCCGTCAAGGCCGACGTCCTCGCCCGCATCATGGTCGCCTACAGCCAGGGCGATCACACCAAGGCCATCACCGCCGCCGACAACGTGCTCGCGGTCAGCCCCAACAATCTCCAGGCGTACCTGTTCGAAGTCGCCTTCCGCACCGAAAACAAGGACCTCGACGGTGCCTCCACCTGGGCCCAGAAGGGTCTCCTGGTCAAGACGCCCGCCGACGGCATCACGCCCGACGTCTTCGCCAAGCAGGAAGCCTACGCCATCCCCTTCTTCTACGACGCCATCGGCGCGGCGGCCAACGCCAAGAAGGACAGCCCGACCGCCATCGACGCCTTCAAGAAGGAGCTCGCCGCCTACCCGGCCGAGAGCCAGGGCACACCCGCCGTCCTCCAGGTCGACTACTCGCTCGCGACTGCTTACTACCAGTCCACCCCACCCGACTACGTCAACTGCACCTTCTACGCCACGCGCACCGCGTCGCTCGCCCCAGACCAGTTCAAGGCCCAGTTCCAGCCGCTCGCCACTTATTGCTACAAGAAGTTTCATGGTGGCACGGATGGTTACGACGCGGTCGTCGCGTCGTCCAAGGCCAACCTGAACCCGCCCGCGGACCTGAAGATCACCCCCGCCCCCACGCCTGAAGATCAGGTCACCGCCCTGCTCGCCGGCACCAAGGAGGAGGACATTCCCAAGCTCGCCCTGAGCGACAAGGAATACGTCATCGCCAACGGCAAGGCCACGGACGCGGACAAGGTCTTCAACACCATCAAGGGCAAGGAGAGCCAGATCCCGGACGCCGTCGTCATCAGCGCCACCGCCGACCAGCTCCAGGTCGCCGTCTCCGACGATGCCATCCAGTCCAAGACCGCCGACTTCTCCTTCACCATGAAGGAGCCGCTGAAGACGATCCCTGCGGTAGGGTCAAAGGTCTCGCTCATCGGCACCTACAGCTCCTACACGCAGAAGCCGGTCTTGATCACGATGACGGACGCGTCCGTAGTCGCCAAGAAGGCACCCGCTAAAGCCCCCGCCAAGGCACCTGTCCGTCACCGCTAATCCTTATTCCTGCAGGTCAAAGCCGCTCCTTCAGGGGGCGGCTTTGCTGTCTGATCTTTCGTATTTCATCCCGGAGGGATCTGCTTTTCGCTTGAACAAGCTACCCTGCATGGGAATGGCGACAGGAGACAACAGAACTCGACTCGCCTAGCGCAACGGCCCCTGATACCGCACTACATACAGACTCACCAACCGAAACTTCAACCAGGAGCGATAAGCCACAGGAGCAAACTCAGTCGCACCCGCGCACGCGTTCCGCTCGAACGCGAACCCAAGCTGGGGCATTCCATGACGATAATGCTCGTCCAGCTCCGTCCTGCCATCGCAACTTGGCGCGCGGTTCGGATCCATCGCCTGGTAGCTTCCCGCAGGCTTCACGATCCGGTCGTCATTCAGGAACGCCGAGTGCCGCAACTCCACCTCGTCGTTATACTCAAACCCGCCGTCGAGCGCCGTATCGCGCACGCCTGAGCTCGTGACTTCCACCGCAAGATCATAGCGCGCACGGTCCAGCGCAAACAGATCGTGCACACAGCCAACGCTGAACAGCGCCACAAGCGCGACCAGAACGGTCACGGCGACGGGCAGATTCGGCCGCAGATAATCCTGGTAAGCGCGCACAATTAACAGAGCCGCGAACGGCGCAAGTCCAATCAGGTAGCGGTCGAAGAGCTCATGCAGCGATCGCGGCACCAGCAGGATCGCATACGCGGCAAGCACCGGACCGACCAGCCACAGGAGCTGATGCCAGCTCGTCGCGGAGGCGTTTTGAGCTGGTGCGAGCCTGCGCAGACGCAGCATAAACGCGATCGTGCAGAGCGTACAAAGTAGCGAAAAACCCGTAAGGATCGCACGCACAACCGTGCCCAGAACGACCGGCGGATGAGTCGCCAGGAACGCGTGCGCCGGGTAGTAGAAACCCGCGGACGAAAGCCAGTCGTTGAGCAGAGGCTCGAGAATCTGGCCCGGTCCATGGCTCGGCGTCAGGCGGACCGCAACCGCGGTATAGAGGACGGCGAACACCGCAAGAAAGACCCAGAACCTTCGGCCGTTGCGGCGCAGCTCGGGCAGAAACGCGACCAGCAGCGCGGTCAGCAGGAAGGGCAGTTCAAGCGCCGCGCGGGCGAGCTCACGGACCATCTTGCCGACGTCGTGCAGGCCGCGAATGCTGGCGAAGACGGGCTCGCCGAGGAAGTAAGGCTGCTGCTTGGACCAATGCATGCACCATGCGATGAACGCATACCCGCAGAGCGTGAACACCGCGCCCACAGCGACAATCCTGCGATTGCGCCTCAGCAGCCACAGCGTGCAGGGCACCATCACCAGCACGCCGAGCCAGCCAAGCTGCCGCGCTGAACCGACAATCGCGTTCGTCGCGACGGCGAAGAGCAGCCATGCGATGGTGGCGTTCTGGCTCGCTGCCTGCAGCGCGCGCAGGCAGCCGTAAAGGCAGAGCAGCAACGCGAGCAAGCCGTTGATGTCCGTCATAAAGGTGACAGAGAGCTCCATGTAGATGGGCGAAAGTACGAGCGCGAGCGTGGCCAGCGTGGCGTTGCGCTCGCCCACGCCGGAGCGGACGAAGATGCGCTGCAGCAGCGCCGTCGAGACGACCGCGGCGCCGAGCGTCGACATGCGGCAGATGTCGTACGAGAAACCGAAGAGGCGGATCAGCAGCGCGGCGGGATAGAGCTGCCAGCCAAGCATCGCGGTCGCCCAGCCGTTGAAGACGATGTGGCCGGTCTCGGCGAGCAGCTTTGCGGTCTTCGCGTAGGACCACTCGTCCGCGATGGCGAAGCGCGTGAAGGGCCGCGCGATGATCTCGGCGAGGAGGAAGAGCGCGGCGCACAGAACCGCTTGCAGCGGCAACGAACGGGCACGGACACGGGCGGAGCGCAACGGCATCTAACCATCCTTCAGGGGCTTCCGCGAGTATAGCGGACACGTCCCGGCAGGTGACTGGCATGCAGGCAAATGTAATCGGCTCGGGACCGAACGGGCTGGCGGCGGCCATCACGCTGGCGCAGGCCGGCGCACAGGTGACGGTGTATGAAGGGCAGGATCGCATCGGCGGCGCCTGCGCCTCCGCGGAACTGACGCTGCCCGGCTTCGTACACGACCTGGGCTCGTCGGCCTACCCGATGGGCGTCGCTTCGCCGTTCTTCCGCTCGCTCGATCTGGAGCGGTTTGGGCTGCGCTGGGTCCAGCCGGAGACCGCGGTCGCGCATCCGCTGCACGGAGGCGTTGCAGCGGGGATCTCGGCAGGTTTCAAAGATGTCCAGGAGCAGCTTGGGGCGAGCGACGGTGCAGCCTGGCAAGCGTTGTTCGAGCCACTAGCGGAGCGCTGGCAGGAGCTCGTGCCGGAGATTCTCGGTCCGGTCGTTCACGTGCCGCGGCATGCTTTGGCTCTGGCGCGGTTCGGTCTGCCTGCGCTGCTTTCGGCCACGGCGCTGGCAAAGCGAACTTTCACGGGCGAGCGCGCGCGGGCGCTGTTCGCGGGCTGCGCGGCGCATTCGGTCATGCCGCTCGACGCGCCGTTGAGTGCGGCGATCGGCCTGGTGCTCGGCACCGCGGGACACACGACGGGGTGGCCGGTGGTCGCAGGCGGCGCGCAGCGGCTGAGCGATGCGCTCGCCGCCTGCCTCGTACAGCTTGGCGGAAAGATCGTCACGGGGCAAGTTGTCGAGCGGCTCGAAGACCTGCCGCATGCGGACGTGACCGTCTTCGACACCGGAACCGCGGCGATGGCGCGCATCGCCGGCGCGCGGCTGAGCGAAGGCTACAAGGCTTCCCTGCGGTCGTTCAAGCCTGGCCCGGGCGCGTTCAAGGTGGACTGGGCTTTGTCCGAGCCGATCCCGTGGGCCGCGACGGCGTGCAGGCAAGCCGCGACCGTTCACGTCGGCGGGACGATCGAGGAGATAGCCGCGGCAGAGCAGGCAGTCTTCAACGGCGTCTGCTCGGAGCGGCCGTTTGTGCTGCTGGTGCAGCCTTCGGTCTGCGATCCGACGCGCGCACCGGCCGGCAAGCACACCGCCTGGGGTTACTGCCACGTCCCGAACGGGTCCACCCAGGACCGGACCGAGGCGATCGAGGCGCAGGTAGAGCGATTTGCGCCGGGGTTCCGCGACTGCATCCTGGCGCGGCGTACCTGGACGACGGCGGCGCTCGAAGGGTGGAATCCCAACCTGGTTGGCGGCGATCTTTCCGGCGGCGCGATGACCGCGAAGCAGATGCTCTTCCGGCCTACCGTGCGAGAGTATGGGACGAGCGACCCGGGGATCTTTCTCTGTAGTTCTTCTACGCCTCCCGGAGGTGGCGTGCACGGAATGGCGGGGTTTCGTGCGGCCCG
>CAXUDC010000009.1:20216-34243 GCA_964249685.1 uncultured Acidobacteriaceae bacterium
CGCGATGAATGGGGCACCCGGGTTGATTCCCCTGCTTGGTTTATCCTGCTGCAATGTCATTCCAGTAAGATGATGGTTTACATGCGGTCAGGAGTTCACCATGCCCCGGATTCATTTTCAGCAGCAGCTGGTCGCGTTGAAGGACAAATTGCTTGCCATGGCGGCGCTCTCGCAACAGGCGCTGGAATTCTCGGTGGAGGCGTACGTGAATCGCGACGAGGGGCTGTCGCAGCACGTCAAAGAGATCGAAAAGGCGATCAACGCGGCCGAGACCTCGGTCGACGAGATGGCCTACGAGCTGCTCGCGAAGGAGCAGCCGATGGCGATCGACCTGCGCTTCATTCTTTCGGTGATCAAGATCAACGGCGACCTGGAACGCATCGGCGACCAGGCGACCAACATCGCCTCGCGCGCGATGGCCGCGGACGTCGCGGCCCCGGGGGCGGCGGAGGCCTGTCATCCGGCCGACATCCGGACCATGGGCGCGAAGGTCGGCGTGATGATCCGCCGAGCCATCCAGGCGCTGCTCGAAGGCGATTCCAAGCTGGCCGAGAGTGTGCTCGAGATGGACAACGAGATCGACGACATGAACCGCGTCATCCAGCGCGAACTGGTCGATTGCATGACGAAACATACGCTGTCGACGGAGGAGTCGCTGAACACGATCATCGTCAGCCGCAACCTGGAACGGGCCGCGGACCATGCAACCAACATTGCGGAGGACGTGATCTTCTGGGTGCGCGGAAACGATGTGCGACACAAGTTTTCGATGTTGCAGGGGAAGGATGATAGCAGCCTTGCGGAGGCTTAGACCCGTTTACCTCAAAGTGTAGCTGCTGTTCTTTCTCTTGCCGTCATCCTGAGCGAAGCGAAGGGTCTCCGCATTGTCGCTGCGGCTACACTTCGAAATAAACGGGGCTAGGCCATATTCCTTTGGGCTTTACGCGCGCCAAGCGAACCGCGGATCCCTACGGGATGACAACAAAATACAAAGGCGTTTTCAGGATTAGCGGTTGGTGATCGTGACGCGAAAGGGCGCCTTGGCGGCCTCCGCAGCCTCCTGGGTGTAGGTCTCGGCAGTCAGGGCGGGGTTATAGCCGCGCCAGAGCCAGGTGAGCTCTTCGGCGAACTCCGCGCCGCCGTGCTTCTGGCTGTGGCCTTCGCTGCCGAAGGAAAAATGGAAGTCGTAACCCTTCAGCTTGAGCGCGTTGGCGAGACGGATATTGGCCAGCGGCCACGAGCCGTAGCGATCGTTTTCCATGTCGCGGATGCCGTCCTGGGTCCAGACGCGGAGGTTGCGGTGGGGCTCGCGGAGGACCTTGTCGGGATAGTCCTGGCCGCCGTCCGGGACCGCCGGATCTTCATGCCACTGGATGGCGGTGAAGGAGCCGATCCAGGAGATGACCCGGGAGAAGCTCTCCGGCTGCTGCCACGCGGCGTTGAAGGCGGCGATACCGCCCGAGGAGGAGCCGGTGATGGCGCGGGAGTAGGCGTCGTGGCGGAGCGGGTACTGCTTTTCCACCTCCGGCAGCAGTTCGGTGTCGAGAAAGCGCGCATAACGGTCCGAGACGGTGTCGTACTCAACCGAACGCATGGAGTCGGCGAGCGAGCGGGACCACTTGTCAGCGTAAGCGGCGACGGCCCGGTAGGTCGGGGTGCCGGGGGAGTTCTCGATGCTGCCCGGATTGATGAAGACGGCGATGACGGGCGGCATGCTGCCCTGCGCCTCGAGCCGGTCCAGGGTAGCGAGCGCGTAGTGATCGCCCTTCGGGTCCAGGTAGGGCTCGCCGTCCTGGAAGACCATCAGCGCGGCCGGCTTGGCGTGGTCGTAGTGCGGCGGCAGGTAGATCCAGTAGTCGGATTGCATGCCGTCATAGAGGCGGCTGATGTTCTGCAGGCGGGGCGACAGCGTGCCCTGCGGGGCGGGGGGCTGGCCGCAGGCGTGCAGGTTGGCGAGCGTCAGGGTGAGGAGGAGGGTCGCGGGCTTGAGCGGGATCGGGGCGCCTCCGTGGGGTTGTAGGCGGTGCTTTGGGGCTGTGCTGTTGAAGAGCACTCACCCCACGATGACCGCGATCAACCGCGGTGATCATGGGGCACCCCGGGGCTTACGCTACTTGGTTTCTGGAGTTAGGCCGCGCTGTTTCAGCATCGGGGCGATCCTGGGCTCGCCGCCCAGCCAGCGGTCGTACATGGTGGTCAGATCCTCGGTGTTGCCGCGCGACAGGACCATCTGGCGGAAGCGGTCGCCGTTGGCGCGCGTCAGGCCGCCGTTATCGACGAACCACTGATAGGCCGCGTCGTCCAGCATCTCCGACCACAGATAGGCGTAGTAGCCGGCCGAGTAGCCGCCGCCCCAGATGTGCGAGAAGTAGCTGGAACGGTAGCGCGGCGGGACCTGCGGCAGTGCGAGCGACTTCTTCTGGAGCGCGGCCTGCTCGAAGGCGTCCGGCTCCTGCAGCGGCGCAGTGGCGGCCAGGGTGTGCCACTGCATGTCGAGCTCGGCAGCGGCGAGCAGCTCCGTGAAGGCGTAGCCCTGGTTGAAGTCGGCGGCGCGCTTCAGCTTGGCGGCGAGCTCGGCAGGCATGGGTGCGCCAGTCTGGTAGTGCTTGGCGAAGTGCGCGAAGACCTCCGGGTTGGTGGCCCAGTGCTCGTTGAACTGCGACGGGAACTCGACGAAGTCGCGCGGGACGCTGGTGCCGGAGAGCGACGGGTACTCGGCCGCGGCGAACATGCCGTGGAGCGCGTGGCCGAACTCGTGGAACATGGTCGTGACGTCGGAGTAGGTGATGAGCGCGGGCTGGCCGGCGGCGGGCTTGGTGAAGTTGGCTACGTTGTAGACCACGGGCGTGGTGTTGCGCAGGCGCGACTGCCCGACGAACTCGCTCATCCAGGCGCCGCCGCGCTTGTTGTCGCGCTTCCAGTAGTCACAGTAGAAGAGCGCGAGGTGGCTGCCGTCGGCGTTGAACACCTCGAAGACCCGCACGTCAGGCGCGTAGACGGGAATGTCGTGACGCTCCTTGAACGTGATGCCGTAGAGCCGGGTGGCGGCGTAAAAGACGCCGTTCTGGAGCACGTTCGAGATCTCGAAGTAGGGCCGGACCTGCGTCTCGTCGAGGTCGTATCGGGCCTTGCGGACCTGCTCGGAGTAGAACTCCCAGTCGGCGGGCGCGAGCTGAAAGCCGCCGTTCTGGGCGTCCTTCGCTTGAGAATCAATGACGTCCTGGATGTCCTTCGCTTCCCTGCCCGCGCGGGCGGTCGCGGCCGGCACGAGCGCGTCCATGAAGTGGATCGCGGCCTCGGGTGTCTTCGCCATCTGGTCCTGCAGCTTCCAGGCCGCGTAGCTGTCGAAGCCGAGGAGCTTGCCCTTTTCCGCTCGCAGTTTGGCGAGCTTCGCGATGGTCTCGCGAGTGTCGTTATCTCCAGCGTGCTCGGCGCGGTTCCAGGAGTGGTCGAAGAGCTGCTTGCGGCCTTCGCGCGAGCTCATCTGCGCCAGTTGCGGCTGCTGCGTCGTGTTCTGCAGCGGCAGAACGTAGCCGGGGACGTTGCGGGCCCTCGCGTCGGCGGCGGCTGCGGCAAGCTGCGCATCGCTCAGCCCGGCGAGCAGCGTGGTGTCGGTCGTGATGAACGCGCCGGCCTTGTTGGCGGCGAGCAGGCGGCGGCTGAACTGGTTCGAAAGCTGAGACTCCTCCGCGTTGATCTGCTTCAGCCGCGTCTTGCCGGCGGCATCGAGCTGCGCGCCGGCGTGGATGAAGTCGCGGTACGTGACCTCGACGAGGCGGACGGATTCAGGGTCGAGGTGGAGCGTCTGGCGCTGGTTGTAGACAGCCTCCACGCGGTGGAAGAGCTTGGTGTCGAGATAGATGGCGTCGCGGTGCGCTGCCTCCTTGGGGGCCATGTTCTGCTGGATTTTCTCAAGATTGGGATTGGTGTACGCGCCGGCCACGCCCCCGAAAGCGGAGGACACGCGGTGCAGGAGCTCGCCTGATTTCTCCATGGCGAGGATCGTGTTGTCGAAGGTGGGCGCGGCGGCGTTGTCGGCGATGGCACGAATTTCGGCCTCCTGCTGGGCCATGCCGGCAAGCATCGCGGGCTCGTAGTCGGTGTCGTGGATGCGGTCGAAGGGCGGCGCCTGGAACGGCAGCGGGCTGGCGGCATAGAAAGGGTTGGTGGGGCCGAATTTGCTATCCTGCGCCTGTGCCGTGCCGATTGCGATTGCCCCTGCGGTGACCAGTGCTGCCATGCGAAACGCTCCCATCGAGTTCTCCCTGATGCTTTTCTAGACGATTTTAGCGCGGAACGGCTTGAGTGACTCTCTTACAACTACTCGGGCCGAAGCATGGGACTTCAGTCCCACGAACAAGCCCAATGGAATGAAGGAGCTTTAGCCCCGGCGCTCTAGGTAGTTTCTGACGAATCGCTCTGGATCGTGTTCTTGCTTCTGAGATAGGTTCGCGCTTCAGCCCGGACATCTGGTTCAGCCACAAGAGTGGGCCTTAGCCCTCGCGATACGGTCTCTTCTCCGGGCACGATGAGTCTCCAAAGCGCGATGTTTGATTCGTCAGACACTACGTAAAGAGAGCGCGATGGACAGACTTATCTTCCTTAGGTGCCAGTGAGGCAGCGCAAGTGCCTGCGCCCACGATAAGCTTCGCTGCGCTCCGGTGATCATGGGGCACCCCGCGACCTACTAAGTTTCTAGTTGACAAGGACCGGGCGTGCGGCGTAGAAGACTACTAACGATGTAGTAGTCAAGGAGGCGAAGACGCATGGCACTGAAAAAGCAGACCCTCACCCCGCTCGAGCTCGAGATCATGAACCTGCTGTGGGATCACGGGCCCGCGACGGTCGCCGAGCTGCAGCCGCGCATGGCCCATGAGCTCGCCTATACGACCATCATGACCATGCTGAACGTGCTGCTGCGCAAGGGCAAGGTGAAGCGCGTGCAGGACGGCCGGGCGTTTCGCTACCGGCCCGCGGTGACGCGTCGGCGCGCGACCGGCACGGCTCTCGAGGACCTGGTGAAGCGCATGTTCGGCGGCTCCGACGAGGCGCTGCTGATGGCTTTCGTGGAGACGCGCGGGATCACCTCGCAGGATCTGGAACGGCTCACAAAGGTGGTGGCCGAGGCTGAGCGCAAGGCGGAAGCAGGCCGCGCATGAGCCTGGCGGCCGTGTTCAACTACTTTGCGAACTCGCTGTGGCAGGTGCCGCTGCTGGCGCTCTGCTGCGGGTGTGGGCTGCGGCTGCTGCGGGCCTCGGCAGGGGTGCGATACGTGGTCTGGATGGCGACGCTGCTGCTTTGCGTGGGCGTGCCCCTGCGCGGCGCGCGCACGGACGTAGCCGCGGCGGTGGAGGTCTCAGCCGATGACGAGGTGGTCGCCGGTGCGTTGCTACACACGCTTCCGCGGCCTTCGCTGCCCTTCTACGAGGTGCGGATCGAGCCGCGGACGCGTGACCTGCTGGCCGGGTTCTATCTGCTGCTGACCGGCATCTTCCTACTGCGTCTGCTGCGGTCGCACGGCAGGCTGCGGCGGCTGGTGCGGGCTTCGACGCCGTACGTCTTGTCATCGGCCGAGCGCGAGAAGATGGCCGGCCTTGGCGGAAACGCCTCGCTGCGTGTACTGCATGCGCCCCACGCGACGCCGATGGTTGCAGGCATCCTCCAGCCAGTGATCCTGCTGCCGGCCGAGCTGCTGGCGGGTCCGCCGGAGCCTCTGCGAGCGGTGCTGGCGCATGAGCTCGCGCACCTGCACCGGCGCGATCCGGCGGTAAACCTGATGCTGCGCCTGATCGCACTGCCGGTCGCGTATCACCCTGCGACGGCGATGGTTCACCGCCAGATTCAGCATGCCCGCGAGCTGCTCTGCGACGCCGTTGCGGCGAGCGCGCTGCCTTCGCCCGCGGCCTACGCGCACGTGCTGCTCAGCCTCGCGCAACGACTCATCCACCCCGGCAGCGATCCCACCAGCAGCTCTGCCGGGCTCTTCCAACGCACGTCCAACCTTCTGGAGGAACGCATGATGCACCTCATCGCCCCGCCCGCACCCCTTCGTACCGCTTCCCGGCTTCTGCGTCTCTCGGCTGGGATGGCCGTGTTCAGCGCCGCTGCCGCAACCGTCTCCTTCGTCCACCTGACGCCCCTGGTCTTGGCCGCCGAGCACCCGGCCCAGGCAGTCGCCGCTACTCAAACTCCTGCCGCAGCGGCAACAATCGCCCCAACTCCGCAGACCCTGACGAAGCCAGCCGCGACAAACAAGTCCGCACTCACCAAGACCGAACAGAACGACTTGAAGCAGGCGTCAGCCGATCTAGCGAACGCGGCCGCAGAGCTCCAAGACCTCCGGCTCCAGCAAGACCTCAAAGCCGCAAACACCGCGGAGATCAAGCAGCGGATAGACGAGCTCCGCGCGCAGTTGGACAGCCCGGAGTTCAGGCAGCAGATCGCCCAGGCCGCCGCCGAGGGCGTAAGGGCGAGCGAGGAGACCGCGGCCCTGCGCAAGCAGATGGACGCGATGCGCCGGCAGCTGAACAGCCCCGAGTTTCACCGGCAGATCCAGGCCGCAACCGACGCCGAACTCAAGGCCGGCGCCATGACGCCACCCGACATCTCGCAGCTGGTCGCCGAAGCCAGGCAGCAGGCGCTCGTGACGCACACGACAGCCATGCCCAGCGCGCAGGGCTCCGGCACCCCGCGCGTGTCCGCTAGAGTAATGGCCGGCCTGGTCGTCAGCAAGGTAGCGCCAGTCTATCCGCCGGACGCGAAAGCTACGCGCATCGCGGGCAGTGTCGTGCTCCACGCCATCATCGGCCAGGACGGCACGGTATCCGCGCTGGAGGTGGTCTCGGGCCCGCAGGAGTTGCGGGCGTCGGCGCTCGAGGCGGTCCGGCAGTGGGTCTACAAGCCTTACCTGCTCAACGGTCAGCCGACGGCGGTCGAAACGACCGTTACCGTGACCTACTCGTTCGGAGGGTGAACTGTTGGGCGCACGCCAAAGCCGGCCGGCGTGCGCCTTGACTCTTGTCCGGGCGACCCATACCTTTGAGAGATGCAGTGGTCCAGATCAACGCGAGCGAGCGCCAGCCTTTGTTGTTGCGCCCCCGCGCGCTGTCTTGTTGCCTGAGGGCCCGTCGCCCCGCAACCTTGCCGCCGCCCACGAACCCAATCGTGGGCTTTGCTTTTGCCCGCAACCCTCTTCAAAGGACCCCGCCCAATGCCCGCCGACGATCTCGCCGTAACACCTGCAGTTGCCGCTCCAGCGAAAGAAGTAAAAGAAACCAAGGCCCAGAAATCCGAGCGGCTCAAGCTGGCGAAGAACCCGTGGGACGCCTGGGACGAGGTGCGCCAGTACGCGCTCGCCGGCCGCGACGCCGTGGCGCCCGAGTGGACCGGACTCTACTTCAAATGGTGGGGCATCTACACGCAGGGCGACGGCCTGGGCGTGACCGGCGGCGCAAACGGCGAGGGCAAGGCGACCGAATTCTTCATGATGCGCATCGGCCTGCCGAACGGCCTGCTGACCTCGCACCAGCTGCACGTCATCGCGGACATCGCGCAAAAGTACGCGCGCAACCTGTCCGATATTACGACCCGGCAGAACATCCAGCTGCATTGGCTCACGATCGGCGCGCTGGTCGAGATCACCGACAAGCTGACCGAGATCGGCCTGTCCCCCAAGGGCGCCTGCGGCGACGTCGTGCGCAACGTCACGGGCTGCCCGCTCGCCGGGCTGGACCACACGGAGCTCGTCGATGCGAGCCCACTCGCGATCGAAATCGCCCATCACCTGACCGCCAACCCGGCGTTCTACAACCTGCCGCGCAAGTTCAAGATCTCGGTCACAGGCTGCCCGCTGTGGTGCACGTATCCGGAGATCAACGACCTCGCCCTGACCGCGATCCAGCGCGGCGAAGAGGTGGGCTATACCCTGCGCGTCGGCGGCGGCCTCAGCACGGAGCCGCACATGGCCGTGCGCATCCCCGCGTTCGTCCCGCAGGACAAGGCGCTGGCCGTCGTGGTCGCCGTCGCGGAGATCTTCCGCGAGCAGCAGGAGCTGCGCGAAAACCGCACGCGCGCCCGCATCAAGTACCTCTTCATGCGCCATGGCTGGACGGCCGACTCGATGCTCGCCGCGATCGAGGAGAAGCTCGGCTACACGCTGGACCCCTCGCCTGTGAGCGAGGACCTGGTGCCGGACGACGTCTACCGCGACCACGTCGGCGTGACCCCGCAGAAGCAGCCGGGGCTCTCGGCCGTGGGGGCTTCGGTGCTGCGCGGCCGGCTCTCGGGCGACCAGCTACACGCGCTCGCCGACCTGGCGGAAAAGCACGGCGACGGGCATCTCCGCGCAACGATCATGCAGAACATCGTCGTCGTAAACGTCAAGAACGAAAACGTGATCGCGCTCGTCGAGGACCTCAAGACGATCGACCTGCAGGTGGACGTTTCCCCCTTCTGGCGCGGCGCCGTGGCCTGCACCGGGACCGAGTTCTGCAAGCTCGCCATCGCCGAAACCAAGGGCTTCGCCAAGTGGCTCGTCAGCGAGATGGAGGAGCGCCTGCCCGGCTTCGACCAGCAGATCAAGCTGCACGTCACCGGCTGCACCAACAGCTGCGGCCAGCACTGGATCGCCGACATCGGGCTGGAGGGCAAGAAGCTGAAGAAGGACGGCGTACTGCAGGATGCGTTCTATTTCTGCGTCGGCGGCGCGGTCGGCAAGTACGCCGGACCGGCGCGGCCGCTCGGCTACCGCGCCACCGCCGAGGACACGCCCGCCGCCATCGAGCGCCTGCTGCGCGGCTACCTGGGAGCACGCACGCCTGAAGAAGACCTGCGCGCCTACTTCGCCCGCACCAGCGACGACGACCTGCGCGCCCAGCTGAACGGCGCGCCCACGCTCCCCGTCACGCGCGACGAAGCCCCCGCAGGCGGCCGCCACGCAGTAGACGTCTAACCCGCAGCAACTCCTCCGTGCCCCATTTATCGCAGTCTCACCGCGATGAGTGGGGCCCCCCGCTATCCCGCATCCCCACCACCACCTGCGCCGTCGTCACCATCTGCCCCACGTGCCTCTGCGTATGCTCCGCGCAGTGCACCACCAGGCCCCCGACCGTAGCCGGCAGACCCTCGCGCCCCACACCCCGCACCTCCGCAAAACGCTCCGGCGAGATCCCCCCGATCCGCACCATCGCCCGCCCCACCCCCACCTCGAACTCCCGCATCGCCTCCCCGGTCGTAGCACCCAGGGCCAGCTCCGTCCGCAGCTCGACCATCTGCTGGTCCGTAAGCTGCTCCCCCGCGGCATAGGTCAGCAAACGATCCAGGCTTCGCGCCACGTGCCGCAGGTGGAACGCCACCGGCGCCACTCCGAACGGCCTGGCGTTGACCTCGTGATCCGTCAGCCCCGCGCACCAGCGTTCTGCATCTTCACGCGCCAGCTCCATCGCATGCAGCACCTGCCGCCGCACCGCGTCGTACTCCCCCAACGTCCCGCGCAACCATGGCTCGACGCTCATAGCCCTTTCGATGCCCGAAAGCGCCTCACCACCTCCCCCACATCCTCATGCTTGCCGTCGACCGCGTCGTTCATCGCCTGCATCTCCGTCGCGTTCACCTGCCCGGCCAGCCGGTCCATCGCCACCTGCATCTCCGGGTGTGCGCGCACGGAGTCTTCGCGCACCAGCGGCACTGCCTGATACGGCGGAAAGTAGTGCCTGTCGTCGGCCAGCACCGTAAAGCCCAGCGCCCGGATCGGCCCGTCCGTCGAGTTCCCCGCGATCACATCCACCTGCCCCGCCCCCAGCGCCCGGTACAGCAGCCCCAGGTCCATCACGCGAGGCCGCGCAAACTGCAACCCATACGCCTTCTCCAATCCATCCAGCCCATCCGGCCGCGCCTGAAACTCATACCCCACCCCCAGCCGCCACGGGTGCCCCATCTCTCGATTCTGAGAGGTGGGGTCCATACCACCCAGGTCTGAAATCCGCACCAGCCCCAGCCGCCGCGCATCCGCCCCCCGCACCACCATCGCAAAGGTGTCCTCAAATCCCAACCCGGGCTCCACCTTCACCTTGTAGCGTTCGTCGTAGAGCCGGCTGACGGTCCCAAACACCTCACCCGCGTCCTTCACCGCCGGCAGCGGCTGCTTCAAAATCGCCGTGAGCGCCGTCCCCGTGTACTCCACATAAGCGTCGATTCGCCCGCTGACAAGCGCCTGATGACAAAGGTAGCTGCCCGCCAGGTAAAACCGCCGCTCCACCTTCTGGTGTGAGACCGCCTCGATCTCCTGCGCAAGCAGCTCGCCCAGCACCACCTGCTCGGTAAAGTTCTTCGCGCCGATCACGATGCGCGACCCACGCGGAGGCGCGCACGCCGTAAGCGCGAACAGCCCGAAGATAGCCCAACCAGCTCTCAAGCTACACAACTCCTCCCGTTTCACCAAAAGCTGAAAACTACCAAACTAAAAACTCATGAATAAGCTTTTGCTTTTAAGCATCACCACTCCCTCAACTCCGCCGAACCGCAAGCCTCCCCTCCAGCCATCCCAATCCACCATCCGCCGCGAGCGCCAGCAACGCCGCCGGGATCGCTCCCGCCAGCACCAACCCATTATCGACTGAAGCCACTCCACGAAAGATCAACTCCCCCAACCCGCCGGCGCCGATCGCCGCCGCGATCGTAGCCACGCCCACGCAGGTCACGGTCGCCGTCCGCAGCCCGGCCAGGATCACACTCGCCCCCAGCGGCAGCTCCACCTTCCACAGCCGCTGCCCGTCCGTCATCCCCATCGCGCGCGCCACATCCACCAGCGCCGGGTCCACGCTGCGCACCCCCGCATACGTATTGCGTACGATCGGCAGCAGCGCGTAGCCGGTCAGCGCCAGGATCGCGAGCCGCGCCGCGTTTTCTCCCAGCCACGGCACCGGCAGCAGCAGCCCGAACAGCGCCAGGCTCGGGATCACCTGGATCACGTTCGCGACCGCGATCACCGGCCGCGCCCAACGCTCATGCCGCGTCAGCCAGATGCCCACGGGCAGGCCGATCCCCGTCGCCAACAGCATCGCAAACACGGTCAGCCACAGGTGCTCGAACGTAAGCCGTCCGATCTCTGCCCCATGCAGCCGCAGGAACCCCACTACAGGTCCTCCCGAGCTTTGGGTGCCCCATTTATAACGGCCTCCTCGTTATGAGTGGGGTTGATCCCTCCTCCACGATGCACCGCCGCCACATACTTCCTCACATGCTCATTTGCCGACCCCGCCACATCCCCTGAAGCTAGATCCGCCACCACTCGCCCGCCCTCCAGAAACACCACCCGCGAAGCCAGAAATAAGGCCTCCTCCAGGTCATGCGTCACCAGCAGCACCGTCTTCCGCACCCGCCCGAGCAGGTCCACCACCATCCCCTGCATCTCCGCGCGCGTCATCGGGTCGAGCGCCCCAAACGGCTCATCCATCAGCAGCACCCCGGGGTCCCCGGCAAGCGCCCTCGCCAGCCCCACGCGCTGCCGCTGTCCCCCGCTCAGCTGCCACGGATACCGTTCCGCCAGCCCAGCCTCCAGCCCGGCCAGCGTCATCACCTCCGCCACCCGGTCCCGCGTCGAACCCGCGTGCCCCACATCTCGCTCCTGAGAGGTGGGTTTTGACCCGCGAAGCTCCATCGCGAGCCCCACATTCCGCCCCACCGTCCAGTGCGGAAACAGCCCCGACTCCTGAATCACATACCCGATCCCCCGCCGCAACTCCAGCAGGTCCCACCCCGTCGTAGCCCTGCCCGCAACCGAAACCGTTCCCGAGCTCGGCATCACCAACCCGTTCACCGTGCGCATCAGCGTCGTCTTGCCCGACCCGCTGCGACCCAGCAGCGCCGTCGTCGTCCCCGGCTCCAGCGTCAGGGAAATCTTGTCCAGCAGCGTGCGCCCACCCACCACAAAGCTCACGTCCTCAAATTTGACACCGGCCTCCGTCATGCACCCTCCACAAAAGTGCGTGCACCCTTTCCGGTTCAACTTGAATCAGCAACAAGTCTGGATCCAAGCCCTCTGCAATCAAGATCTTAGAATCAAATCGGGGAGGGGGGAGCAACCGGCTACACCGCCGCCTCCGCATCAGCCGGCGCAACGCCCGGCGCCTCGCCCGCAGCCGACTTCACCCTCACAACCGTGATCTTGTCGAAGCCCTCCTTGAACACCGGCGGACGCAGACGCTCCGCCATCTTGTGCATCACCTCGTCTGTTACCTGACGATCGCGCTTGGAGTTGCGCTCCAGGCAAACCGCCAGCGGCACGTCGAAAAACACAGCCTGCACCTCGTAGCCGAAACTCTTCGCCATCTTGATCCACTGGCGGCGCTCGTGCGGGCTCAGGTTGGTTGCGTCGACATAGTTCCAGGGCATTTTCGCGATCAGCCGTGCGCGCAGCAGGCTGCGCAGCGTGGAGAAAACGAGCCCCTGGTAGCGCTGATCGGTGATGTCGTCGAACAGGATCGTGCGCAGCATCTCGCTCGAGAGCGGCGAGACCCCGCGGCGCTTGTACCAGGTCGTCTTGCCGGAGCCTGGAAGTCCAATGGTAAGAACAACATAGCCTCGCGGACTCTTGGCCGCAACCTGCTCCGCGGGAGGCGTCGCAAGCGACTCAGGCTGCGTCTCCAGCACCATCTTCTCACCTTCCGCGGCGGGCGCAAAGCTGTCGTCTACCGGCGGAAACGCCTCCGGTTCGTTTTCCGGCGTCATCTCGACCGGCACTTCGCTCGTCGTCGAGATCGCTTCTTCAGGCTTCGTTTCGGGCTTCGCAATTGGTTCCGGGTAGGTCGGCCGCAACGGTGCCAGTTGTCCGGAAGGCAGTTCCTGTCCGCTCTTGCCGGTTGATTCCGATTCGTTCGGCCCACGTCTGCTGCGTCTTCTCATCTGTTCGCGTATCCAATCGCGCATCTCGCGCTGTCTCTCTTTGTGCCTGGCACCGGAGCGCCGGAAGTGGTCGCCGCGCGTGTCGATCGTACCGCGACAGCTAATGACGCTTGTAACACACGCCCTGTCAAGCCGCAAACGCATTGCGCGGGGAGGAACCATTTGATAGCCTCCGAAGGAACAGTACATACAGCAATTTCAGAGGAGCTCGTGCACATGGCAGTTAAAGTTGGCATCAATGGCTTCGGCCGCATCGGCCGCAACGTCTTCCGCACCGCGCTCGGCAATCCCGAGATCGAATTTGTCGCCGTGAACGACCTTACGACACCCGCAACGCTCGCGCACCTGCTGAAGTATGACTCGATCCTGGGAAACCTGAAGCAGGAGATCTCCTCGACCGAAGACTCGCTCATCGTGGACGGAAAGACGATCAAGGTTTTCGCCGAACGCGACCCCGCGAAGCTCGACTGGGCTTCGGTCGGCGCGGAGATTGTCGTCGAATCGACCGGGTTTTTTACCGACGGAACCAAGGCGAAGACGCATCTGGGCACGACCGTGAAGAAGGTCATCATCTCCGCGCCCGCGACCAACGAGGACATCACGCTCGTGCTCGGCGTGAACGATGCGAAGTACGATCCGGCGAAGCACAACGTGCTCTCGAACGCGAGCTGCACGACCAACTGCCTTGCGCCGGTCGTCCACGTGCTGCACAATACGTTTGGCATCGCGTCCGGCATCATGACGACGATCCACAGCTACACCAACGACCAGGTGATCCTGGACACGCCGCACAAGGATCTGCGCCGCGCCCGCGCCGCTGCGCTGAGCATGATTCCGTCATCGACCGGTGCCGCAAAGGCGCTCAAGCTGGTCATTCCGGAGATGGACGGCAAGCTCGACGGCTTCGCGATCCGCGTCCCGACGCCGAACGTTTCGGTGGTCGACCTGACGTTCGTATCCGAGAAGCCGATCACGGTCGCAAGCATCAACGCAGCGCTCAAGACAGCGTCCGAAGGCGAGCTCAAGGGCATCCTCGGCTTCACCGATGAGGAGCTGGTGTCGTCCGACTTCAAGGGCAATCCGCTCTCGAGCATCGTCGATTCCAAGCTGACCAAGGTCGTCGGCGG
>CAXUDC010000009.1:34343-36385 GCA_964249685.1 uncultured Acidobacteriaceae bacterium
GAACGTCAGAACTTTCCCGGTACTTCTCCTTTCGAGCCGGTGATCGGCTTTTCCCGCGCGGTGCGTGTCGGCCGGCATGTGATGGTTTCAGGCACCGGTCCCGTGGGCTGCGATGACGCGGATGTTGCAGGGCAGGCGGACCAGTGTCTGACGATCATTGCCGGCATCTTGAAGGAAGCTGGAACCTCCTTCGAGCACGTGGTGCGCTCGCGGATTTACCTGACCGACGTCGAGGACTGGGAGGCCGTGGGGCGCGTTCACGGAAAATTTTTCTCGCTGATCCGTCCGGCTGCTACCATGGTCGTCGTCAACGCTCTGATCGATCGGCGGTGGAAGGTGGAGATCGAAGTGGACGCGCTCATTTTGGATGAAAAGGAATAAATGCTCAAGCTCTCGATACGTGACCTCGACCTGACCGGCAAGCGCGTTCTCATCCGCGTCGACTTCAATGTTCCCCTCTCTAAAGAGGGCCAGATCCTGGATGACACGCGCATCCGCGAGACGATCCCGACGATCGAGTATGCGCTGCGCCGCAAGGCTCGCGTGATCCTGATGTCGCACCTGGGGCGGCCGAAGGGGAAGGTGGTGCCTTCCATGAGCCTGCGCCCGGTCGTGGACCGGCTGCGCGAGCTGCTGGACGGCTTGCTGGGCGAGGATGAAAATGTTGCGTTTGCGCCGGACTGCATCGGCGATGTGGCCGCGGAGCTGGTCGCGAACCTTGAGCCGGGCCAGCCGCTGCTGCTCGAAAACCTGCGCTTCCACGCGGAAGAAGAGGCCAACGACCCGGCGTTTGCAAAGCAGCTTGCCGCCTACTGCGATGTATTTGTGAACGATGCCTTCGGGTCGGCGCATCGTGCGCATGCGTCCACTGAGGGCATTACGCACTTCGTCGCGCAGTCCGCGGCTGGCATGCTGATGGAGTCCGAACTGAAGCACCTGGGCAAGGCGCTTTCCGAGCCGGCGCGGCCCTTTGTGGCGATTATCGGCGGAGCAAAGGTTTCAGACAAGATCAATGTGATCGAATCGCTGATGGACAAGGCGGACGCAATCCTGATCGGCGGCGGAATGGCGTACACGTTCCTGCGGGCACAGGGGCAGAGCACGGGTAAGTCGCTGGTGGAGGAAGACAGAATCGAGCTGGCGCGGGCGACGCTCGCCAGGGCCGAGGAAAAGGGTGTGAAGTTTCTACTGCCAGCCGACCACTGCCTTGCAGACCGGTTCGATGGAAAAGCAAAAGCGACTCCATTCGAGGGCTCGGGGCCCTTTCCGGAAGAGCTGATGGCGTTGGACATCGGGCCTAAGACCGTGGCCTTGTTTTCCGCGGAAATCGCCGATGCGATGACCGTGCTGTGGAACGGGCCGATGGGAGTGTTCGAATTTCCGGCTTTTGCGACGGGGACGAACTCGATTGCCAAGGCAGTTGCGAAGAACGAGGATGCAACGACGATCGTGGGTGGCGGGGACTCGGTGTCCGCGATCCAGAAATCAGGCTTCGCGGGCAAGATCACGCACATCTCAACGGGTGGCGGGGCTTCGCTCGAGTTCCTCGAAGGCAAGGTGCTGCCGGGCGTTGCGGCGCTTACGGAGCGGTAGCGAGGCGGCTGAGCAGGCCGGAGATCATCTTGCGCACCTCGACGATGTCGGTGGTGGCCTGCTGCTGGGTTTCAGGCGAAAGATAGCCGAGATCGTGGGCGAGTAGAACGAGGTACTCGAGCTCGAACGCAACCGCTCGCGCCCGCTTGAGTTCGACGCCGAACTCGAAGTCCGAGGACTTCCCTGCTCCTTCGGCGATGCGGCTGGCCATGGAGATGGCGGTGCGCCGGAGATTGGCGGTGAGGCCAAAGTTCTCCGACGACGGAAGATCCTTGGTGATGCGGTAGACCTGCAGCACGATGGCGTGTGCGGACTTCCAGACGTTGAGTTCTCGGAAGTTCTGCAAAGGACGCTCCTTGGGCAACTCTTTAGGGTTTGTCTATCGTACAGCTCTCAGCTCTCAGCTCTCAGCTCTCAGCTCTCAGCTCTCAGCTCTCAGCTCTCAGCTC
>CAXUDC010000009.1:36485-37740 GCA_964249685.1 uncultured Acidobacteriaceae bacterium
TCATGCGGAATGTGTGCTGGTTATCGCACGCGGTCTGTTCAAGGGACCGGACAGGATGGCATACTGAACCCCTATGCGTAAGCCTGTGATTGCCGGAAACTGGAAGATGTATAAGACTCCCAAGGAGTCCGTGGCCTTTTTGCAGACGTTTCTTCCGCTGGTGGCGGAACACGACCGCGACGAGATCGTGCTGTTTCCTACGATGTCGTCGCTCGGGTATGTGCTCGATGCGACCGCCGGGACCAACGTGCGTGCGGGCGCGCAGACGATGCACTGGATGAATGAGGGTCCGTACACGGGGCAGACCTCGCCGACCATGCTTGCGAGCATCAGTTGCACGCATGTGCTGCTGGGCCACTCGGAGCGGCGCATCTACGCGCACGAGACCGACGACATGGTGAATTGGAAGCTGAAAGCCGCGATAGCGCATGGGCTCACGCCGGTGGTCTGCGTGGGGGAGACGCTGGACAAGCGTCAGACCGGGCTGACCGAGGCGGTTCTACGTTGGCAGGTCGCGTGTGCGCTGAACGGAATCGAGACGGAGGGGTCGGAGAAGCTGATGATCGCTTACGAGCCGATCTGGGCGATCGGCACCGGGAGCACGGCTACGCCGGCGCAGGTGGAGGAGGCACACCGGATTATTCGAGGAGAGGTTGCCGCCCGCCTCGGACAGGAGCGCGCCGACAGCACGCGCATTCTGTACGGAGGATCGGTCAAACCGGAAAACATCTCAACGCTGATGGCACAACCGGATATCGATGGCGCTCTGGTAGGTGGGGCGAGCCTGGAGCCTGAGACGTTTTTCAAGATCGCCAACTACACCCCTGCCTAGCGGTAGTAGCGGCGATGGTGGTAGTAGTACGAGTTGTTATAGCGGCGTCCGTGATAGTAGCGACCGTGGCGGGGAGCGACGACGACGACCTGTGCGTGGGCCACGGGAACTGCAGCGGCCAAGGTGACGACCGCAATGATGCTGAGGAGGAGGAGCTTGAGACGTGCCATGTTTTCTCCGTGCAAAAGGGTGAGTACGCTGGATGAGATGCGGCGCTGGGCTGCGGAGTAGTCCAACCGAAGAAAAACGAGTGGTGATATTTACACCACTCGACCTTGGTCTTTGCTGGACAGTCTTTGGTCTCCTTGGTGTGCCTGAATCGGTCCTGGCGTCTACAATCGAGCCGCACGGCTGGTCACTCTAAGCGAGGTAGCACCCCCTCCTCAGTAAGGCCTCCTACCGCGTCTACCATGCAAATCGACA
>CAXUDC010000010.1:0-37446 GCA_964249685.1 uncultured Acidobacteriaceae bacterium
CGAGCGCTTCATCCCCGGCGAGGTCTTTCACGCCGAGGGCATTACCTGGAGCGGCAAGCTGCTCTTCTCGCAGCCTTTCCAGTACAGCAAACCGCCGATCGAAACCATGCACCAGGGCGGCATCTTTTCCACCCGCACCCTCGACGTGAAGTCAGTCGACGCCAAGGCGATCGAAGCCATGCACGCGCCGCTGCTCAAGGCCCTGCAACTGGACGCCGGCGTCACCCACACGGAGTTCATCAAGTCCGCCGCGGACGGCAAATTCTACTTCCTCGAAACCGCCGCGCGGGTCGGCGGCGCCTACATCGCCGAGACGCTCGAGTTCGCCACCGGCATCAATCCCTGGCGCGAGTGGGCGCGCATCGAAGTCGCCCTCGCGAGTGGTGCGCAGTACAAGCTGCCGAAGACAAAGCGCACCTTCGCCGCCAGCGTCATCTCGCTCGCCCGCCAGCGGGAGCCCGATCTGAGCGCCTACACGGACCCCGAGATCGCCTTCCGGCTGCACAAGGAGCATCACGCCGGGCTGATCCTCGAGACCGCGTCCGAGCCGCGCCTGCGTGAGCTTACCGAAAGCTACATCGAGCGCTTCCTGTTCGACTTCAACGCGGTCCTGGCAGCGCCGGATAAACCCACGGCGTAGGGAAGAGGTTGGTGAGCCCGCTGGGGCTCGAACCCAGGACCAACGCCTTAAAAGGGCGATGCTCTACCGACTGAGCTACAGGCTCTCACCAGATTCAAAAATACCATAGCCTGCCGCGCGTTGAAAGTGGCCCCTTGCGCCACGCCGCGCTTTGTTCGATGTGCCACAAAAGGAACACTTGCCATAACTCTTTCGTTACCCACCATGGTTTCCTGTTTTAAAGCCCCGGTGTTGCACTAAAGTGGCACTAAGACTCATTGACGAAGGATTCGGTGCCAAGTAGCCTGTTAGGGATTGCATGAGAAAGTGTGCAAACCGGTACTCTTCACGCACAGGCTGCTCCAGAGTGACAGGATGACGCATACTGAGTTGATTGGACAACTATGGATCAGCAACTGACCGACCATCCCGAAGAGCCGCTGGCGGAGACGCCTGAGGACGTAGCGATTCTCTACTCCTGGGCCAACCTGCACGGGGCGAAGTATCGCGACTTCTCCGCTTCGCGCCGGGAGTACCGCGCCCAGGTTCGTCATCGCGCCGCCGAGGATCTGCGTCTCGCCGAGCTCGAAGCCAAGGCCGAGGCCGAAGCCGCCGCCACCGAGGCCGAGCGGGTAGCGCGCGAGGCCGAACGCGCCGCGCGCACCAGCGGCCAGTTTGACAACGCATCCGATCGCGAGCGTGCTCTGCAGGAGGCCGAAAGCGCCGCCCGCCGCGCCGCCGCCGAGCGCGTGGAAGCGGCTCGCCGAGCGGAATCCGCCGCCATCGCCGACGCGGTCGCCCGCCGCGAAGAGCGCGAGATCGCCGAGGCCCATGCCAGCGCACAGCGCCAGGCCGCCCGCTGGGCAGACTCCGAGGTCCGTCGCCGCAGCCTGGCCGGGCCGCAACCCTCGCGCGTGCGGGTTCCCGGCCTTGCCGGTGACCCCTACGAGTATGGCGACGCGGCCGCCCACGAAGAGGCGTTGAAGCTGTCGCAACGCTCGCCGAACTACACCGAACTGAATCGCTACGCGGAGCGCTATGCCCGGCCCAGCGGCGCGTCCGGCCAATACCGCGTGGACTCCGCCGGGATGAGCTCAGGCGAGCGCCAGGCGTATGCCGGCGAGCGCCGCGCCTTTCGCCCGGAGCTGGAGGTGCGCCGCCGTCCGCAGGGCTACCGCCCCGATGAGGCCTCCGGCATGCGCCTCGCGTATCGCCCGCCCGTGCAGCCGGAGCAGTTACGCCAGCGCGAGCGCAACGACCTACCCCAGGGTGCGCCCCTTTACGACATGCCCACCCAGCAGCCCCGCCCCGAGCCCCGGCGCGAGATGCAGCCGGACCCGCGCCAGTACCAGCGCGCCTCCCAGCCTCCTGCTCAGCCGCCAGCCCAGCGCCCAGCCCTACGCCAGGACTTCTACGACATCCCCCCGCGCCAGGAACTGCCTGCCCCCAACCCCGAGCAGGCTGGCCCCGCCTGGCTCTACGCTCACGACGCCGCGCAGCCCGCAACCCCGAACGTAGCCGACACCCTGCAGCACTCGCGAGAGCGTGTCGCCTCCCGCTGGTTCGCGCTCAAGGGGGTCTTCGAGCCCGGCCTCGAACCCGGTCAGGAGCCCGCTCCGGACGCCCCGCAGCCCCGCCAGAAGGAGACTCGCACGCCCGTGCTCGCCGTCTTCTCGCTCGCCGGCGGCGTGGGCAAGACCAGCCTGACCGCAACCCTGGGCCGCACCTTGTCGGCACTGGGCGAAAAGGTCCTGCTCGCCGATACCACCTCCCACGGTCTGCTGCCCTACTACTTCGGCGCCACGGAGCTTCGTCCCGGCGCCGTGCGGACGTTCTCTCCGCCCAGCGGCAGCACGGACGCGCCCATCTACCTGGTCAGCTACGATGTCGACGAGCGCAACGCGCAGGAGGCCTTCCAGGGCGCGCTCGCCCAGGCGTCGAGCGGCACGCATCGCATCGTGCTAGACGTCAACGCCGGCGCGGGCTGGGTGGTGCGCCGTCTCGCGCGCATGAACCCGACCGTCCTCGTGCCGGTCTCGCCCGACATGAATTCCGTCATTAGCCTGCAGGCGGTGGAGAAGTACTTCAATGGCATCGTCGACCAGGACGGCCGGCCCATTCTGCCCAACTACATCCTCAATCAATTTGATGCAACGCTGCCGCTGCACCTGGACGTCCGTGAGGTGCTGCGCGAAAAGCTGGGCGGCCGGCTGCTGCCGTTTGTCATTCGCCGCGCCCCCGCGGTCAGCGAGGCGCTCGCCGAAGGCATGACGGTCGTGGACTACGCGCCCGAAGGTGGAATCGCCGAGGACTACCTCAACGTCGCCAACTGGGTGCGCACCGTCTCCGCACCCGCAAGCCAGGGCTTTCGCAACATCCGATGGAGTGAACGATGACCAGGTCGCCGTTATGGAGAGAGTTTGAGTCAGGGGACAGCATCCTGCTCAAAGCCATCCGCTTTTTTATTCTTGTGGGTGGAATCATCTGTCTCGCATTCACCGGCATCCTCGAGCTCACGTGGCCGCAACAGGCCGTGCTCGGGCTCATCACCATTCTGGTCGCCATGTGGATGGACCGCAGTTCGAGCTCGTACCTCATCACGCTCACGCTGATGATCGTGTCGATGTACTCGACCTTCCGCTACGGCTACTGGCGCATCGCCACCACGATCCGCTTCTTCCTCGACCCCGGCACGGACTGGCACGCGCTCGACGCGTTCTTCATCTGGCTGCTGGTCGGCGCCGAGGCCTACGCCTTCATCATCCTGTTTCTCGGCTACCTGCAGACGCTGTGGCCGCTGCGCCGCACGCCCGTGCCGCTACCGGAAAATCCCGAGGACTGGCCCGCCGTCGACCTCCTCATCCCGAGCTATAACGAGCCACTCTCGGTCGTGCGCTACACCGCGCTCGCGGCCATGAACATCGACTGGCCCGCCGACAAGCTCAACGTCTACATCCTCGACGACGGTAAGCGCGAGGAGTTCCGCAAGTTCGCCGAGGACGCCGGCATCGGCTACATGACGCGCGACGACAACGCGCACGCCAAGGCCGGCAACATCAACCGCGCGCTCGAGCGGCTCGACGCGCCCTTCGTCGCTATCTTCGACTCCGACCACGTGCCCACCCGCAGCTTCATGCAGGTCACCATGGGCTGGTTCCTGCGCGACCGCAAGCTCGGCATGCTGCAGACGCCGCATCACTTTTACTCACCCGACCCCTTCGAGCGCAACCTCGGCCAGTTCCGCGTAATTCCTAACGAGGGCGAGCTCTTCTACGGCATCGTGCAGGACGGCAACGACTTCTGGAACGCGACCTTCTTCTGCGGCTCCTGTGCCGTCCTTCGCCGCACCGCGCTTGACGAGATCGGCGGCATCGCGGTCGAAACCGTCACCGAAGACGCCCACACCTCGCTGCGCATGCAGATGAACGGCTGGAACACGGCCTACATCAACATCCCGCAGGCCGCCGGGCTCGCCACCGAGCGCCTCAGCGGCCACGTCAAGCAGCGTATCCGCTGGGCGCGCGGCATGATCCAGATCCTCCGCATCGATAACCCGCTCTTCGCCCGCGGCCTCTCCGCCGCGCAACGTCTCTGCTACTTCAACGCAATGACGCACTTCCTCTACGCGCTGCCGCGGCTCATCTTCCTCACCGCGCCCTTGATCTATCTCATCCTCGGCCACACCAACGTCCCGGGTTACTGGGCAGGTATCCTCGCCTACGCCTTCCCGCACCTGGTGCTTTCGTCGCTGACCAACTCGCGCATCCAGGGCCAGCACCGGCACTCGTTCTGGAACGAGATCTACGAGACTGTCTTGGCTCCGTACATCTTCCTCCCCACCATGCTCGCGCTGCTCAACCCCAAACTCGGCAGCTTCAACGTCACGGCCAAGGGCGGCGTCGTCAACCGCAGCTTTTTCGATACGCGCATCGCCCAGCCGTTCCTGCTGATGCTGCTGCTCAACTTCACCGGCCTGCTGATGGCCATCCCGCGCTTCTTCTTCATTAACGTCCCGTTCATCCGCAATGTTTACGACGGCAGCCACCCCGGAACCATCGTCATGAACGTCATTTGGACGTGCTTCAACATCGTTGTGCTCGGCGTCGCCACGGCCGTCGCGTGGGAGAGCCAGCAGCGCCGTCAGACCGTCCGTGTCTCGATGGCCGTGCCCGCCGACGTCGTCCTCGCCGACGGCACCGTCGTCCAGGGCGTCACCGCCGACATCTCGAGCGGCGGCGTTATGGTCAACACCGACCGCAGCTTCACCGCGCTGCCGGGCGAGACCATCAAGCTCGTCTTCCCCGTGCTCGACGGCGACGCGATCCTGCCCGCCACGCTCATCAGCGCGGATGGCCGCAGCCTCCGCGCGCAGTTCGACCCGCTCACCCTGCAGGAAGAAGAGGCGCTCACCATGGTCCTCTACTCCCGCGCGGACACCTGGCTCGGCTGGGGCGAAGCCCGCGAGATCGACCGCCCACTCAAGAGTCTCGGACGCATTCTGCAGCTTTCCGTTCACGGCCTTGCCCAAACCGCTAGAGGATTGATGAAAACCAAGAAGTCGGCACCCAAGGGCAGGCTCGCACAAAGCGTTGCTCCCATCCTCCTCTGTGCCGTGCTCCTCGGCGGCGCAGCCCGCTCCGCCTTTGCCGCGCAACAGCCCGGACCCATCGCCACGCTGCCCCCAACAACACCCGTCCCCACGTCTTCGGGACCGAACGCCTCCTCGCTCGGCATCCCCACGACCAGCGACTACGGCACTGCGGCGCGGCCTGTGGCGCCCGGCAACTTCGACAATATCTTCACCCTCGCCGATGTCGGTGTGCCCGACACGATCGTATTGCGCGGCGTCGACGCCTACCACACCGTTCCGTTTTCGGTCCCGCAGACGGAGGTGATCAAGACCGCGACGATGCACATCCGCTATCACTTTTCCCCCGGCCTGCTGCCCGCGCTCAGCCACCTTAAGGTCTCGCTCAACGGCACGCTCTTCGCCACGCTTGCGGTCAACATTCCCCCGACCGTCAACACCTCTGCCGACCTGACTCCCGACCAGAAGGTGGCCGAGCAGCAGGTTCTGAACGTCACCCGCAATGAGAACAACGCGCTGCTCGAAGCCACGCTCACCATGCCGGCCGAGATGCTCGTCCGCCAGAACGAGCTCACCTTCGAGTTCATCGGGCACTACACCTACCAGTGCGAAGATCCGTCGCACTCCACGCTCTGGAGCCACGTCGACGCCAACTCCACCATCGAGCTCGCCGGCTCGCTGCTCCCGCTGCAGAACGATCTCGCCATCCTGCCCCTGCCGTTCTATGACTCGAACGTCAACCTGCACCCCAGCATCCCCATCGTCTTCCTCAGCCAGCCCTCGCCCAAGGCCCTGCGCGCAGCCGGCATCGTCGCCTCCTACTTCGGTATCCTCACCGACTACCGCCCCGTAAAGTTCCCCGTCACCTTCGGCACCATCCCGGTCGGTAACGCGATCGTCATCGGCGAAAGCGCCGCCGAGCTCCCGGCCACCCTCAACGTCACCTCGAGCTCCGGCCCCACGATCGCCATGCGCACCAACCCGGTCGATCCTTACTCCAAGCTCCTCATCCTGACCGGCGACAGCGCCGACGACCTCGTCACCGCGGCCGAAGCGCTCGTGCTCCAGCGCGACATGCTGCAGGGCGACCAGCAGCGCGGCACCCTCGTCCACGCTCCGCCAGACCGCCAGCCCGACGACGCGCCGCGCTGGCTCAGCACGGAATTCCAGACCAACATCGGCGAGATCGCCAACACCGGCGACATCCAGGGCGATGGCAGCGTGCCCGTCGGGGCCTACATGCGTATCCCGCCGGACCTCTACCTCGACGGCCCCCAGCAAAACCTCAGCTACCACATGAACTACCGCTACAACGGCATCCCGCTCGCCAACGAGAGTTCGCTGCAGGTCTACATGAACTCGGCTTACGTGAGCTCGACGCCGATGCCGCACACCGAGAAGGGTTCGTCCGTCCTCGAGACCGTCGTCCCCGTTCCCGTCGTCGACATGCGCCCGTTCTCGAACTCGCTTATGCACAAGTTCGTCTTCCAGATCGCCAAGAAGGGTAAGTGCCAGGACACCGCGCCGGCCAACCTGCAGGGTGCCATCATCAAGACGTCGTACCTCGACATTCACGGCATCCCGCACTGGAAGATCATGCCGAACCTCGAGCTGTTCTCGAACGCCGGCTATCCCTTCACCCGCAAGGCTGACCTCGCCGACTCCGCCGTCGTCATGCCGGACGTTCCCACGGTCGACGAGATCGAGCTCTACCTGACACTCATGGGCCACTTCGGCGCGCAGACCGGCTACCCCGTCCTGAACGTCACCGTCACCAACGACGCCGGCATGGGCGCCGACCGGAACAAGGACTACATCGTTCTCGGCACCGTCAGCGACCAGCCCGCGCTCAAGCGGCTCGAAGGCTCACTGCCCGTCAAGATCGACGACGGCGGCCTGCACATCCAGGACACGCAGGGCTTCTTCGCTTCACTGCAGCACGCCTGGTGGAAGGTGCGCAGCTCGGACCACGTGCAGTCCACGCAGCTTGAAACCGCCGGCGGCCTCCCCGACGCGCTAGTCGAAGGCATCGAGTGGCCGCGCGGCTCCGCACGCTCGGTCGTCGTCATCGCGCTGCGCGATCACAGCGTCGTTCCCAACTTCATCAACGTCTTCCTCAAGAATTCGCAGAACTCCGACATCTCGCAGTCAGTCAGCGTTCTCCACGGCACGCGTTTCGTCTCCTACCGTATCGGCAACGACGTCTACCACGTCGGCTCGCTCTCGCTCTGGGTCCGGCTCAACATGCTCTTCTCGGAGTATCCGTGGATGATCGTTCTCATCGTCGTCATCTTCGCGATCCTGATGGCCGCCCTCATCCGCGCCATCCTTCGCCGCCGCGCACGCACCCGCCTGCAAGGCAACGAGTGACCTACACCTACTGACCGGAGCGAGAACCAGCCGTGATCGACGCCTCAACCCGCCATGCTGGATGGACCCTGCGTCTGTCCAGCATGGCCTTCTTGCTGACCGCCATGCTCACCGGCCTGGGCGGCTGCCGCGCCGAGCCGCAGCCCTGGCCCCTGTGGCAGGCCTACACCGCCCGCTTCCTCGACGACCAAGGCCGCGTCATCGATCGGTCCGCCGGCGACCGCACCACCAGCGAGGGCCAGGCCTACGCCATGTTCTTCGCCCTCGTCGACAACGACCAGAAGCACTTCGACAAGCTTCTCTCCTGGACCGAGGCCAACCTCGCCGGCGGCGACCTGACCGCGCGCCTGCCCGCCTGGGCCTGGGGACGCAACCCCGACGGCCAGTGGAAGACCGTCGACGACAACCCTGCCTCGGACGCCGACCTCTGGCTCGCCTACACGCTTATCCAGGCGGGCCGCCTCTGGCACGACCCCCGCTACGACTCACTCGGCCGCACCCTCGCCGCACGCATCGCCAGGGAAGAGGTCGTGCTCGTTCCCGGCCTGGGCACAATGCTTGCGCCAGGTCCGCACGGCTTCCACCCGGACGAGCAGACCTGGGTCCTCAACCCCAGCTACCTGCCGTTGCCGCTCCTCGTTCAGCTCGCAAAGCAGCTCCCCCAGGGGCCCTGGGCAAGCATCGCCGAATCCCTCCCACGCGTTCTCGCCGTTCCCTCAGCGCACGGCTTTGCCCTGGACTGGGTCGCGGCCGGCGACGCGGGCGTTCGGGCCAGCACCGCTCCCGCCATCCCCACCGCGGGCGAGCAGGAGTCGCACCCGGCCGGCAGCTACGACGCCATCCGCGTCTATCTCTGGCTCGGCCTCGCGGACAGCGGCACCCCCGGCCTTCATGACCTGCTGACCGAGGTCGGCGGCATGTCGGGCTACCTGCGTCAGGCCGTCACGCCCCCGCTCGAGGTCGACGCGAATGGCGTCGTTGTGCAGCCCGCATCGCCTCCCGGTTTCTCCGCGGCGGTCGTCCCGTACCTCAAGGCGGTCGGTCTGAAGCAGCAGGCCAAGGCGCAGTCCGACCGCCTGCTCGCGACGCTCGATCCCTCTTCCGGCCTCTATGGACGTGCGGGCGTGTACTACGATCAGAATCTTGCCCTCTTTTCCACCGGCTGGAGCCAGGACAGGTTCCACTTCAACCGTGATGGAAGCCTCCACGTAAACTGGAAATAGGCCCATCAACACTGACGATTTCTGACTTTCGACCCTCTGCGGAACCGCCCCGGGCGCTGTGTAGAAAAAGCATTACAGCGTGCGCGAAAGACGGTAATCTCGTGAGGACAGCTGCAGTATCCATCCTGGTTCACGAGGGGCTCTAGCAGCGCATTGAAAACATCTATGACGACCTCATCCGCATTCCGACTCTGGCCGAAGGTGATCCTCCCCATCCTCTTTGGCGCGGCGACGCTCGTTCCGGTGGCCTTCACGGCCAACGGCCAGGCACCGCAGGCGGCCACGCAGTCGCTGCTCGAGAAGGCTCATGCTCTCGAGGTGCGCGGCCGCATGGATATGGCTTCGCAGACCTGGCAGCAGGTCCTGCTCGCTGACCCGAATAATACAGAAGCTTTGGGTGGGATGGCACGCGCGGCGAAGCTGAGTGGTAAACCCGCCGACGCGCAAAGGTACATCGAGAAGCTTCGCTCCATCAATCCCAACGACCCCGGCATCGCCCGTGCCGAGAATATGGGCACTGAGTCCGACCACCAGGTGCAGCTCCGCGAGGCCGGCAAGCTCGCCCAGCAGGGCCAGTACGGTCAGGCTATGGCGCTCTACCGCAAAGTCTACGGCGACACCCCGCCGTCCGGCGATCAGGCCCTTGCCTTCTACGAAACCGAAGCCGCGACCGAGGACGGACGTCCCCACGCCATCGCCGGGCTGCGCATGCTGGCCGAGAAGAACCCCGCCGACTCCCGCTATCAGATCGCGCTCGGCCGCATCCTCACCTACAACCCCAAGACCCGTGCCGAAGGCCGCAAGCTGCTCGCCGCGTACCCCGCGGACCCGGGCGCGACGGAAGCCCTTCGCCAGTCGCTCCTGTGGGAAGCGCAGAACCCCGCCACCGGCGACGACATTCGCGCGTACCTCGCAAAGCATCCCGACGCGCAGCTCGCCACCGCCCTCCGCGCGCAGCCCGCCGCGCCGGCCGCGAGCGCCCGCCGTGGCCCCGCACCCGTGCCCCAGACCCCCGAGCAGCGCGCCGCAGCGGCCCAGACCGCAGGCCGCAATGCTGAGTCGCAGGCCGCCTACAAGGCCCTCAACGCAAAGCATCTCGAGGACGCCGAGACCCGCTTCAAGGCCATCCTCGCCAAGACCCCGGACGACTCCAGCGCCCTCGCCGGCATGGGCTACGTCCGCATGCAGCAGGGCAACTTCGGCGGGGCCATCAGCTATCTCGCGCAGGCGCGCCAGAACGGCGGCAACGATAAAGGCATCGACGCCGCGCTCGAGACTTCGCGCTTCTACAACACCATGGGCGAGGGCGCGATCGCGCTCAACGAGAACGACCTGCCGCTGGCGGAGAAGCAATACCGCGCCGCGTTCGGCATGCGCCCCACCAGCCCCGAGGCGCTCGAAGGCCTGGGCGGCACGCTGCTCCGCGCCGAGCAGCCCGAAGCCGCGATGCCGTATTTCCAGCAATTCGTCAAGGTCAAGCCTTCCGCCGCGCACGCCTGGCGCGGCCTCTTCCTGTCCGAGTACGGGGCAGGGAACAGCCCGCTCGCGCTCCAGACCGAGCGCCAGATTCCTTCCGCGCCCCGCGCCGAACTCGCCAAGGACCCGCTCTTCCTCCGCGCGCTCGCCTCGGCCTACTCCTCCGTCGGCCGTGATGCCGACGCCCAGCGCGTGCTCAAGATGGCGCTCGACCTGCCGTTCCCGGCCGGTGCCCGCGGTCTCGAGGCCGACACCCAGCTCCAGTACGCCGGGCTCCTGCAGCAGGCCAACCGCTTCGACCAGGCCGCCGGGCTCTACCGGCAGGTGCTGGTCAAAGATCAGAACAACACGCCAGCGTGGCAGGGTCTCGTCCGCGCCGAGCACGCCACCGGCAACGACGCGGAGGCCACCCAGACGCTCGAAAGCATGCCCCCCGCCGTCTTCGCGCAGGCCATGAAGGAGCCCGGCTTCGAGTCCACCGTCGCCTCCGTCTACCAGGCGCAGCGCAGGCTCGACGTCGCCCAGGACATCCTCGAAAAATCCATCGCCCAGCAGACTACCGCCGGTCAGAAGCCTTTCATCCCCAGCGAGGTCCAGCTCGCCGGCCTCTATCTGGAGCGCGGCAACCCCACCCAGGCCTACCCGCTTTACCAGCAGCTGCTGTCCGAAAACCCCGACCGCCCCGACGCCTGGAAGGGTGTGCTCACCGCGCTGCACACCACCGGGCGCGATCAGGAAGCGCTCGCCGAGATCCAGCAGATTCCCCCAAGCACCCGCGCCCGCCTGGAGCAGGATCCCGCTTACCTGCAGGTTGTCGGCAGCATCTACAACGCGCTCGGCAACCCCCAGCAGGCGGAGCTTTTTCTCCGCCGCGTGCAGCAGCACTACGCGCAGGAGCACACCGCGCCGCCAGCCGACATCGATGTCCAAAACGCATGGCTGCTCTACAACGGCAGGAACGAAGCCGGCCTCTATCGCCAGCTGCTCGCGCTCGGCAGCCGCCCTGATTTGACCGACGAGCAACGCCGCACCGTCCAGACCATCTGGGCCAACTGGGCCGTACGCCGCGCCAACCAGTCTGCCGCTCTGGGCGACACGCGCCGCGCCGTCGCTATCCTGAACGCCACCGCGCAGTCCTTCGGCGACAACCCAGCCGTTATCAAGATCCTCGCCGGCGGCTACGCCAGCGCCGGCATGTCCAAGCAGGCCGTCGCCATCTGGAAGGCGCAGGACCTCAAGACCGCACCCGTGGCCGACTACCGCTCCGCCGTGGGCGCGGCGCTCGCGAACAACGACCAGAAGGATGCCGAGATCTGGCTGCGCTTCGGCCTCGATCAGTACCCCCGCGATCCCGACCTCCTCAGCCTCGCGGCCAAATACGAGCAGGCCCGCGGCGACAACAACCGCGCGGTCGACTATTACCAGCACGCCATCGCGGCCACGCCCAAGCCCGATCCCGGCGCCGAGCTTGCCACCATGCTGAGCGCGCCCGCCCCCACGCCGCAGCTGCCCAGCGCCCAGCGTCAGCAGGATCTTGCCACGCTGCTCGCCCCCAACCCGAACGACCCGAGCAACCAGCCTATGCAGCAGATGCCGCCACAGCCCGTCTCCACGCGGCCCTATCTGCCCGGGGCCAACTCCGGCTATGGGGCCGCGCCCATCCAGCTCAGCCAGCCCGCCATGCCCGGCCAGATGGGCAACGAGCCCATGGTGCCGGTGTATCCCTCCACCCCCGCGCCGGCCCCGCAGCCAAACCTGCCCAGCTCGCGCCTGCGTGACTATGTTCCGCAGTCTTCGGTTTACCTGCCCCTGACCCTGCAACCGACCGGCCCCGCACCGCGCACCCTTGCGGTCCAGCGCGAAGGCTCGACGCTGGTCCTGATCCCCGCCGCCTACCGGCAGCAGGCGGCTCAACAAGGAACCGCGCAGCAGGCCATCGACACCGGCTTTGGCCCCGCGCCGCAGCAGAAGGCCCAGCCTCTCATCGAGCAACCCACCTCCGCATCACAGAAGCCCACGCAGGCAGCTCCCGCGGATGAGGTCTACGGCCCTTACGTTCCCTACAAGGCACCCGCGCCCATCACCATCCAGCCCGTCCTGCCGCCCGCCCAGCCGCAGGCGATGAAGCCCGAAGCAGTCGACGCCCAGCCCCGCGCGCGCTACGTGCCCAACGCCCGCATTCATTCGACCGCCTCCTCCCACCCCGACGTCGCCGCCGCCAATGCGGCCGCTATCCGCCGCGCGCCGTCTTATCCGGCACCGCTCAATCCGGCACCGCTCAACGGCACCAGCAAGCCGCCCACCGACGACTACAGCACCGTCCAAATCGACGCCGTGCAGTACAGCCCCGCGCAGGGCCAGGCTGCGGCCGCCGCCCAGAACTCGCAGGTAGGCCAGCCGCAGCAGGGCCAGCCGCCCACCAGCAACAACCAGCAGACCGTCCCCCAGCAATCCGGCGACAGCTACGGCCAGCAATACCCCCAGCCCCACACAGCCACTGCCACCCCGGCGCACAATCGCCACGTCACCCGCAAGCCTGCTCCGCCTACCCCGGTCGCGGCTTCGTCCGAGCTCCAGCAGCCCGCGCAGCCCGGCATGAGCTATCCCGGCGTCGCCCAGCCGCTCACCTACCAGCCCTACCCGGCTATCGGCCCGGCCTATCCGCTCGGCGCGCCTCCCACCGACTACGACCTGATGCAGAAGCGCGTCCCCCCGCTGCGTGGCGGCTATGAGACGGCCGTCGTCCCGCAGGTTCCGCTCACCCAGCGTCAGCAGGCGGAGCTCGATCTCGAAAGCCTCGAAGCCTCCTACAGCGGCTGGCTCGGCGGTACAGGCTCGGCACGCTATCGCAGTGGCACCTCTGGGCTCGACCGCCTCACCGACCTTGAAGCTACCGTCGAAGCCTCCATCGTCGCCAACAACAACGTGCGATTTACCATAGTGCCGCGCGCGGTCTTTCTCAACTCCGGCTCGCTCGATTCCACGCAATACACCGGCCTCGCGACCAACGCCGTCCCGTTTCTCGGCACGCTGCCCGCCAGCGCCATCGTCGGCCCCGCACAGCAGAACGCCAGCGGCGTCGGCGGCGAGATCCAGGCCAGCGGCCGCAACTTCGCCGTCGCCCTCGGCTACACGCCCTTCGAGTTCCTCGTCCGCAACGTCATCGGCCGCGCCCTCTACAAGCCCACGCAGCACTTCACCCTCTACGCCAGCCGCGACAACGTCACCGAGACCCAGCTCTCCTACGCCGGCCTCCGCGACCCCGGTGCCCCCGGCGGCGTCGTCAGCGGAAACATCTGGGGCGGCGTCGTCTCCACCGGTGGCGGCCTCCGCTTCGACTACGGCGACGAGCGCGCCGGCTTCTACGTCACCGCCGACGGCGCCGACATCACCGGCTACCACGTCCTCGAAAACAACAAGTTCGAGGGCTCCGCCGGTGCCTACTTCCTCGCTCACAGCTTTCCCGGCTACGGCCGCCTCAACATCGGCGCGTCCATGTTCGGCATGCATTACGCCCACAACGAGCGCGGCCAGACCTACGGGCTCGGCGGCTACTTCAGCCCCGATTCCTACTTCCTCGCCTCCATCCCCGTCACCTTCATCGGCCACTACAAGAGCGACTTCCACTACTCCATCGCCGGCAGCATCGGCGTCCAGACTTTTCAGGAAGACAGCCAGGTCTTCTTTCCGCTCGACCGAGGCATCCAGACTGGCTTCAACTTCTCCTACCCCACCAACAGCAACACCGGCGGCAACTACTCCATCAACGCCGAAGGCGCCTACCGCCTCTACGACCACTGGTACGCCGGTGGCTTCCTCTCCGCCAACAACACCAACAACTACAACACGGTCACCGGCGGCTTCTTCGTCCGCTATCTCTTCCGCAAGCAACTCGGCACGGAGGAGTACCCTACCGGCCTCTTCCCGGTCGAAGGCTTCCGCCCCCTCCGCGTCCCATAGAACAGCGCAGACCGCAACGCAGAGCGACGGAAACATAGCGTATTCCGCTCCTTTGTTTGTTATTCCCGAAGGGATCTGCGTTTCGAGCGGCACAATCCCAAACGGCATCTGCCTCAAGCCTCCAACACAAAACCTCACAAAGGCCCGTCCCACTCCGGAACGGGCTTTTTCCTTTCCCTCAGAAATCATTTGCCTTTTCTTCGCGCTCCCCGTATAACCTCATCATCCTCTGCATTGCCGGGCCCGGATCTGCCGGTGCCGCGCGACGCCTACATCCGGGCTCGGCGCACCTCCCATCGCCTGCATTACAGCCGGATTGTTGGAAAGGGAGCTCATGCGCCGTCTCGCCTCATCGACCGTCCGCCGCTGCTGCGCGCTGCTGGCCTGCCTCCTCGGCCTGGCGACCCCCTCGTTCGCCGCCAAGGACACCGTTCCCGACTGGGTTCACGACGCTATCGCTCAGCCCCTGGGCAAATACCCCGCGGACACCACTGCCGTCATCCTCCTCGACGAGACCACCCTCACCGTCAGCCCGGACGGCCAGGCGGTCGAGCACCATCGTCACGTCGTCAAGATTCTCCGGCCCACCGGCCGCGACGAGGGCCTGGTTCACGTTGCCTTCGACAAGGACACCAAGATCCTCGCCATGCACGTCTGGAGCGTGGGCCCCGACGGCCACGAGTATGCGCTCAAAGACAAGGACATGGTCGAACTCGGCAACCCCAACGGTGGCGGCCTCTACGAAGACGTCCGCTACCGTGCCGCCGACCCGCCCGGCCGCGACCCCGGCGGCGTCATCGCCTACGAGTTCGACCAGCGCCGCGAGACCTACGTGCATGAAAACACCTGGTTCTTTCAGGACGACATCCCGCGCGTCCGGCAAAACTTTACCCTCGAGCTGCCGCCCGGCTACACCTACGGCACCGTCTGGGCCCACCACGACGCCGTCAAGGCCACCGACCTCGAGCACCAGCGCTACCGCTGGGAGTTCAACTCTACCCCGGGCGTCGACCTCACCGAGGTCCCTATGCGCCCTTCCATGATGGCCCTGGTGCCGCGCATGACCGTGCACTACGCACCCGCGGCCGCCGGCGCCGACTCGCTCGCCACCTGGCAGGGCATCGGCGAGTGGTTCGACGGCCTGGCCCACGACCGCACCCAGAGCAACCCCGAGATCGCCGCCAAGGCCGCCGAACTCACCGCTGGCAAGACCGACTTCTACGACAAGGCCGAGGCTATCGGCGAGTTCGTCCAGCAGAAAGTACGCTACTTCGTCGTCGAGATGGGCGTCGGAGGCTACCAGCCCCATCCCGCCGCGGACATCTTCCACAACCGCTACGGCGACTGCAAGGACAAGGCCACGCTCTTGTCCGCCATGCTCTCGAGCGTCGGCATCCACTCCGCCATCATGATGGTCGACACCAACCGCGGTGTCATCGACCCCGACGCGCCGTCCATCGTCGGCAATCACGCCATCGGCGCCATCGAGATCCCCGCCGGCTACGAGTCGCCTAAGCTGCGCTCCGTCGTCACGCTCAAGAACGGCAAGCGCTATCTCATCTTCGACCCCACCTGGGAGAAAACCGCCTTCGGCCAACTCGAGCACAACCTGCAGGGCGGCTACGGCATCCTGTTCGAAGGCCGCAACAGCCAGGTCGTGCAACTCCCCCTCCTCAGCCCCGCGCTCAACACCGTTAGTCGCTCGGCCACGTTTCAGTTGCAGGCGGATGGCTCGCTCAAGGGCTCTATCGTCGAGAAGCGCTTCGGCGACCTCTCCGAACACCGCCGCTCGCTCTACTCCGAAGGCGACGGAAAGCAGCAGCGCGTCGAGATGGAGCGCATCCTCAGCCGCGACTTCTCCACCTTCAGCGTCTCGGACGTAAAGGTGGAAAACGTCAGCGCGCTCAACAAGGACCTGACCACCAGCTTCAACCTGTCCGCGGAGCGCTACGGTCGCAACGCCGGCTCCCTGCTCATGGTGCGCCCGCGCGTTATGGGCTCAGAACGCCCGGAGGTCGACCGGAAGCACACCCGCACGTTCCCCATCGACCTCCGCGAAACCATGACCGCGAAGGACGACTTCACCATCCAGCTTCCCGAAGGCTACGCGGTCGACGAGCTGCCTGAGCCGGTCAACATCGACCTCGACTTCGCCTCCTATGAGAGCGCCAGCAAGCTCGACGGCAACGCCCTCCACTACACCCGCACCTACACCGTCCGGCAGGTCTCGCTGCCGGCCGACCGATACGCCGACGTCCAGAAACTCGCTGCCGCCATCGACGCTGACGAGCAGAACCACGCCGTGTTCAAGAAGAAGTAGCCACGCCATTTTGACGACTAAGGACTGCACCATGCCCAACTTGCTTCGCTCGCTTTGCCTTCTGCCCGTTCTCCTCGCTTGTGCAAACGTTACCCGCGCCCAGTTCACCCCGCCCACCCCGGACGAGCTCTCCATGACCGCCATCCCGGAGGTGCCGGGCGCGCCCGCCGTCTACCTCTTCAAGGAGCAGACCGCCGACGATAGTATCCGCATGTGGAGCTACTACGTCCGGCTCAAGGTCCTCACCGAAGGCGGCAAGGACTTCGCCAATGTTGAGCTCCCGTACTTCGCCGGCACCTCCGGCTGGTCCATCGACAGCATCGCCGGCCGCACCGTCCATCCCGACGGCAGCGTCACCCTTTTTACCGGCAAACCCTACGATAAGCTCATCGAAAAGATCGGCGGCTACAAGGTCAACGCCAAGGTCTTCAGCCTGCCCAACGTAGAGGTCGGCAGCATTCTCGAGTATCGCTACAAGCTCCGCTACGACGACGGCTACTTCGTCAGCCCCGACTGGTACGTCCAATCCGACCTCTACACCCGCAAGGCTCACTATAGCTGGCGGCCCACCAGCCGCGAGCTCCTGTCCGACCTTGAAGGCACCGTGAGCTCCGTTGCCTGGACTCCCATTCTGCCCGCCGGCGCGGTTGTCAAGCAGACCAACGTAGGCGGCAGCAACTTTATCGAGCTCAACATCGCCGACGTCAAACCCCTCCCGCGCGAGGCCAACATGCCGCCTATCGACAGCCTCAGCTATCGCGTCATGTTTTACTACACCGGCTATCGCACGCCGGAGGAGTACTGGAAGAATGCCGGCAAGCACTGGAGCAGCAACCGCAACAAGTTCATCGATCCGGGCTCCGCGGCTAAAGCCCAGGTCAAGGAACTGGTCCAGCCTGACGACTCGGACGAGCAGAAGGTCCAGAAGATCTACGCCTTCATTGGCACCCTCGACAATACCAACTTTACTCGCAGCCACAGTTCCAGCGAGGACCGCGCCCAGGGCTTCAACAAGGACATCACCAACGCGGACGAGATCCTGAAGCGCAAGCGCGGCACCGACGACCAGCTCACCGAGCTCTTCGTCTCGCTCGTCCGCGCCGCCGGCATAAAGGCCTACCTGATGGGAGTCGCCGATCGCAACCAGCGCTTCTTCCTGCCCAGCTATCTCAGCCTCAACCAGCTCGACAACTACATCGCCATTGTCCCGCTCAACGGCAAGGACGTCTTCCTCGATCCCGGCCAGCGCTACTGCGCCTTTGGCCACCTGTCCTGGAAGCACAGCATGACCACCGGCCTGCGCCAGGCCGAAGGCGGCACCGCCCTGTCCGGCACGCCGGGCGAGTCCTACAAGGAAGCGCATGTCTCCCGGATCGCGGATCTTGCGCTCGACGAGCAAGGCACCGCCACCGGCACCGTCTCCGTCTCCTACACCGGCGCCGCCGCGCTGTACTGGCGGCAGGAAGCCCTGCGCGGCGACGATACCAGCCTCAACAAGGACCTGCGCACCCACATGGAAGAGATGCTGCCCGGAGGCATGGAAGTCCGCGTGACCAAGGTCGAAAATCTGACCGATCTCGCCCAGCCGCTCAAGATTACCTACGAGGTCAAGGGCGCCGTCGGCTCGCCCACCGGCAAACGCCTGCTGGTGCCGGCCAACCTGTTTGAGGTCAACGCAAAGACCAGGTTCACCGCGCCCAAACGCGAGATGCCCGTCGACATGCACTACGCCAGCTTCGTCCAGGACGCGGTCCGCCTCAAGCTGCCGCCGGACCTGATCATCGAGTCCGCCCCGACGGCAGGCAAGGAGCAGCTCGGCAACATGGCCTCCTACACCACCTCGGTCAAGAACGCGCCCAACTCCATCACGCTCTACCGCAACCTCATCGTCGGCCGGTCGATCTTCGCCAGCGCAGAGTATTCCGACCTGCGCCAGTTCTACGGCAAGCTCCAGGCCAAGGACCAGGAGTCGCTGGTGCTGACGCGCGCGTCCACGGTCGCCGCAGCCGCGCCGAAGCAGATGGAGTAGAGCGTCTCTCCCAAATGCCTGATGCGAAGCAGAGCCGCACATCCGTCCGCTTTGCTCTGGAACGACAATAAGGGGGCACTTGCCTTTTTGTCATCCCGGAGGGGTCTGCGTTTCGTTTACTTCCGCACTACGGCTTCAGGACAAGACTCCGACCCGCAACATGGTGTCAGGTATGCTTGTTATCTTGTAAAGGCGACTTGTCCGCTTGTTGCAACGAACCGTCATGCAGGCTCATGTTCCCTTCGGAATAGACACTGCCAAAACTGCGGGAAGCTGGCAGACTTGAACCGTGTCGTTCCGGTAGGGGCAGGCCCACGCCGTGGGGCTGGCCGCCTGGAGGACGACCCAGGTCACTCCAAGCGGGACCAGCCTGCGCGCGCGTTCCGCGTCCGTCTCCTTGTCCAGACCAGTCTGCGCCGCCTGGCCCTCGACCCAGGCCTGGGTCAACTCTGGCGTGATAGCCGTCTCGCCGCCGTCCTTCGAATAGTCGGCGATCGCGCTGCGTTCGGCGATGGCGCGGAATGGCTGCGCGTCCTCACCGTCACGCGTGATGTAATGCGCGTCCAGCGCAAACAGCGCGTCGCGCGGCGTGTTGGCGCGGGCCCACAGGAAGGCCTGCACGTACGGGTTGCGTGCCGCCCGTCCGGGAAGTTCCAGGTGCGCGGAGGCCGGGTAGGTGCTGCGCTGGACGAAAAACATCAGCCCGCCGAAGCCGGTCAGCAGTAGCGCCCAGCGCCAGGCTTTGCCCCTCAGAATGCGCTCCCCCAGCCAGGCCCCGAGCAGGAGCGTCATGAGCTCGTAGACCAGGCCGTAGCAACGGAGCGGCTGCATGCGCGCTACCAGGTGCGTTGCCACGTGAGCGCGGGAGAAGATGACGGCGACGGTAAGGGCGATGCCGGCGAGGAGGAGGGCGGACTTGGTGAGGATCTGCCAGCCGGGGGTTGCCGGGCTGGGGGTAGAGACTGACCCCACGATAACCTCGGCTTTGCCTCGGTGATCATGGGGCACCCGATTTAGGATGGCCAGGACAACGAGGGGGGCGAGGAGGCCGACCTGCTCGTACCACTCCCAGCGGAAGGGGAACCAGTAGTAGCGGGTCATCGCAATCCAGATGTAGTTTGCCGACTCCGGCGCGGCATGGAGCTGGAGCGCGGTCGCTACGAGCAGCGCGACGGCCAGCAGGGCCCAGGGGCTCCAACGTCGCATCGTCGGCCTAGGTGATGCGACGCAGAGGATTACGGCGACCGCCGCGAGGGCGTACCCGGCCATCAACGGGTGCAGCAGCGCTGCGGCGAGGAGTGCGGCGGCGCAAAGCCAGGCGTGCCTGCGCTCACGGGCAAAGTCGATCGCCCAGGCAGCGGCGAAGAGGGTCAGGGGCGTCGAGAACGTACGCGCGGTCACGTAGGGGTCCATTAACATCTGCGAGGTGCCGGCGATGGGGATCGTTAGCCAGCAGGCGAGCAGGGCTACTCCTCCCAGCAGGCCCGTGGTGCTGGCGTGCGTGCGCGCGAGCAGCATCCAGCCGCCGTAGAGGGTCGTCCAGATGCCGGCGAGGGAGAGGATCAGCAGGACTGGCTCAAGGCCGAGGTGTGTGAGATGGACGAGGCCGGCAACCATCGGCGCGAAGAGGGAAAAGCGGAGGTGCTCGGTGACGAAGGCGGTCCAGTAGGGGTAGAGCGTGGGGTCGAGCAGTTTCTTGATGCCCGCGATATAGAGGCCGCCATCCTCGCCGTAGGGATGGTATCCGTGCACGAGGAAGGCAAAGGCGGTGAGGGCGGAGACTGTCGGGATGGCTCGCACCGTTAGAGTTTACGCGGGGGCGGCGAGGGCTTACCACGGATACGAGGGATAAAGGACGAACAGGAACGGATGCGACAGGGCTTCATGGTTGTCAACGATCATTCTCTGTCTTGGCTCTATCCGTTCCTATCCGTTTGTTATCTCTCTTATCCGTGGTGAGTTTTGGTGGGCGGCAAGTAAACTGAAGAGACGATGTATCGCACACTTCAGCAGACGCTCCTCGCACGCATTCAGGCCATTCTTCTGGCAAAGTACGAACTATCCGTAGACAAGCTGGCGGTGGAACAGCCGCCTTCGATTGCAATGGGCGAGTTTGCCCTCCCCATAGCGTTTGAGCTTGCCAAACGCCTGCGCAAGGCTCCGCGGGCGATTGCGACGGAGCTGCAGGCGGCGCTGATGGAGGACCTCTCGTTGCTGCCCGGGGTAGCGTCGGTCGAGATTGCGGGTGCGGGCTATCTGAACATCAAGCTTGATCGCGCGAGCACCGTCGTCCGCATCGCTCGGGACGAGCACGCAGCGATTGGCGGCGCGGGCTTTCGGCTGATCGAGCATACGAGCATCAACCCGAACAAGGCCGCGCATATCGGGCACCTGCGCAACGCCATTCTGGGGGACACCTTCGCGCGTTTGTTGAGACCGGATGAGTACAAGCCGGGGTACGAGGTTGGCGTGCAGAACTACATCGACAACACGGGCGTGCAGGTGGCCGACGTGGTGGTCGGTTTCACGCACCTGCTGGGGCTTTCGCTGGTCGACGTGCGCGAGCTGGTGGAGGAGATTACCGAGACCAATCAGCTGATCGATTACTACTGCTGGGACCTGTATGCGCGCGTCTCGCAGTGGTACACGGAAGCGGGGCAGACGGCGGCGGTGCTGGCGGAGCGTAAAGCGATCCGGCTGGAGACGCTGCATGCGCTCGAAACCGGCGGCAACGACACAGCGGCGATTGCGGAGCTGATCTCGACTTCCGTGCTCAGGCGCCACCTGGAGACGATGGCACGGCTGGGCATCGAGTACGATTTTCTGCCGCGTGAGTCAGAGATTTTGTCGCTGCATTTCTGGGACGCGGCGCGCGCGCTGATGATCGAAAAAGGCGTGCTGTACCAGGAGACCGAGGGCAAGAACAAGGGCTGCTGGGTGATGCGGCGCGCCGGCACAGAAGGCACAGACGAAGGCCCGGATGAAGAGGCGAAGGTGATCGTACGGTCGAACGGGACCGTGACCTATGTGGGCAAGGACATCGCGTACCACCTGTGGAAGTTCGGGCTGTTGCCGGGCAAGGACTTCTACTACGAGAAGTTTCACGCGTACCCGCCGGGCTCGGGGACGGAGCGGATCTGTTGGGCCTCGACCGGCGATGCGGCTGCAAATGACCCGACGCACCCCGTGTTTGCGAAGGCGGATGCGATCTACAACGTGATCGATTCTTCGCAGAGCGACCCGCAGAATAACGTGATCGCGGCCCTGCGCGGGATGGGCTACACGGACGCGGCGGACCGTTACACGCACTTCAGCTATGAGAAGGTGGCGCTGACGCCGCGCTGTGCGGTGGAGCTAGGCTACACGATTTCAGAGGAGGACCAGGCGCGGCCGTTTATTGAGGTCTCGGGCCGCAAGGGGCTGGGGGTGAAGGCGGACGACCTGCTGGACAAGCTGATTGCTGCCGCGGCGGTGCAGGTGGACGCGCGCAACCCGGAGGTCGGCGAGGCGGAGCGGCTGGTGATCGCGCAGCAGATTGCGGTCAGCGCGCTGCGCTACTTCATGCTGCGGTTCAACCGGAACACGATCATCGCGTTCGACTTTAAGGATGCGCTCAGCTTTGAAGGCGAGACGGGGCCGTACGTGCAGTACTCCTGCGTGCGCGCTGCGAACATCTTTCGTAAAGCCGGGGTGACGGAGGCGGAGGCGCTGGCGGGGCTGCCGGCTTTGCCCGAGCTTGAGGCGCTGCTTGGCTCCGAAGAGGGAACCAGCCTGTGGGAGACGTGGCTGGCGGCTTCGCGGCTGACGGCGCTGGTCGAGCAGACGATTTCAGCTGCGGAGCCGGCAGTACTGACCAAGTACGCTTTTACGCTGGCGCAGCAGTTCAACAACTTCTACCATCGGCACCACATCTTGAACGAGACGGACGCGACGAAGAAGGCGCTGCTGCTGGCGACGGCGGCGGTGGCTCGGCGGGAGATGGTGCGGGCGCTGGGGTATCTGGGGATTGAGGCTCCGGCGGTGATGTAGGCACTTTGCCTGCGCAGGTATGGCATAATGGCTTATGGCAACTCTTGCGCATACTGCTACTGTTCCCTCGAAGTTCCCCTTGAATTTGCGCGCCGTTGAAGATGGACTTCCACTGGAGGCGCTCACGGAATTCCTGAAAGCGTCTGGTGTGTCCACGAAGGATGGGAACGACATTGTCATTCCAGCGCGCACCTTGAAGCATCGCCGGGCACGTCATGAGAGCTTATCCAGAGATGAATCCGACAAGTTGGCTCGACTCATCAGAATTTACGAGCAAACCAGAGTGGTGTTTGCCGACAAAGAAAAGGCGCTTTGGTGGCTGAGTCAGCCGCAGTTCGATTTTGAAGAGCGAACGCCGTTGCAGATGCTGCGCACTGAACTTGGCGCACGCCTAGTTGAGGAGACGCTTGTGCAAATCGATGAAGGAATGTTTGGCTGATGCATCTTTGGCGGATCAGCAACTACGAGTCACTGGGCGGGGAAGGTGGCTTGAGAGCTTCGGCGCGCTTTCACACGAAAGGCAGACCGATCGTGTACCTTGCCGGCTCGGCCGCGGGTGCCATGGTGGAGACTCTGGTCCACTTGAACGGCCGGCTCGACAAGACTCCGAACAACTACAAGCTGCTCAGGATGGAAGCACCGGAAGCGTTGGATGTGACAGATCTTTCTGGCGCGCTGCCAAAGCAATGGAAGGACGATCTGACGCTGACGAGACGTCTTGGCGATGAGTGGCTTGCTGGCCAAGGAAGCGCTCTAGCGCGGATCCCATCCGCCATCATGCCCGATACTTCTAACTATCTTCTAAATCCGTTGCACCGCGACGCCGCTACACTCCGCATTGTCGCGGTAATGAACGAGCGCTATGATGCCCGGTTCTTTCAACAGGGCACCCCAGCCCTTTAGGGCCCTTCCGATGCGCGAAGGACGATGAAGGCGCGCCTTTCTCCGCTCAAGATAATTCCTTCCACATACGACGATCGAGATGGTTTACGTGGAGTAGCCCCGGACCCACTCGACGATACTGCGCACGGCGATGCCGGTCGGGCCTTTGGGCAGCCAGGGTTTTGCTTCTTCGTTCCAGGCGCAGCCGGCGATGTCGAGGTGGATCCAGGGGGTTTCAGCGGCGAAATGCTTGAGGAACATGGCCGCAGTGATGGCTCCGCCGGCGCGTCCGCCGGAGTTCATGATGTCGCCGATCTGGCTCTTGATGCCTTCCTTGTAGTCGTCGGTGCAGGGCAGGCGCCAGAACTTTTCGCCGGATTTCGGGACGCCGGCCATGAAGGCGGCCCAGGTGTCTTCGTTGTTCGAGAACAGCCCGACGTTCAGGTAGCCGAGCGCGACGACGCAGGCGCCGGTGAGGGTAGCGGCGTCGATCAGGTGGGTGCAGCCGAGGGTCTTGGCGTAGTGCAGGCCGTCGGCGAGCACGAGCCGGCCTTCGGCGTCGGTGTTGATGATCTCGATCGCTGCACCGGACATGGCGTGGACGACGTCCCCCGGTTTGAAGGCGGTGCCTGAGGGCATGTTCTCGGCCGAGCAAACAACCGAGATGACCTTGCACGCGGGCTTCAACTCCGCAATGGCGTGCATGGCACCGATCATGGCGGCCGAGCCGGCCATGTCGTACTTCATCTTTTCCATGTTGTCGGCGGGCTTGATGGAGATGCCGCCGGTATCGAAGGTGATGCCCTTTCCGACGAGACCGAGGACGGGGGCGCCCTCCACTCCGCCGCCCGCAGGCGTGTAGGTCATCACGATGAGCGCGGGCGCTTCGGCCGAACCCTGGGCGACAGCGATAAAGGCCCCCATGCCGAGCTCCTTAAGCTTGTCCATGCCGTGCACTTCGCAGGCAAGGCCCTGGGCTTCGCACATGGCGAGCGCGCGCTGGCCCAGGACGATGGGGGTCAGGACGTTGCCGGGCTCGTTAACGAGCTGGCGAGCGAAGTTCTGCGCGTGCGCGAGGATGAGGCCCTCAGCGAAACCGGCTTCGATCTCCGCGTTGGTGGCGCGTTCGCTGTCCTTGGCCAAGACGGAGAACGCGCGGATGGAGGTGTCCTTGCGGTCGGTCCGGTAGGTGTCCCAGTCGGGCTCGGCGAGCTCTGCGCCTTCGATAAGCGCGCGCGCGGTGAGGGCGCAGGGCAGGTTTTCGAGGTGCTCGTCGGACAGCGCGTGGTCTTCGGGGAAGGCGAGTGCGAGCTCATGCACGCCGCGCGGCTTGGCGACGCGAATGGCCGCGCCGGCGCCTTTGCGGACCTCATTGCTGGAGAGCGACTTGGCTTTGCCGAGGCCGACGATGAGCAGCCGCTCGGCTTTCAAGCCAGCGGGCGCGTGCAGCAGCAGCGTCTCGCCGAGCGCGGCTTTGAACTCGCCCGTGTGCAGAAACTTGTCGGCCGCGTTGGCAATGGCGTCGGAGGTGGTAAGCAGGACCGGCATCGGCTCGGCGTCCTTGCCCGCGGCGAGGTCTACGGCGAAGACGGCGAGCATCGGGGTGGGGAACGCGGCGGCGTCAGTGAAGAGTACTTTGCTGTCCATGCTCCTATCCTAATGGCTTTGCTTGAGGGATTGCGCCCACGATGCCGCGGATATCATGGGGCACCCCGGGCGGAGTTAGCGGCGCTGGCTGCGGGCGATCGCGGCCTTGGCTTCGTTGTCGCCTTCGCGTTTCTTTTCGGTGGCGCGCTTGTCGTACTCGAGCTTGCCCTTCGCCAGCGCGATCTCGCACTTCACGCGGCCGTTGCGGAAGTACAGCCGCACCGGGATCAGCGTGAAGCCCTTCTGTTTCGTCGCCGCGACGAGCCTGTCGATCTCGGTCCGATGGAGCAGCAGTTTGCGCGTGCGCAGCGCCTCGTGGTTCATCGCGTTGCCGTGCGAAAACGGGCCGATGTGCGCGTTCAGCAGGAAGCATTCGCCGTCTTTGAGCAGGCCGTACGCGTCCTTCAGGTTCGCCTTGCCCTCGCGGATCGACTTCACCTCGGTCCCGCGCAACGCCACGCCGGCCTCATACTTATCGGTCAGAAAGTAGTTGAAGCTCGCGGAGCGATTGAACGCGGCATCGCGCTTGCCTGCCGCGACGGGGTCCCGGTCCTTCTCCTTCACCGCCGGCTTGGGTGCCTGTGCCGGTGTCGTTACCATCATTCCCTTAGCCATAGAATCTTTGATTTTACTATGTTCCGCACGACTCACCCATCCCGGGGGCCCGCGTCTAAACCTCAACCGCGGCAGCCCGGCCAGGCGCGCCGCTCCGCCCCTAACCAAGCTACGAGGCTGCACCAAGAGCCCGTGGACTTCCAACCGTTCGTGCAGCGCCCTTCAGAGAGGCTCGACGTGACCAGAATGGTATACTCACCGGAGCTAAAGGCTCCAGCAATCCCCCGTGCCTCGCGTCTGGCGTCTCCAGGCCGGGCCCCCCAAGTTCCCGTACAGAAAGCGATCCGATCCAGCATGAGCCGCGGGTTCTCCTCCTTCTTCACCTTCTCGTCCGATACCCGCAAGCTCTCCCTGCGTCTCGCTCCTGTCGCCCTGCTCTGCTTCGCCGCCGGTCCGGTGGCCGTCCACGCGCAGTCCTCCGGCGCGTTCAACAAGCGCGGCCAGGCAGCGGAGGTGCGCGAAGACTATGACACGGCCTACGAGGCGTACAAGAGCGCCGTGCAGAAGTCGCCCAAGAACCTGGCCTACAAGGCGCACTTCGAGCGTATGCGCTTCCTCGCCGCCGTCCAGCACATCGACCGCGGGCGTGTCCTGCGGCAGAACGGCGACTACACCGGCGCCATCCAGCAGTTCATCCGCGCCGCGCAGATCGACGCCTCCAATCAGGCCGCACAGCAGGAGATCGAGATCACCCAGCGCGAGCAGCCGCCAGTCGGGCTGACCGGACCCGCGGCCGTCGCGCAGGCCGAGCAGATGTCGCAGCAGCACGCGATGCTCGAGGCCGTAAACTCGATCGCGCCGCCGGTCGAGCTGAAGACCGTCACGACCGAGACCTACACGCTGCACGCGGTAGAAGACGTGAAGGTGCTCTACCAGGCGATCGGCAAGCAGGCCGGGCTGAACGTGATCTTCGACCCCGACTACACCTCCAAACGCATTCCGTTCGACGTGACCAACGTCTCGCTGTCGGACGCGCTGCGTATTCTGGGCACGATTGCCGGGACGTTTTACAAGCCCATTACGGCTAACACGATCTTCGTCGCGCAGAACTCGCGTACCAAGCGCACCGATCTCGACGAGCTTGCGGTGCAGACGTTTTACCTGTCGAACTCGTCCCAGCCTAACGACGGAAACGAGATCCTCACCGGCCTCCGCCTGCTGCTCGACCCCTCCGTCAAGCTCTACCTGGTGCCGTCGCAGAATGCCATCGTCATGCGCGCGACGACCGACCAGCTTCTGCTCGCGCAGAAGCTCATCAACGACTTCGACCGCACCCGCGCCGAGGTCGTCGTCGACGTCGCCGTGTTAGAGGTCAACCGCGACAAGATCCGCAACCTCGGCATCACGCTGCCCACCTCGATCGGCCTCACGCCCACTATCCCCACGACGACCAGCTCCACCACGGGTACCAGCACCAGCAGCACCACCAACACCGGCACCACGCTCAACCTGAACAATCTCGCGCACCTGAACGCGACCGACTTCGCCGTCTCCATCTCCGGCGGCACCTTGAACGCGCTGCTGTCCGATACCGACACCCGCGTCCTGCAGAACCCGCGCATCCGCGCCACCGACGGCCAGCGCGCCACGCTCAAGATCGGCCAGAAGATCCCCGTCGCGACCGGCAGCTACAACGCCGGCGTCTCGACCGGCGTCGCCTCCATCGGCGTCCAGACGCAGTTCACCTACCTCGACGTCGGCGTCAACATCGACATCACCCCCACGGTCCACTACGACCGCGAGATCACCCTCAAGACAAAGGTCGAGGTCTCGCAGCAGAACGGCTCGGTCACGATCTCGGGCGTCACCGAACCTATCATCGCGCAGCGCGTTCTCGACCAGGTCATCCAGCTGAGAGAAGGCGAGCCGTCGATCCTGGCCGGCATCCTGACCAAGCAGGACAACAAGAACGTCGCTGGCACCCCGGGCCTGGGCGAGATTCCGTTCTTCAAGTTTTTCTTCTCCTCGCAATCAAAGGAAGTGCAGCAGGACGAGATCGTCTTTCTGCTCATCCCGCACATCGTGCGAGAGTCGGTCTTTACCGCCGACAACCTTAAGATCATCGACACCGGCACCAGCCAGGATATCTCCCTGCGCCGCGATACGACGCCGCGCGAGAAGTTCGCGGGCACCGCTCTGGGCGCGGCGCTCGGCGACGCTGGGATCAACCATCCGCCCATCACCGCCGCCAACGCCGCGGAGGCCGCCCGCCAGCAGATGGCGCAGGCCGCGCAACCTGTGCCACAGAGTGGCTTTTCCGCTACCAACAGCGGCATCGCCACCGTGACCGGCAACGCGCCGGCCATGATCGGCGGTCCCGCGGGCACCAACGTTCCGACCGCCGCGGCCATCTCGCCGGTCACGCTCTCCGTCGTTCCGGCCAACTCCACGCAGACGGTCGGCAGCACCTTCCAGGTCGCGGTCATGCTCGATCACGGCACCAACGTCTTTTCCGTGCCCATGCAGGTGCAGTACAACCCAAGCGTGCTCGAACTGGTCAATGTCGACGCCGGCAACTTCCTCCAGCAGGATGGCAAGCCGGTCGCGCTCGTGCACCGCGTCGAAGGCAACGGTTTGGCAAGCATCAACGCAACCCGTCCGCCGTCGTCAAATGGAGTGAGCGGCCAGGGCAACCTGTGTACGCTCACGTTCAAGGCGCTCAGCCCGGGCGAGTCCAAGGTCACGCTCGTCAAGGTGGGTGCCAAGGATTCGTTGCAGGGCAACCTGCCGGCCACGGGCTCGGAAGCAACCGTACACGTCAAATAGCCATGCCGATCTCGCTCCATCTCGAGCAGCCACGGGCCGAACCTTCGTGCCCCATTCATCCTGCAGTTTCACCGCGGGATGAATGGGACCCCACACGCCTGCGCCGCACTTCCTTCCGTCCCGACTCCGGCGTAACCCTCATCGAACTCATCATCGTCACCACGATCATCGCCATCCTGGCCACCGCCGCCGTCCCCATCGCGCGCTTCCAGGTCAAGCGCCAGAAGGAAAAGGAGCTGCGGCGCGACCTCTGGGCCATGCGCGACGCTATCGACCACTACTACGACGCGGCGCTCAAGGGCGGCATCCAGACCAAGGCCGACTCCTTCAACTACCCCCCCGATCTCGACACCCTCGTCGACGGCGTCGACGTCCAGACCAAAAAGGTCAAGTTCCTGCGCTCCATCCCGATCGACCCCATGACGAACTCCAAGGAGTGGAGCCTGCGGGCCATGCAGGACGACCCCGATTCCGACTCCTGGGGCGGGCAAAACGTCTTCGACGTACATACCAAGAGCACCGGCACCGCTCTGGACGGGACGAAATACAACACATGGTAAACCCAACCCTGCCACAAACCTGGGTGCCCCAACTCTCGCTTCTGAGAGGTGGGAAGAACCGCCACGAAACCCAACCCAAACCCACCGACTCAGGCTTCACCCTCATCGAGCTCATGGTCGTCATGGCCATCATCGCCGTCCTCGCCTCGATCGCCGTCCCGTCCTTCGTCGCCACCGTCAAGCACGCGCGCGAGGCCGTCCTGCGCCAGGACCTCTCCACCATGCGCAACGCCATCGATTCCTTCACCTACGACAAGCAGAAGGCGCCGCAGGACCTCGGCGACATCGTGCAGGGCGGCTACCTGAAGGAGATCCCCAAGGACCCCTTCACGCAGCGCACGGATTCCTGGATCCCGAGCCAGTCGAGTTCCTTCACCAGCATCGACGAGACGCAATCCGGCGGCATCGACGACGTCCACTCCGGCTCCCAGCAGGTAAGCACCGAAGGCACGACCTACAACACCTGGTAGCGGCCCAACCTTCGCGAAACCTTCCCCTGGAATTTGCGTCTAAACTAAGAGCAGAGCCACGTCCGCAAGCAGGGAAGCGGCTCCTTCGTAACGTCAGGAGTCCCATGCGCCATCTCAAGCACCTCGGCCTCGCCGCCGCTCTCGTCGTTCCCAGCCTTGCCTTCGGCCAGATCTCTCCCGGCACCACGTCGCCCGGCCTGCCCCAGCCGACCGGCAGCCCGACCTCCACGCCCAGCAGCACTGACGACAAGAACCCTGCCGGAACGCCCACGCCGCTGCCCAAGCCGGACCTGAATGCTGGTAAGAACGACAAACTAGCCGCCGACGCAGCCGCCCGCGCCAAGGCCCAGACCGACTCCATGCCCAGCCCCGGCGAGAGCCTCGACCCTCACATCAAGCCCGGCAGCGAGGCCGATGTCAACGCCATTGGCACCCGCCAGCTCGGCGGCCGTGGCATGGGCAACTGGTACTCTACCGACTGGGAGATTCGCACCGGCAAGCAGTACTCGATGGAGATCGAGAAGTCCGCTCACCTCGTCACAGACCCCGTCATCGTCGAGTACGTCAACCGTATCGGGCAGAACCTCGTCAAGAACTCCGACGCCAAGGTCCCCTTCACCATCAAGGTCATCGACTCTGACGAAATCAACGCCATGGCGCTGCCCGGCGGCTTCTTCTATGTCAACTCCGGCCTGATTATGAACTGCGACGAGGAAGCCGAGCTCGCCGGCGTTATGGCGCATGAGATCTCGCACGTCATCGCGCACCACGCCGCGCGCCAGCAGACCAAGATGAACTACGCGCAGATCGCATCCATCCCGCTCATCATCATGACGCAGGGAAGCTATGCCGGCTACGGCATCTACGAGGCCGCGCAACTCGCCATCCCGCTCACGTTCCTCAAGTTCAGCCGCGCCGACGAGGCCGAGGCCGACTACCTTGGCGTGCAGTACATGTACAAGGCCGGCTACGATCCGCAGTCGTTCGTGACGCTGTTCGAGAAGCTGGACGCGCTCGAAAAGCACAAGCCCGGCACGCTCGCCAAGGCCTTCAGCGACCACCCGCAGACGCCGGATCGCATCGCCAACTCTGAGGACGAGATCGCCACGATCCTGCCGCCGCGCCCCGACTACGTCGTCACCACCTCCGAGTTCGACGACGTAAAGGCACGCCTAGCCCGGCTCGAGAACAAGCGCAAGATCAACGACAAGAAGGACGGCAACAAGCCCACGCTGCGCCGCGCCGGCGGCAGCAACTCCGACCCCAATAGCACCAACCCCAGCACCACCACGGGCGACGACCGCCCCACCCTCGGCCGCCGCAACTAGCGCGCAGCCAACGTTGGGTGCCCCATTCATCGCGCACTTCGCGATGAGTGGGGTTTCTCCTTCATCCAAAATCCGCGATAAACTAAAGCCACATGACCGGTAAACGCCTCCTGCTTCCAGCCGCCTTCGCCGTCTTCGCTGCCGCCCCACGCGCACACGCCCAGATCGGGCTTTACGCCGACTTCACCGCCGACCGCCTGAGCGGCCTCAACACCTCTCCCCGGGACACCCTGGGCGTCGCCTACAACAGCTCCGTCAACCCGACCGGCGGCACCTTTGGCGGCTTCTACGACTTTAAAACGCTGGGCCCCGTCCGCCTGGGCGCGGACGCACGCTTCACCCACATCACCGATAGTCGCGGTGCCCAGACGAACTTCGTCGGCGCCGGCACCCACATCTACTCGGCGCTCGGCGGCGTGCGCGCCTCGTTCCACACGCCCATCAAGCCGCTCGCACCCTACGTCCAGGTCTCGGCCGGCATCGGCCGTAGCGACTACGGCATCCTCGCCCAGCAGAAAGTCAACAACGTGGAGTACCACGTCTACGGCGGCCTCGACTACAACCTGCTGCCCTTCATCGGCTGGCGCGTCTTTGAGGCCGGCTATGGCGGCCTGGAAGGCGGCAGCCACAACTACCCCATCGCCAATATCAGCACAGGCATCGTGTTCCACTTCGGCGGTACCCTCTAGATTCTTTAGGACAAGCAAATGCGCACACAGAACACCGGCTACACCGACACCCACGCCGCCTCAGGGCTCGATTATGTCTTCCCTCCAATCGACGTCTGGGAGAACCAGTTTCCCGGCTACGAGATCCTCATCGACGACCCTGAATTCACCAGCATCTGTCCCAAGACCAGCCTGCCCGACTTCGGCATCCTCACCATCCGCTACATGCCGAAGCAAGAGTGTCTCGAGCTCAAGAGCCTGAAGGAGTACCTCTTCCACTACCGCAATCTCGGCATCTTCCAGGAAAACATCGTCAACCAGGTCCTGAACGATATCGTCAAAGCCACCGCCCCGCAGTGGGCAATCGTCAAAGGCGACTTCCGCCCCCGCGGCGGCATCTCGACAACCGTCACCGCCACCTATCCGCGCTCTGAAAACGCCTTGCCGCCCCGCGACTGACCATGGCGGCGAAGCAGTGGCTGGCCCATGCCTATCGCACGCCCGTAATCCTCACCACAGTGCTCCCGGCGGACGAGTGCCTGCGCCGCGTCCAGGCGGAGCTCGCGCCCGTCTTCTCGTTCAGCAGCGCCGCCGCAAGCAAGCGGCTCGTCGGCTCCAGCTACGCCAACTCCGTTTCACTGCGGTACCGGATTGACTACCGCAACGACTTTCGCCGCGTCCTGAACCTCACCTTTGTCCCCACCGCCACCGGCACGGAAGCCTTCGGCGCCTTCGTCATCTCACCCTTCATTTTGATCTTCTTGGCGATCTTCTGCGGCTTCACCGGCCTGATCGCCCTCGGCTTCCTGGTCAGCCTGCTCAGCGGCAACCTCAAGCTGACCCACACCTCCGCCGACTTCCTCAACCTCATCCCCGTCGGTATGTTCCTGTTCGCGCCCGCGCTGCTGGTCGCCGGCCTCGCGCTCAGCCGCAGCTCCGAGCGGCAGGCACTCGACTTGCTCAAGCAGCTTCTCGAAGCCACAGAACTGGCCGCCGCCCCACACAAAACCTGAACCTGGAGCATTGACTCCTGGATGTTGTTCTGAGTCTCAGCGCTGAAGGCCCGACTCATACCAGCCTGGAGCGCAAGCTCCACGTACTGCCATAAAACACGACCTGAGCCCTGAAGGGGCGACTCACTCCACACAGATCCTGTTTGTGCGCTAGGTGCGAGATGAACGCTTTCTGTTGAAGTCTATTGGCCTTCCCATTGCATCTCTAAACCTGTCTAAGAACGAATGACACGTCGCAACAAAGCATCGCGGCAGCGAGGAGGAGGACGCATCCGCTTAGAAAACATACCCTAGCCCTGAAGGGGCCGACTCATAGATGAGGCTACACCACTAACGACAGACTCAATTAGACTTACGCAAAATCCCGGCCGTGTTGCGGCCCCGAATGAGGTGCCGCTCTTGTTACGAAGGCCGTGCCTTCCAACCCTGTTCCCGCGCCACGCTACCCCTGCTTCCCCACGGCCTTTTCCCCGCAGCACCGGATCATGATCGCCGTCTCCAGCCGCTCCTGTACCTCGATCGGGAAGTCGTACAACTCGTTATCACGGTAAAAATTGATCGTCTGCGTTGTTGAATCCAGCACGACCTCACAGTGTTTGCACTCCGAAATATGGTGCTCCACCTCGAGCATCAACTCCTGCGGCACGCGGCCGTCGAAGAAGTCGGTAAGTTTGGCGAGAAAATCAGTGCAGGTCATCGAGCCAGGCCCTCTCGCAGCGCCTTCGGCAGCTGCGTTTCCAACGGATTCTTCTGCTTGAAGTATCGGCTCAGCCGCTCGCGCAGTTGCAGGCGCGCGCGCAGCAGTCGTGATTTCACCGCGGGCACACTCAAGCCGAGCGCCTCGGCGGTCTCTTCGGTCGACAGGTTCTCCACATCGCGCAACGTAAACACCGTCCTGAAGCCCGGCGGCAGGCCCTGGATCGTCTTCTTCAGGATCTCCGCCAGCTCCCCCTGCCCGTACAGCTGCTCCGGGTTTGGGCGCCACTCCGCAAAATCCCGCGGAATCGACCCCTCCTCGGTGTGCACATCCTCGTCCATGCTCACCGTCTTGCTGGTCTTGCGCTTGCGCAGCCGCATCAACGATTCGTTCACCGCGATCCGCACCAGCCACGTAGAAAACTTCGAGTTCCCCTGAAACTGATCCAGCTTTGAGTACGCCTTGAAGAACACGTCCTGCGTAATATCCTCCGCGTCCTCGCGGTTCTGCGTAATGTGCTGCGCCACGCGGAAGACTTGTCGATCGTACTGTTTGACCAGCTTTTCAAACGCGGCTGAGTCCCCCTGCCGCGCGCGTGCGACCAGCGCCACATCAGGATGGATTTCTTCGACAGGCTTCTCGATTGCGGTTTCTGTCGCGGTTTCTGTCACTGGCGATTGGATGGTCGGCATGGGAGAAGGATGCTGCAAATTCGGTGCTTTCAGTCTGGGCTCCGCGTACATCGTCAGCATAATACTAAACCCGCCACAACTCACCGTCCACGAATCCGGGTGCCCACTTCTCGATTCTGAGAGGTGGGTTAGAGCCCTCTACTCCCCCGGCCGGTACACCCGCTCCGTGTGCCCCTTCAACTGGTCCGCGTAGAAGTAAACCTCACGCAGGTTCCCGCCCGCGTAGCGCTGCGCTTCGTCGTCGAAGTGCTTCGCCGCCGGGTCGCCGCTCTCTCCACCCGCCGTCACGGCGCGCGCCCGCACCCGTGGCCCGAACTCCACCACGGCCACAAAGCTGTTGCCGCTGGTTCCGTACCACTTCTTCGTGCCCGGATACTGCCGTGCACCAAACGAGGCCAGCGACCCCCAGAGCGCGGACGGAAAGGGAACCGGAAGACTCGCGCCCGCGTCATTGAACGTCGGCGCAAGGTCGTCGGTGAGCCGCTGAAACCGGTTGATTTCCCCCCACGGCGTCTGCCACGAGCCAAAGTCGCTCACCAGCTTCGCCGAGGCCGCGCCGAGCGCCGCAAGCAGCGCAGCCGGCGGCATCGAAGCCACCACATATTCCTCGCTCGGCACCCCGGCCTTCCGCGCGCCCGGCCCCGCAGTCTTCATCAACTCCGTCCCCCAATACACCGCCAGCGAGGTCGCCACGGAGTCCCCGGCCCACCGGTAATTCCACCCCCGCAGCAGCGCAATCTGCTCCCGCGCACCCTCCGCCGCCCCCGCGGGCAAGGCATCGTAAGCTGCCAGCAGCCCGGGCAAGGTCCGCGCAAACCACGGCAGGTAGGAGTCATAAGCCGCCGCCTGCAAGCTCTCCAGCGTGAAGTCCTTCTTCCCGCCCAGCACCCGCATTGCATGCACCCCGCGCGCCGATTCGATCCCACGCTCGACATACACAGGGAAGTCGGCCTTCCTGAGCGAGTTCGCCCCGGCTCCGTTCCACGGCGAATCATTCACGTTGAACACATACCCGCTCGCAGGATTATGCAGCTGCGGCGTCTCGCCCAGCGGCAGCAGCCCGTTCCAATCCGACGCGGCATCCGCGCCATCGACCGGCTTCGTGTAGTCGAAGCGCGTACTCCGCCGCGGGATGAAGTTGCCATGCCAGTACGCGATGTCGCCGTCCGCGTCGGCAAACAGGGTGTTGTTGGACGAGTTCGCCTGCAGCTCCATCGTCTTGCGATACTCGGCGTACGTACGGGCTTTTGTACGCAGATAGCTCTGCTCGAGCGCCGGCACGGGCAGGTTCATCAGCTTGATCGCCACCCAGCGGCCGTCGCCATCGGCCCGCACTACCGGCCCATGCGTGGTGTAATGCGCGGTAAACGTCCTGTTCGACATGCCCGTGCTCGTCCTCACCTGTAGGGCAATCGTCTTGTCCACGACCGGCCTGGTCGCGCCGCCATAGAGGGTAAACAGATCCCCCACCGTGTCCCTTGGCGTGGGGACCGGATGCCTCTCCTTGTCCACCACCGTCTCGACAAACTCATCTACCGCATCCACGCCGCTCGAGGTGTGCATCCAGCCGGCGCGCTCGTTGAAGCCCTGGTACACGAAGAACTGCCCCCACGTAACCGCGCCATACGCGTTCAGGCCTTCGTCGCTCGCCATCTGCAGCTCGCTGCGAAAGAAAAATGAAGTATGCGGATTGATCAAAAGCAGCGCGTGGTGGTCGCGCGTGTTGGCGGGCGCAATCGCGATCCCGTTCGATCCACTCGGCTCCGGTTCCACCCAGGAAACCTCCGTCTGCCTGCCGCCGCCCCTTTGTTTGTCATTCCCGAAGGGAATCTGGGTCTCCTCCGCGGCACGAACCCCACCCGCACCACCATAAAACTCCCGCAGCCTCCCCAAATCCACCCGCTCGATATCCCCGCCGATACTTCCTTCCGTAAACGAGAGCGCCATCCAAGGCTCAAAGCGCGTCAGCACCTGCGGCTTCACCGCCGGATGCTGCGCCAGGTAGAAGTTCAACCCATCCGCCCACGCATCCATCAGCCTTCGCAGCCACTCCGGGCTACCTGCGTAATCCCGCCGCAACTCCTCCGGATCGACAAACAGCCGCTGCCGCAGATCCGCCCACAACGCCATCTCGCCATCCGCCTCCGCCGTCCGCCCGAGCGACGTCAGGTAGTTCCGCTCCACGCGATGGAAGTCATCCTCACACTGCGCATAGACCATCCCGAACACGGCATCGGCGTCCGTTCTGCCATGCACATGCGCGATCCCCCAATCGTCGCGCGTGATGCTCACCGCTTTCACCTCGGCCGCCCAGCGCGGCTGCTCAGGCGTCTGAGCGCTCGCGTCCGCGCCAAGCGAAATCAGCAGCAACAGAGACAACGAAATGCGAACCGTCTGCGTCTTTGTCGAATAAGCTTGCGCAAGCAATAAGTGCATGGCAAGAGCATAATCCCTATGCGGCCTCTTCGCGCGCCTGCTTCTCTTTTTCTTGCCAACCTCTCACGGAGCAATGCCATGCAAGCCATTCAGATTGCAAGCACCGGTGGCCCGGAAGTCCTCACCGTCTCCACGCTCCCCGACCCTCGGCCCGGCCCGGGCGAGGCCTTGATCCGCATCGAGGCCTCCGGCGTCAACTTCATCGACACCTACTTCCGCGAGGGCCGCTACCCCGCCCAGCTCCCCTACACCCTCGGCCAGGAGGCCGCTGGCACCGTCCTCGAGGTCGCGCCCGGCGTCACCACTGTCGTGCCTGGGGACCGCGTCGCCTGGTGCGGCATCCCCGGCACCTACGCCGAGCAGGCCGTCGCCCCCGCCGACCGGCTCATCCACATCCCCGACGGCATCACCACCCAGCAGGCCGCAGCCGCCATTCTGCAGGGTATGACCGCACATTACCTCGTCTTCGCCACCTTCGTCCCGCAGTTCGGCGACCGCGTCCTGATCCACGCCGGTGCCGGCGGCACGGGGCTCCTGCTCATCCAGCTCGCCAAGCGTCTCGGTACCCAGGTCATCACCACCGTCTCCACCGAGGAAAAGGCCGCGCTCGCCCGCGACGCCGGCGCCGACCACGTCATCCTCTACACCCAGGAAGACGTCGCCGCGCGCGTCCACGCCATCACCGGCGGCGAGCGCCTGCCCGTCGTCTACGATTCCGTCGGCAAATCCACCTTCGAGCAGTCGCTCAAGTGCCTCTGCCCGCGCGGAACCCTCGTCCTGTTCGGCGCGGCCTCGGGCCCGGTACCGGCCTTCGACCTCATCCGCCTCTCCACCATGGGCTCCCTCTACATCACGCGCCCCACCCTGAAGGACTACATCCAGACCCGCGACGACCTCGAGCAGCGCGCCCGCGACATCTTCCGCTGGGTCGCCGACGGCTCGCTCAAGCTACGTATAGCCCACACCTACCCCCTGGCCCACGCCGCCCAGGCCCACCGCGACCTGGAATCCCGCAAGACCACCGGCAAGCTCCTCCTGATCCCCTAGCCGCAAGAAGC
>CAXUDC010000011.1:0-4242 GCA_964249685.1 uncultured Acidobacteriaceae bacterium
CGTCCTTTTCTAGCGTGATCTGGGAGGGTACGGTCAGGCCTACGACCTCGTAGCCGGGGGGCAGCACAATCTTGTTGCGCTTGATGCCGAGCGGCCGGTTGAAGACGATGGCGGTGCCTTCGGCGTAGTAGCTCTTGGGGTCCTTGTAGGTCTTGAGGATGATGACCCTTCCCTGGCCGTGCTCGGGGACAGGACGCGCGAGGGCGACGCGGATGTAGTCGGTGGCGGCGTCGGCGGCGGCCATTAGGGGGTCCTTGCGGGCTTCTTCTCCGCTGACGACCGAGAAGACGAGCGGCTTGCCGGTCATGGCGTCGGTGACGCTTTCATCGGTGGCGACGCTGCCTTTGCGGATGGGGTTGTAGAAATACTTGGCGCCGGCGGTGGTGGCGGTGACCTCGTAGTAGATCTTGAAGCTGGCAGTTTCAGGGGCGAGGAGCTCGTAGCGGGTGTACTCGTCGGTTTCGGTCTGGGCGGGGCCGCCGGTAGGGTAGACGATCGGGTCGGACGGCGGAGGCGCGGGGTTCTGGGCTGAGAGCAGAGATGCGGTCAGGCAGCAGACGGCGGGCAGGAGGGTGATTCGCATTGTCTGAGAGTAAGCGATATGTGAGTGTGTGGGTGAGTTCTGAATAAACTTTGGGCTTGCGGTTTTGGCGGTTGGAAGAGACTTCGCCCGCATAACCGCGATGAAGCTGCGGTGATCATGGGGCACCCCAGTGTTTGTCAGCTCCTATTATCATTGTGCTTGTGCCCGAGTTCCTTCGCGAGTTCTTTCATTGCCGGATCCTGCGCCCGCTGCTGCGGCAGATGCGTGGCGGCGTCACGCCTCGGCGCCTGGCGTGGAGCCTGGCCGTCGGCATCGTGATCGGGATCAACCCTTCGGTCGGCGTCACGACGTTTCTGGTGATTCTGCTGGCGTGGGCGTTCGGGCTCAATCAGATCGCGTCGCAGATCGGCGCCCAATCGATGACGCCGTTTCATCTGCTGCTGTTCGTGCCGTTTATCCAGCTGGGCGTGCACCTGTTCCATACGCGGCGGCTCCCGATGGACCGCAGACAGCTCGAGCATCTGAGCCATCATCCGTGGCGGCTGATGCACGCGATCTGGCAGTGGGAATGGCATGCGCTGGTAGTGTGGGCGCTGGTGGCCGCAGTCGCGATGCCACTGCTGGCCATGTACCTGCGGCGCGCGCTGGTGCTGATGATGAGGCGCAATCGGGGGCTGCTGAGGTCACGGCCTGTAGCGCGCTAATTGGAGCACGGACTCTTACGTGAAGATGAAGACGCTGGGCTTCGCTCGATCGATCTTGACGGCGCGGGTGGTGCCGACCAGGCTGGCAGGAGCGACGAGGCGGCTAGTAACGGCTTGCGTCGACGCCTTGCAGGGCTGGCCGCCATCAGCGGGAGTGATCGTGCAGTTGTACTGCACCTGCGGGCTCTGGTTGATGCAGGAAATGTATGCCAGCGTACTTCATTTCTGCCGAGGCAGTAAGGGCGAGGCGCGGATCTTCTCTTCCAGTGTAGTGCAGCACCAGTCGAACCGCAGATCTCTTCGGGATGACAACAAAAAGACGAGACCACTGCAGCTTTCTAGTGTCATCCATAGCAGAAGACGAAGCCGTATTTTGTTGTCATTCCGTAACGAAGCGGAGGAACCTGCGGTTGGGACCGGCACTACACTCTGGGAAGCAGGCGATGCCACGGCGGGAGCCCTGGCGTCTCGCAGACGAAAAGAAAGCTAAGCGGGATTTATTCCAGTCGGGCTGACCGTAGCGGCAAGCTTCAGGCGTCTTTCAGCCAGCGTTTGCAGATTCTGGCTATGCTTCTCACGCGTGATGTCGTAGAAGTAGGCGCACACCATGCTGCCGGCGTAGAGGAATAAAAGCGTGCCGACGTAGATCTCGGACATGCGATAGATGACGTCGGCGTTGATGGCACCGGTGGAGGTGTCGTCCGGGAAGTGGGCCAGGGTGAGGATGATCGTTTACAGAAATACGGCTAGGCCGGTGGCCCACTTGGCCACGAAAGTATTGTTGGCGAAGATGACGCCTTCCTGCCGCTGCCCGGTCTTCACTTCGATGTCCTCGACGACGTCAGTGACCATGGACGAGAGCAGAATGGGAACCAGCACGAGCAGGACCGTGACCAGCATGTTGTAGAAGAGCAGGAACGGAATCATGGAACCGGATTCGCGCGTGGGAAAGTGCCCGGTCAGGCCCAGTTCCAGCGGAAACGGCAGCAGCAGGAACAGCAGGGCGGCCGCGCGCAGGGTGGCGCCACGCTTGTCGAAGCGGCGCGTGACCCAGGGCGCGATCAGCAGGGCAAACATTGCGGAGAAGAAGAGGCCTGCGGTCAGGATGGTGATCTCGCGTGCGCTCAGGCCCCAGGCATAGATGTTGAAGTAGGTTCCGAGCGCGAAGCTCAGGCCGGTGGCGAGCAGCATGAACTGCCCCGCCAGGATGGCAGACAGCGCCGCGCGATTGCGGAAGACGCTACGGATCTCCGAGAAGATGTTGATTCTCGGCACCTCATAGTAGGCCTGGCCCGGCGCGGGTTTGACCGCGGCCTGCGTTCCAAAGGCGGAGAGCAGCGTCGACGCGCCCATGATAAGCGCCGCTGCGATGCCGTAGTGGCGAAAGCCGGCGGGGTCGAGCATGGCGGTCGATTGTCCCGGCGCGTAGTGCAGGAAGAAGGAAAAGGCAAGCAGCGTCATGCTGAGCCCGCCCGCCCAGCCGAAGAAGTAGCGGAAGCCGGCAAAGCTGGTGCGCTCGTCGTATTGCGAGGTTAGCTCTGGTGCTAGGGCCGCGCTGGGGATCTCGTAGAAGGAGATACAGACGCGGGTGAAGACCGACGTCACCAGCAGATAAACAAACAGCGCCTGCTTGCTAAGGCCGGCGGGCGGAAGGAAGAGCAGCAGGTAAGAGAGCGCCGCGGGCAGCGCTGCCGCGTACAGGAAAGGGTGGCGCCTGCCCCAGCGGGAACGCACGCGGTCGGACCAGTAGCCGATCTTCGGGTCGATGACGGCGTCGATGGCGAGCGCGATCAGGATGGCCGTGCCGACGAGCCCGGCGCGCAGGCCGAGAACGCGGTTATAGTACAGCAGCAGGAGGACCTGAAAACCGTTATCCTTGACGCCGAACGCGATGGCGCCGAGGCCGTAGAAGATCTTGAGGCGCAGGCGGCTCACAGGTTTTGCCGCTGCCACCACGCTCTGGGGATGAAGCTCTTGCCGCACTACCGCCATGCTGAAACTCCTCCACACAGAGCGCGCTCAAAGTATTGTTGAGCGTCACAGTACGCTAGCGTAAGCTCGTAATGCATGTCAACAATGCATCTTTCAGAAAGTAAGTTTGTGAGGTTTCGATGAAGAGCTGGGAGAGAAAAACAGCGGTCATTACTGGCGGCGCAAGCGGCATCGGCCTGGCACTGGCACGTGGGCTGACGAAGCGGGGAGTCCGGGTGGTGCTGGCCGATATCGAGGAAGCTGCCCTGAAAACGGCGGCTGAAGAACTGCGCGGCATGGGCGGTTCGGTCGAGACCTTTCGCATTGATGTTTCGAAGTTTGAGGACATGAAGCGGCTGGCGGAGTTCTGCTCGGAGAAGGTTGGCGCGATCCATCTTTTATTCAACAACGCCGGCGTGCTGGTGATGGGCCCGACGTGGGAGCTGAGCGTCGACGACTGGCGCTGGATCTTCGACGTGAATGTGCACGGCGTGGTGAACGGCATCAAGGCCTTTCTGCCCGGGATGATGGCGCATGGCGAGGAGGCGTATGTGGTCAACACGGGGTCGCTGGCCTCGTTCAGCGGCCACGGCGATTACGCGCCGTACTCGGCGTCGAAGGCGGCCGTGCTCTCGATCAGCCAGTCGCTCTACAGCGAGATGCGCGCCATGATGACAAAGGTCGGCGTCGGCGTGGTGTGTCCCGGTACGGTGCAGACGCGCATCCATGAGAGCTATCGCAACATGCCCAAGGACAAGGTGACGTGGAGCCTGCGGGACCTCGAAGATCCCGAGCGGATTGCGGTAGGCGAGCAGTACCGCGCGCAGGGTCAGACCGCGGACCAGGTAGCCGAGATCGTGCTCGCAGCGATGCTGGAGGACCGGTTTTACATCTTCACGAACGAACATGCGGATATTTTTGTGCGGGCGTCCTATGAGCGTGCGATCGCTGGGACGAACCCGATTGTGAGCACCTGGGGTCCGGACCTGCGGCCGATCGAGGATCGGGAGTGGTCGCCCTGGT
>CAXUDC010000011.1:4342-14045 GCA_964249685.1 uncultured Acidobacteriaceae bacterium
TTTTGCTTTTCACTGGCTCTGCGCACCTCACAGATAGCGTCGGAACCAGTCGGTTGCCATGCCAATTGCCTCCTGCAGGTACTGCTCGTAAACGCCGTAGTGCGTGCAGGGCAGCAGGCGGTACTCGGCGACTGCGTTGAGGCGGATGATGCGGTAGGCGGCAAAGCCGTGCTCCAGGCGGTTGACGAGCTCTTCGAACTCCGCGTCGATCAACAGCGTGGGCACGCGGATATGGTGCGCGGCGTTGAGCGGCGAGTGCGCCAGCATGCGCGCCACATCGGGCGTGCCGGCCAGGTTCGGCAGGGCATCCATGCCGCCCTGGGGGACGGTCGGCTCGCGCAGCCCGCGCACCTTCTGGACCGCGCGCGCCATGGCGTGCTCATGGAACTCCGGAGCGAGCCCGAAGCCGCCTACCTGGGCGACGACGGCCTTGATCGTGGGATGGATGCCGGCGAGGAAGACGGCGTGGCCACCGCCGAAACTCGTCCCCCAGACGCCGACGCGTGTGCCATCAACGCCGGGCTCGGCCATCAGCGCGGCGAGGCAGTTGGCGGCGTCCGCGACCTGATCGACGGGGTCGACGATCTCGCGCAGGACCTGGACCTGCAGCGTGAGCTTCTCTGCCGTGAGCAGCGGCGGGCTGTCCTTGAGGGCGATGACGCGACCGTCGGACTCGCCCCAGCCGCGATAGTCGAAGATCATGGCGGCGAAGCCTGCGCGCGCGAGGACTTCAGCAAACGGGACGAGCTGGCTTTTGACGCCGCTCCAGCCATGGCAGAGCAGGACGGCGGGAAAGCCGGCGGGGGGCGGCGTGGTCTCGGGCAGGAAGATTTCGGCCGCGATGCGTGTGCCTTCACTGAACAAAGTCTGCTGCCGCCTGATCACGCCGGTTTCCATCGCTTTCGTCTCCTTGCACATTCTTACTCTCTCAGACGCCATTTCAACCATGCGCGGAATCAGTGTAGACGAACATAGGTAGTTTCTGACACACTGTGTCTGTCAATCGACCGAGGAGTCTTTCCATGGCTGAAGCCGTAATCGTCGCAACCGCTCGCACCCCTATCGGGAAGGCCTATCGTGGGTCGTTCAACGACACGCAGGGGCAGGCACTGGCCGGGTCCGCAATCGCAGAAGCCGTACGCCGGGCGGGGCTCGAACCCGGGCAGGTGGAAGACGTGGTGCTGGGTTGCGCCATGCAGCAGGGCTCGACCGGCTTCAACGTGGCGCGCCAGTCCGCGCTCTGGGCCGGGCTGCCGGACAGCGTTCCCGGCATGACGATTGATCGCCAGTGCGGCTCGGGCCTGATGGCGGTTGCGTCGGTCGCCAAGAGCATCATGAACGGCGAGATGCGCGCCGGCGTCGCGGGTGGCGTTGAATCGATCTCGCTGGTGCAGAACGAGCATATGAACCTCTACCGCGCGGGCGATCCAAAGCTGATCGCCGAGCACCCGGCGGTGTACATGCCGATGATTGAGACCGCGGAGCTAGTCTCGAGTCGCTATGGCGTCAGCCGCCAGGCGCAGGATGAGTATGCGCTGCAGTCGCAGCAGCGCACCGCCGCGGCCCAGGCAGCCGGGCACCTGGACGCAGAGCTGATGCCGATTACGGCGACCATGAAGCAGGTAGACAAGCAGACCGGCGAGACGAGCTTCCACCAGGTGACGGTGAGCCGCGATGAGGGCAACCGACCGCAGACGACGCTTGAGGATCTGGCGAAGCTGAAGCCGGTCTTTACCAACGGCCAGCAGGTCAAGCAGGGCGAGTTCATTACGGCCGGCAATGCGTCGCAACTGTCCGATGGGGCCGCGGCACTGGTGCTGATGGAGCGGGGCGAGGCCGAGGCTCGCGGGCTGAAGCCCCTGGGTGCGTATCGCGGCCTGGCCGTCGCGGGCTGCAAGCCGGATGAGATGGGCATCGGGCCGATCTACGCGGTGCCGAAGCTGCTGGCCGCGCACGGGCTTACGGTGGCCGATATCGACCTGTGGGAGTTGAACGAGGCGTTTGCCAGCCAGGTGCTGTACTGCCGCGACTACCTCGGCATTCCGAACGACAAGCTGAACGTGTCGGGCGGAGCGATTGCGATCGGCCATCCTTACGGCATGTCGGGTGCCCGGATGACGGGTCATCTGCTGCATGAAGGCCGCCGGCGCGGCGCTCGCTGGGGTGTCGTGACGATGTGCATGGGCGGCGGGATGGGCGGCGCGGGGCTGTTTGAGATCTTTTAGGGCGGATTGCATTTCCCATGTAGAGTTCAGCCAGCGGTTTGAAGAGCCACAGCGGCCAGGGCCGATGCGGGGTCCTTCGCTTCGCTCAGGATGGCGGCGAAGGACAGACAACAGCTCTGAAGGATAGACAGCCGCTTTGCAGAACAAACGACAGCACCGTGAATCCGGTAATTTGCTCCAACCACAATGCCTATGACCTTCGACGATCTCTTTACCTTGACAGCAACCGGATCTGACCAGTGGACCGCTCCGGGTGCGCCGGCGACCGACGAGCGCGTCGTCTTCGGCGGGCTCGTGGTCGGGCAGGCGGTCATGGCGGTCTCGCAGGAAACGCGACGCTGCCATGCCCTGCATGCCTTCTTCATCGGCGGCGGGGACAAGCAGCGGACGTTCGAGATCAAGGTCGAGCGCACGCGCGATGGCGGAACCTTTGCCACGCGGCAGTTCCAGATCCGCCAGGGCGAACGGTTGCTGCTGGCCGGCTACAGCTCGCACCACGACGGCAACGAGGGCCCGGAGCACCAGATCGCCATGCCGGACGCGCCGGGGCCCGAGACGTTGACCTCGAACGACGTGATGCTGCGTATGCTGGATGCCCAGGGGGGCCCGCGCCGCCATTACCTTGCCGACGAGGTCCTCGAGATCAGACAGAGAGACCGCAGCGATCTACCCAGCGCGACCGGAGCAGCTCACGTAATGTGGTTCCGCTCGCGGACGCCGATCCAGGGCGGCGACGCGGTCCACCAGGCGGCGATTGCGTTTGCCTCCGATGTCGGGCTCGTCCGCGCGGGGCTGCTGCCGCATGCCAGGACTCAGTCCGCTGCGCTGCAGGTGGCGAGCCTGGACCACAGCATCTGGTTCCACCGCGAAGCCCAGGTCGATGGCGACTGGATGCTGTACGTCATGCAATCGCCCATCCTGCGCCACGGTCGCGGGCTTTCGTATGGGGCTATTTTTACGCGGACCGGGGAACTCGTCGCCAGCGTGGCGCAGGAGTTTCTCGCACGCATACCAAGCAAGTAACTGTACTCAGGAGAGCAGCAATGTCGATCGATCTAACGGGACGTGTAGCGATTGTGACCGGTGCGGGCGGAGGGCTGGGGCGCGCCCATGCCCTGCTGCTGGCGAAGCGTGGAGCCAAGGTGGTGGTCAACGACCTGGGTGGCGCGGATGGCGTCGCGGTCGCGGCGCAGGCGGTCGTCGAAGAGATCGTCGCGCAGGGCGGCGAGGCGATGGCTAACGGCGCATCGGTCGCCAACTTCGAGCAGGTCAAGGCCATGGTCGCCGCTACGATGGAGCGCTGGGGCCGGATCGACATCGTGGTCAACAACGCCGGCATCCTGCGCGACAAGACCTTCGCCAAGATGGACCTGGACGACTTCCGCCTGGTGCTGGACGTGCACCTGATGGGCGCGGTCTATTGCAGCAAGGCGGTGTGGGAGATCATGCGGGCGCAGAACTACGGCCGCATCGTCATGACCACGTCGTCGAGCGGGCTCTATGGCAACTTCGGCCAGGCCAACTATGGCGCCGCCAAGATGGCGCTTGTCGGGCTGATGCAGACGCTGGCGCTCGAGGGCAAGAAGAACAATATTCGCGTCAACTGCATCGCTCCTACGGCCGCGACGCGCATGATGGAAGGGCTGCTCGCGCCGCAGGTGGTCGCACAGCTGAAGCCTGAGCTGGTGAGCCCCGGTGTGGTCGCGCTGGTCGGCGAAGATGCGCCTACGCGCACGATTCTGTGCGCCGGCGGAGGCAGTTTCGAGCAGTCGCACATTACGCTGACGCACGGCATCTACGTGGGCGGAAGCGACGACGCAGCAGAACAGGTGGCAGCGCATTGGGCCGAAATTGCAGACCCGAAGCAGGCGACGATCCCCGAGAGCTCGTGGGGGCAGGGCATGGTCGAGCTGCAGAAGGCCGGGGTATCGCTCGAGTAGATTTGGTTTTGGTCCGAACCGCAGATTCCTACGGAATGACAACAAAAGGCTGCACTCGTCCTTTGCAATGACACCCAAGGGGCTGCAGTTGTATTTGTTTGTCATCCCGTAGGGATCTGCGGTTCGATCAAGGCTGCACTACGCTTGAGGGAAAGTGCGCTATGGACGCTCTGATCTAGTCCTTGGATGGAAGCGTGGGACTTTAGTCCCACGAACCAGCCCGACGGAAGGAAAGGGCTATAGCCTCGGCGCTATTTTAAAGAGTGACGGACAGACTTGGTCAGAGCCTCCCTCTCGCCGATTTCCTGCTGGTATCGTGGCGCTCCAAACGCAGATTCCCTACGGGAAGGACAAACAAAGAGGCAACAACTCTCTATCCTTGGGTGTATTGGTCTAATTTGGATGACGTAGGGTCAGCGCCGCGCCACGTAAGCGAGCAGGCCGGTAAGTAACGGCTGCACGTAGAGCTCCGCGGCGTTTTCGACCGACGCGACGACAACCCACCTACGCAGCTCCTCGGACGAGTTGACCATCGCGGTCGTCATCTCAGCCGCGATGCGCAGGTTGCAGGGCCGCACGGAACCATCGATGATGCCGTCATTGAGCAGGTTGTTGAAGCGCAGCGTCAGGCGCGACATCTGCGCCGCCATCCGGCCACGCAGCTCGGGGCCGATGGACGTGAGCGCGGCCGTGCGCAGCAGGGGGCCTTCCTCGACCATCTGCTGGCGGACGAGCGACGTAGCGGCGGCGGTAAGCCGCGAGAGGCCGCTGCCGTCCGAAGCCAGGGCCGCGTCCTGCGCCTCGCGGATGGAGGCGAAGCTGTGCTCGAAGCAGGCGACGACGAGCTCGTCGAGCGTCTCGTTGTGGTGGTAGAACGCGCCCTTGGTGACGTTCAACTCAGCCGAAATGCGGTCGACGGAGGCACCGCGGTAGCCGAACTGGTTGATCAGCGAGATCGCCTTGCGCAGGAACGATGCCTGCGAGAGCCGGTCCTGTTCCGCCTCCTGCTGTGGGCGCAGGTCCGCGACGAGCGCCAGGTCCATGGGCTGGGACGAGAGCCCGTAGAGCAGAATGTCGGCGAAGTTGCGTGCAGTCGAGGCCACATCCTGGGCAAAATAATCGGTCGTCCAGACCGGCGTCCAAAGCAGTTGCGAGAGCAGCATGTGGGTTGCGGCGTTCAGCCGGGCTGAATCCCACAGGATGTCCGGCGTCTGGAAGAGCTTGCGGATGGTCTTGAACATCTGCCCGTAGGCCGGCCAGACGACGCCTGAGTGCGGCTCGGTCAAGGCGCGCATGTCGCCGAAGAAGACGAACTCCGGCTTTTCGCCGAGCTGCACCGCCATCAGCAGCTCGAAGTAGGTGCGCACGAAGCGGCGGATCCTGGCCTCGATTCCCTGCTCCGCCAATGCCTCTTGCGCGAGCCGCTCATGCAGCTGGATGGAGTGCATGAACGCGGCGGAGACGAGGTCCTCGCGCCGCTTGAAGTAGTAGCGCAGGCTCTTGAAGTTGAGACCGATCTCGCCGGCGATGACGGCGAGCGTGGCATCGCGCAGGCCGTGCCGGTTGAACAAGCCGCTGGCTGCGTTGAGGATCTTCTCCTTGCGGTGATCGAAGCGCGTGGGCTTGTCTTGCGGGTCGTGTTCGATGGGGCGGACTGCTTCCTGAATGGGCAAGGCGACGATCCTCTAAAGAAGGATGATCTTATTTTATTTGGGCACTCCGCGTCTGCGGGCCGGCAGCTTAGGCAGGAAAAATTCAGACAAATGGTTTGCTGCATCGAGAGCTTGAGTACGCTTCGTTTTGCGATGGACAGGAGCCCGGAATGCTTGGCAGCTTCGTCCCTTGAGGGGCAGGCCGGAGTTCAGATGCTGGGGATGCATACGCTTTCCACGCCGATGTGAGCAAGAGGATCGCGGCCGAAATGGCGCGAAGAATTGCGAATTCGACGGGGAGAATCAGACTCCTGCATTTCCTGCTTGACTATCAATTGAGAATTGGAGTACGTTCCTGTTCGAAGTGCGATCAGCGTTCGACGTGAAGAAAACTCTCTCGAGCTCGCCGCCGCCCTGGGTAGAACGACGAGTTCGACGAAGGATAAAGACAATGGGAAAAAAGAATCTGAGGATGGCGGGTGCCTTTCTTTTTACAGTGGCCGCATGCAGCGCGGGCCTTGCGCAGGTAGACGACTCTACCGGCACGCTACGGGGCACGGTGTATGACGCCAATGGCGCAGTTATCCCGCATGCTACGGTAACGGCCACCAACCCGGCCACGGGCGTCACCAGGACCACCGTGACCGGCGCCAACGGCACCTACCAGATCCCGCAGCTGAACCCGGCAACCTACCAGGTTAAGGCGACCGCGCCAGGCTTCGAAGGCGAACGGGCGAACGAGGTCGTGCTGACGGTGGGTCAGATCATCACGCTGGACGGACATTTGACCATCGGCTCCGTGGATACGACCGTCGAGGTGAATGGAAACGTTACGCCGCTGATCGACACCGAGCAGACCCAGCAGGCCAACACGCTGAATGAGAATCTGATTCAGAACCTGCCGAACGCCAGTCGGAACTTCCTGCAGGAGGTCTTTACGCTGCCCGGTGTCGGCAGCACGGCGGGCGCCGTCGCGCAGAACCAGGGGTTCTATTTCACCGGCCCCGTCGCGGGCATATCAATCGGTGCTAGCAACGGACGTGGCAACCTGATCACGGTCAACAGCGGCGAGGACGACTATGGCACGGGCGTGGTGCGGTTCTTCGTTCCGCTCGAAGCGGTGCAGGAAACCCAGGTAAACCGCAACGGCTACCAGGCGGAGTTCGGCTTTGCCTCTGGCGCGGCGATCAACGTGATCACCAAGAGCGGCACCAACCAGTTCCACGGCAGCCTGTTCGGCGTGTTCGACGATCACAACACGGACGCCGAAGGCTACCTCTCGCAGTTGGCCCGGACGACCTCGACGGGCGCGCTGTCGCCGCAGCCGTTCTCGCAGAACATCTATGCCGGCGGCTCGATCGGCGGGCGCCTGGTGCGCGACAAGCTGTTCGGCTTTGCATCGTATGAGTTTCAGAAGTTCGATCAGTCCGTCTCCTACCCGCTGAGCGCACAGACGCAGTTGCAGCCGTTCAACGGCTCACTGAACGACAAGAGCTGCTTCGCCGTCAGCCCGGCGAACCGCATCCTCAATCCAAGCCAGGGTTGTTTCTTCCAGTTGCTGGCCGCAGCAGGCGCCGCCAATGGCGACCCGGGCGACGCGGCCCTTGCGGCTTCGTTTCTGAACTCGCCCACCTTTACGCAGACGCCGGGAACGCCCAACCCCTTTTACCCGATGAACAATCCGTTCCTGACCACCCTGGTCAATAACGACAACGGAACGCACGGCGTACCGACGAGAAATCACACTGCAGTCACGCGCTTGGACTACCAGCCAAATACCAACAACACCGTGACCACCTCGTTTTCGGTGCTGCACGGCCAAGTGAACTTCGGCGGACTGGTGCCGGACGGAGAGTCCAACCCGGCCCGCGACTATGAAGGCCTGGCCAATTGGGTACACATCTTCAACCCGAACCTGTTCAACAAGCTGCTGGTGCAGTTCGCCTACAACAGCTATGGGATCGACACGATCAACAACAACGGGCCTGAGATCAACATTCAGCATCTGCCGGGACCATTCGGCTCGCTCGGTCATAACTTCGCGTCGACCTACCAGGCGACGGAGCATCGCTTCGAGTTGGGGGACAGCCTCTCGCTGACCAAGGGGCACCACAACGCAAAGTTCGGCATCTCGTACCGGCCCGCGGAGTACATCGTGAACGACCCCAACTACTCTCACGGCGAGTTCGACTTCTACGACGGCTTTGGCCTGGCAAACCCCAGCGCCACGACCAGACTGTTGCCGGGCGCGGTGGGCTTCACCGGGTTCTCCCCCATCCTGCCCTATCTTGCGGCGGGCGCGGGCTTCTGCCCTCCGGGCGTCGCTGCCTGCACCCCTGCCAGCATCCTGCTCAGCAGCACGGAAATTTTCAGCATGGGCGTTCCGTACAGCTTTGAAGGTTCGAGCGGCAGCGGGCTGGTCTCCTTCTACGCTCACTACGCGGCAGCGTACGCGCAGGATTCCTGGAAGCTGAACCCACGGCTAACCCTGACCTACGGGGGGCGCATCGATTTCGACGCCGAGCCCGCTCCGCTGAAGACGTTCAAGTTCTTCTCGCCGCGCGTCGGCCTGGCGTGGTCTCCGTTTGGTGACCAGAAGACGGTCGTCCGCGCAGGCGGCGGCGCCTTTGTCGCGCCCACGAACTTCCTCGAGCCCCTGTTCACCACGTTGTACGGTCCACTCACGGGTCCAAACCCGAATCTGGCGTTCACTTCGGTGAACATCAGCCAGCCGGGCGGACTCTACCAGGCCTACGGGCCCGTCGTCTCTCTGTTCCAATCGACTGTGGGCGCGACGGGCATCAGCAGCCCCACCGCGGCGCAGGAGACCGCTGCCGGGCTGCCTCCGGGTGCGTTCGGACGGCTGGTCCAGACCGCAGACCCGCACTTCACCAACCAAAAGGTCTACCAGGCCAGCGTAAGTGTAGCGCAGCAGCTTGCGCCCAATCTTTCGCTTGAGCTTGGCTACATCTTCTATCGCGGCAACCACCTGCCGGCCTCGAGCCTGGTCGGCTACTCGCCGCAGACCTCCGGTGCCATTGATCAGGTGCTCGGACCCACCTACACGGAGACCCCCGCGTACGCGGCGGTTCTTCCGCTGGGGTCGCCCTTCAACTTCAACTCCAACGGCTCTTCGACCTACCATGGCGGCACGGCCTCGCTGACCGAGCGCCTAAATCACCACGTGCAGTTCCAGGCCAACTACACCTACAGCCGGTCGATCGACGATACGACCGACTTCAACACGGCCTTCGCGTCGTTCCGCCCCAACGGTTTGAGCCTGAACCAGGAGCGCGGCGTCTCCGACTTCAACCGCACCAACGTCCTGGTGCTGAGCGGCGTGTACAACACGCTGGGAGCGGTGGGTAAAAACAGACTGGTCAGCGCGGTGATCTCGAACATCAGCGTCGGCCCCATCTTCTCGGCTTCGAGCGGCGCGCCGTTCGATGTTGATATCAGCTCTCCCTTCAACAACGGCACTCCGGAAGGCCTTGGCAACCTGCAAGCACGGCCCTACCATGCCCAACGCAACTCCGGCCAGGGGCCAGGGTTTCTGCAGACCAGCCTGAAGGTGACGAAGGCGTTTGCGGTGAGCCGTGACAACAGCAAGCGCGTCGCGCTCAGCCTGGACAGCACCAACCTGTTCAACAACGCGGACTTCTCGTCCGTGTACAACTTCTTCCCGTCGCCTGCGATCAACCCCGCGACCGGCTTTTACACGCCGACCGTCGCGGGACCGAACAACACGACGGTCAACCTGGCAACCGGGCCGTTCAACCTGCACGGCGTGCGTCCGACGTCGGCCTCGCAGGCGACCTCACCGCTTTACTTCAATTCGCAGTCCCCGGCACGGCAGATACAAGTGGGGGCGCGGTTTGATTTCTAG
>CAXUDC010000011.1:14145-36008 GCA_964249685.1 uncultured Acidobacteriaceae bacterium
TAGTCAGCCTGATGCCGGATGAGCCTGCGGACGCGCTTGGGCGAAGTCGACAGCAGGCGCGCTACCCTGGCCGTCTTGCGGTCTTCTCTGAGCCAGAGCTGCGTTACGACCACCTCGGCGAAGCTCTCCATGACCTCTTCCAGGCTTCTGCCGCTGACCAGGCCCTGCGACCAGGCGCGAATCGTGTCGTTCAACCCGACCTTCTGGACCAGCTTCGCCTTCAACGCGTTGAACTCGTCCAGGATGTAGTCCGCATCCTCGGCCGACAGCAGCGCGGAGGCGGCGTCGATGCAGCGCCGGGCTAGCGCGTAGTCGTGGAAGAAGTCGTTCGCGGCGACCTCGCCCAGGGCCAGGTGCGCGTTCAGCAGCAGGCGCTGGTTCTGGGTGCTTTCGGCTAAGGCCAGGGCCTCCAGGCAGTGCAGCTTGGCGCGCCGCGCGAACGTGGGCGCGTCCTCGGGCCGGCCGATCAGCCCTTCGAAACGCGCGTTCTCGATCCACCCGCTCAGGATGCGCGCACGCGTCTTCAGCACGATGCTGTCGCTGCGTTCCGCGATGTCGTGCGCCTCGTCGGCCTCGCGGGTGGCCAGGTCTAGATCGCCGCCATCCAGGTGCAGGTAGCCGGCGTTGAGCAGGGCACCGGCGAGCCCGCTGCTGTGGTCGTGCAGCAGACAGATCTGCTTGGCCCGCTCGAGATCGCGGATGGCGCTCTGGTAGAGCTCGCGGTACTGCTTGTGCAGCGGCTGCAGACGCGTCTTGCGGTCCTCCGCGAGGGCTCGCCGCTCCAGCACCAGGTGATCGATATGCCGTCGCAGCTGCAGGGCCAGCAGACGCTTGACGAAGGCGAGATTGATGATCGCGCGGGCGAGGCTGGGATGGTGCGGGTTGCGCTGCTCGTACAGCGTGACGGCGCGCTCGAAGTGCTCGAGCGACTGCGCGTAATCACCTTTGCGCCGGATGATGCGCCCGCGCGCGGAGGCGATGTTGCCCAGCGCGATCCAGTGATCGGTCTCGGTCAGGATCGATTCAGCCGCATCCAGCACCTTCAACGCGCGGTTCGTTTGGCCGCGCTGGAACAGCACCCAACCCTGTTGGACCTGGAGAACGGCGATCAGGACCTTCGAATCGGGAAGCTTTCCGGCGAGCTCTTCCGCCAGACCGAGATGATGCAGGGCCTGGTCGTAGTCCGCCTTTTTTCGGTGCGCCCTGCCCTTCCAGAGATGCGCCAGCGTGGCGAGCTCGGTGCTGAGAATCTCGTGCTTGAGCCTGAGGACATTTTCGAGCGTCTGGATGCATTCTTCGACCGCGTCCGTCGAAAGCGCGTAGAAGGCCTCGGCCATCTGCAGGCGGACGTATTCGCCCACCTTCAGGTTGAGCCGGTCCGCAGGCGTAAGCAGGTCGATGCGACGACGCAGGAGCTGCGGCTCGCGGTAGCCCACGTCGACCCATTGCGCCAGCGTGAGCAGGAAGCCGGGCGAGACGCCGCCGCTGCCGGACGGTGAATTCCAACGTGGTTCCATCTCGTTGAGCAGCGCGACGCCGGCGGTGATGTTGCGCCGGCGCAGCATGGCATCGAGCCGCTCGAGCCAGTCGTCCGGCGGCACCTGCTCCGGCTCCTCCACCACGTGCAGCGACCTGTGTGCGCCGCTCATGCTTCGCCAGTGGAGGTGTCTTTGTCGATCAGCACCGCGAGCAGCAACGCGGGCGTCTTGCCCACGCAGCTCCAGGCATGGTTGGTGGCGCGCTGCACCACCACGTCGCCAGGCCCGAGCAAGCGCTCCTCCTTGTCGAGGATCAGGCGCACCTGACCTTCGATGACGAGGATGAAGTCGAGCGTCTGCGTGCGATGCATGCCGGGGTGCCGCGCGGTGTTGGGGCGGATGTTCTGCTGGGCCATGGCCTTGAAGGCACCGTCATAAAAGCTCGCGAGCTCCGCTGCGCCCACATGGGAGGGCACCGGCAACACGGTAAACCAGCGGCACTTGACGCCTCCCGGCGCCGGCAGCAGGCTGGCGGGACCGGGATGGTTGTCGAACGTCTCACCGCCCGGGTCGCTCCAGATCTCGAAGAGCCCTGCGCCGGGCATGAATTCGAGCACGGGGCTGGCCGGCCCTTCCAGCGTAACCTGCGATCGCCCGTCTGCGTCGTTGCCGGTCACGATTCGTTTGAGCTGCTTTAATCTTTTCTCTGCCGACACTGCCATCTGCTACCTCGCTATGCTGGTTCGTTGCCCGCGCGATGAACATACCTTGTTTCTCATCGAATTCCTTGCGGATGCGAGCGGCAACTTGACGACAATGTACTACCGCTTGGATACTGTACGCAACAGGATACCCGTCATGCATACCATGTATCGCAATATGCTCGAAAACTGGATGGGCTGGACGCAAGCGTCCGACTTCGATCTGCCGGCCGCGATTCGTCGCTACGTCGCGCTTCCCTTTGGCGTCTTCGCGGATTTGTTCCGGATGCAGGTCCTCGCGCACCCGAAGAAACTTGCGCTGCACTGCCTCGGGCGGGACATCCGCTATGATGAGCTCGACGACCTGGCCGACCGGATCGCCGCGGCGCTGCAGCAGGACGGCGTCGGCCGGGGGGGCGTGGTGGCGCTCTGCGCGGCGACCTCGATCGAGTATGTTGCGGTCATGCTGGGCGTGCTGCGGACGGGTGCCGCCTTCGCACCGCTGCCGCCGTCGGCGACCTCAAGCCAGCTGCTGACGATGCTGAGCGACTGCGGCGCAAAACACCTCTTCGTGGATACCGCCGGCGCCGCGGCCCTGGGCACCGGCCTGCATGCGCTCGAGGTCCAGCAGATCGCGCTTGAGGGGGCGGCCGGCGGGACCGCGTTCGAGGCTTTTCTGGCCAAGCCCGGGGCGCATCCCACACCGGTTGCAATCGAACCTGACGACCCCTTCAACATCATCTATTCTTCCGGCACGACGGGCACGCCGAAGGGGATCGTGCAGCCGCACTCTATGCGCTGGCCGCAGCTGCACCTGCTGGATCCGCCCGGCTATGGTCCCGACGCGGTGGCAATCATCTCGACGCCGCTCTACTCGAACACGACGCTGGTGAGCCTGCTGCCTGCGCTCGCCGGCGGCGGAACGGTGGTGCTGATGCCCAAGTTCGACGCGCGGCAGTTTCTCGAGCTCAGCGTCAAGTTTCACGCGACCGCGGCCATGCTGGTGCCGGTGCAGTACCGGCGCATCCTGGACGTGGCGGATTTCGACAGCTTCGATCTGTCGAGCTACACGATCAAGTATGCGACCTCCGCGCCGTTCGCGGCCGACCTGAAGGCGGAGGTGCTGGCGCGCTGGCCGGGCGGGCTGGTGGAGTACTTCGGCATGACCGAAGGCGGCGGGTCCTGCATGCTGGTCGCGCACGAGCGGCCGGACAAGCTGCATACGGTCGGGCAGCCGATCGGCGGGCACGAGATGCTCGTCATCGACGAGCACGGAAAGGAGCTGCCCCCGGGCGAGGCCGGCGAGGTCGTCGGGCGGTCGACTATCATGATGACCGGGTACCACAACCAGCCGGGCAAGACGACCGAAGCCGAGTGGTACAGCCCTGAGGGCGACCGGTACATCCGCACCGGCGACGTAGGACGGATGGACGAGGAAGGCTTCCTGACGCTGATCGGACGGCGCAAGGACATGATCATCTCGGGCGGGATGAACATCTATCCGAGCGACCTGGAGTCGGTGCTGCGCGAGTATCCCGCGGTGCTCGAGGCGGCGGTGATTGGCGTTGCGTCGGAGCGCTGGGGCGAGACGCCGGTCGGCTTTATAACAGTGCGTGACGGGGCCGCGGTGGACGTCATGGAGGTAAAGCAGTGGGCCAACGAGCGGCTGGGCAAGATGCAACGGCTGTCCGAGATCCGGATCGTGGACGAGCTGCCGCGCAGCGCGATTGGGAAGGTGCTGAAGCGGGAATTGCAGTTGCGGTGGATGGAAGGGGCTTTGGGGGCTGGGGCGATGGCTGCTGGGGTGGTGCAGGATTAGGCGTGACGCAGATCCCTGCGGGATGACAATCAAAGTGGCGGGAATTGTTTTCGTCCCTTGCCTTTGTTGTCGTTGTCGCCTTTGTTGTCATTCCGTAGCGTAGCGGAGGAATCTACGGTTGGGAGTGGCACTCGGCTAAGAAGGGGAGCCGTGCTTTCGTTGGCGCTGCCAAGAGAGTAACCCCACGATCACCGCGATGGAACCGCGGTGATCATGGGGCACCCCTTGCTTAGGTGCGTTGTAGCTTGGTGCCGGCGCGGGCGCAGTCCAGCAGCAGCGGCGAGATCGTGAAGCCGGCGGGCAGGTGCTCGCGGTAGCGCTCCAGTCCTGCGACGACCTTGTCCAGTCCCAGGCTTTCGGCCCAGAAGATCGGTCCGCCGCGCGCCGCCGGCCAGCCGAAGCCGAAGACCCACACCGCATCGATGTCCGACGCGCGCTGTGCGATGCCTTCCTCGAGGATGCGCGCTCCTTCGTTGATCATCGTGTAGAGCGTGCGTGCGACGATCTCGTCCTCGGTGATGGTGCGGCTGGCGGTGCCCTTGCGCTGCCGGAACTCGGCCAGGATCTCTTCCGTCACGGGCGACGGGACGGGTTTGCGGCCGTCCGGGTAGTCGTAGTAGCCGGCCTTGCTCTTCTGCCCCCAGCGGCCGCGTGCGCAGAACGCTTCGAGAATCGTCTCTACGCGCGCAGGGTCGCGGTGCCAGCCGATGTCGAGACCCGCCAGATCGGCCATCTGGAACGGCCCCATGGGCATGCCGAACGCGGTGTGCACCTGGTCGATGGCCTCGGGCGACGCGCCTTCGAGCAGCAGCGCGATCGCTTGATTCTGCCGCTGCATCAGAATGCGGTTGCCGATAAAGCCATAGCAGACGCCGGAGACGACGGGCACCTTGCCCAGGCGCCGGGCCAGGTCCATCGCGGTCGCGAGCGCGTCGGGAGCGGTCGCGGCGCCGCGCACCACCTCCACCAGCCGCATGATGTGCGCGGGCGAAAAGAAGTGTGTGCCGAGCACGTCCCCAGCCCGTCCCGTCGCGGCTGCCATCTGGTTGATGTCGAGGAAGCTGGTGTTCGAGGCGAGGATGGCCCCGGGCCTGGCGAGCTGGCCCAGACGCGTAAAGATGTCGAGCTTGACCGCCATGTCCTCATAAACGGCTTCGACGATCAGGTCGCAGTCGCCCAGCGCGGCGAAGTCCACCGTGGGCTGCAGGAGGCTCATGGCGTGGGCCGCGGCTTCCGGCGTGATCTTGCCCTTGGCGGCGCTGCGCTCGTAGTTGCCCTGCACCGCGGCGACGCCACGATCGAGCGCCGGCTTCCCGTTGTCGACCAGCGTGACGGGGATGCCGGCTGAGAGGAAGTTCATGGCGATGCCGCCGCCCATGGTTCCGGCGCCGATCACGCCGACGCTGCGCACGGGACGCAGGGGCGTGTCGTGCGCCAGCCCGACCAGCTCGGCCGCCTTTCGTTCCGCCTGCTTCACATACTCGAGTGGGCCCAGGTTTGTCTCCTGCGGGTTGGCTTGTTCTTCATGCTGCGTCATGGCGAGGTTCTCCTTGCGTTACTCCAGAAATCTATACCAATGTTCTCACTGCGTGCTTGAACCGCACTTTACAAGGCAGTTTGCTTGCATACCCATGCTCGCGGCGCGAGATCAGCCTAGCACGATTCGGACGCTGGGACGCGGCGTCCTACCGGGCTTGCTCTCAGCCGATCGATAAGGTGTACTCAGGCAGCAGGCAACGTTGCACAAGGAGATACGGGATGAGCATGCAGCAGGAGATCGACAAGATCGCACAGGATTGGACCGCACCGCGCTTTCAAGGAGTGGAGCGCCCCTACACGGCGGAAGAGGTATACAAGATTCGTGGTTCGGTCCGGGTGGAATACAGCCTGGCGCGCAACGGCGCGGAGAAGCTCTGGGAGCTGGTCAACGGCGGCGGACACATTGCGGCGCTCGGCGCGCTGACCGGCAACCAGGCCGTGCAGATGGCGCAGGCGGGGCTGAAGGCGATCTATCTGAGCGGCTGGCAGGTGGCGGCGGATGCCAACACGGGCGGCCAGATGTACCCGGACCAGAGCCTGTACCCGGCCAACAGCGTGCCGCAGGTGGTCAAGGCGATCAACAACGCGCTGCTGCGTGCGGACCAGGTTGCCCACAGCGAAGGCATGCACGATATCGACTGGATGCTGCCGATCGTGGCCGATGCGGAGGCTGGCTTTGGCGGATCGTTGAACGCGTTCGAACTGATGAAGGCGATGATCGAGGCGGGCGCCGCGGGCGTTCACTTCGAAGATCAACTGTCCTCCGCAAAGAAGTGCGGCCACATGGGCGGCAAGGTGCTCGTGCCGACCCGCGAGGCGATCCAGAAGCTGACCGCGGCACGGCTCGCGGCCGACGTGCTCGGCGTGCCGACGCTGCTTATCGCACGCACCGACGCCAACGGAGCGCAGCTGATTACCAGCGACTGCGACCCCGCCGATGCGCCCTTCCTGACCGGCGAGAAGACGGTTGAAGGCTTCTGCCGGATCAACGGCGGCCTGGACATCGCGATTGCGCGCGGCCTGGCCTACGCGCCGCACTGCGACCTGATCTGGTGCGAGACGTCGGAGCCGAACTTCGAAGAGGCGGAACGCTTTGCGGCCGCCATCCATGCGCAGTTCCCGGGCAAGCTGCTCGCGTATAACTGCTCGCCTTCGTTCAACTGGAAGCAGAAGCTGAACGATGACGATATCGCCTCCTTCCAGCGGCGGCTCGGCGAGATGGGCTACAAGTTCCAGTTCGTCACGCTGGCCGGCTTCCATGCGCTGAACCTGTCGATGTTCGAGCTGGCGAAGGCATACAGCAGCGAGGGCATGTTCGCGTACTCCGGGCTGCAGCAGCGTGAGTTTGCGCTGACCCAGCAGGGCTACGGCGCGGTGCGGCATCAACGGTTTGTCGGCACGGGATACTTCGACCTGGTGTCGACGACGATCTCCGGCGGCCAGACCTCGACGAACGCGATGGAAGGCTCGACCGAAGAAGAGCAGTTCGAGCCGGAGACCGTGGGCGCGCACTAGCCTTTGCTCCTGAAGGTGCAATGCAGGGCCGACCGATCCGCAGATCCCTACGGGATGACAACAAAATACAAGTGCATCTTTTTGTTGTCATTCCGTAGCGAAGCGGAGGATCTGCGGTTCAGGCCTACACTCTCCCTTCAGGCGCCGCAGCACAAACAACGCGCGCCGGCCTGCTCCAGGCGTCACGGCGCGCAACTTTCAAAGAGCTTGCTTTTCCGAGAAAGGACCTACCATGCCGACTCAAACCGAAGCACCGGACGTACCGATTACCCGCGCCCCCACGCAGGCACACAAAGTCATCTCGCCGGATGTGACCGACTTCCTCGAACAGCTGGACCTGCGCTTCGAGGCCGAACGGCTTCACCTGCTCAACCGCCGCAAGATGCGCCAGGCCGAGTTCGACAACGGCGCCCTGCCCGACTTTCTGCCCGAGACTGCCGCCCTGCGCGCCTCCGCCTGGCGTGTCGCGCCCGCACCGGCGGAGCTCGAAGACCGCCGCGTGGAGATCACCGGGCCCACGGACCGCAAGATGGTCATCAACGCGCTTAACAGCGGCGCCCGCGTCTTTATGGCCGACTTTGAGGATTCCACCGCGCCGACCTGGAGCAACCTGATCGAAGGCCAGCAGAACCTGCATGACGCCAACACCCGGGAGATCTCGTACCGCTCGCCCGAAGGCAAACGCTACGAGCTGAATGACAAGCCCGCTGTGCTCTTCGTGCGTCCGCGCGGCCTGCACATGGAAGAGCAGCACTGGACGGGGTCGCGCCAGACGATCTCCGCGTCGTTCTTCGACTTCGGCATCTACTTCGTCAACAACTACCGCACGCTGCTCGATCGCGGCAGCGCACCCTACTTCTATCTACCGAAACTCGAAAGCCACCTGGAAGCGCGGCTTTGGAACGACATCTTCAACTTTGCGGAGAACGCCGCCGGCATCCCGCGCGGGACGATTCGCGCCACGGTCCTGATCGAAACCATCACGGCCGCGTTCGAGATGGAAGAGATCTTGTACGAGCTGCGCGAGCACTCCGCCGGGCTCAACTGCGGGCGTTGGGACTACATCTTCAGCTTCATCAAGAAGTTCAACGCGCATCCGGAGTTTGTGCTGCCGCAACGCGGCGACGTGACCATGGAGCAGCCGTTCCTGGCCTCCTACGTGCGCCTGCTGATCGAAACCTGCCATCGACGCGGCGCGCATGCGATGGGCGGCATGGCCGCGCAGATCCCGATCCGCAACGACGCGGAAGCCAACGCCGCCGCCATGGAACGCGTGCGCAAGGACAAGCTGCGCGAAGTAACCGCGGGCCACGATGGCACCTGGGTCGCGCACCCAGGCCTGGTCGGCGTCGCCATGGACATCTTCGATCAGGCGATGCCGGGCAAGAATCAGCTCTCGCGCCCATCGGTTGCCAGCCAGACCGTCACGGCTGCGGACCTGCTGCAGGTGCCCACCGGCAAGATCACCGAGGAAGGCTTCACCCGCAATATCGAGATCAGCCTGATCTATCTGGAGGCCTGGCTGCGCGGTCAGGGCTGCGTGCCCATCTTCCACCTGATGGAAGATGCCGCGACCGCGGAGATCTCCCGCGCGCAGCTGTGGCAGTGGAACCGCTACGGAACGCGCACGGACCAGGGGGCGCTGATGGACACCGCGCGCATCGAAACCGAACTGAACAAGGTACTCGCAAAGTACAAGGCGGATCTGGGTCCGGCTGCCTATGCGGCCACCAAGTACGACCGTGCCGCAACGCTGCTGCTGAAGTTCGTGGAAGGGCCGTTCCGGTCATTCCTGACCACGGAGCTTTACAGCGAGATACTCTAAAGACGGCGCGGCCGGCCCCTGCGGCTGGCCGCGACTTCCTGCCTTGCGGAAACCCTCATGTCCTTCCTGCGTCCGTTGGTAACGCTTCTGCTGTGGCAGCTGATCGGTGAGCTGCTACGCCTGGTTCTGCATCTTCCCATCCCCGGCGTGGTGCTCGGCATGGTGTTGTTCGCGGCCTGGCTCTCGCGCTCGAAGATCGGTCCGGACCCGGCGCTCGAACGCACCTCGGATGGCTTGCTGAGCATCCTTGGGCTGCTGTTCGTTCCGGCCGGCGTGGGCATCTTCGCGAACCTGCCCTTGATCCGCCCGGCGATCCTGCCTATCGTCACCTCGCTCGTCGTCTCCACCCTGCTCACGCTGCTCGTCACGGCACGCGTTCTGCAGTGGCTGTTCCAGCGCCGCGAGGCCAGACAGGCATGACGCCCTTCCTGTACGCGCAGCAACATCCGCCGCTGCTTTCGTTGCTGGCGCTGACGCTGACGGCGGGCGCGTATGTCGCCGGGGCCGTGTTGCAGCGCCGCCTCAACTCTCCGTGGATGAACCCGGTGCTCTTCGCGATCCTGGTCGTTGCGGCCGTCCTGCGTCTTACGCACACGCCGTACGCGGCCTACCTTTCGGCCGCGCAGCCGATCAGTTATCTGCTGGGCCCCGCGACAATTGCCCTGGCGATCCCGCTCGCACGCGCCCGCCATCTGATCCGCCCTGCTCTTCTGCCGCTCGCAGGTGCGCTGCTGGCAGGCGCCCTGACCAGCGCGGTCAGCGGCTACGCCTTGGCGCGCGCGCTCGGTGCCTCGCAGACGGTCGCGCTCTCGCTGCTTCCCAAGGGGGTCACGACGCCCATCGCCATGGGCGTCTCGGACCTGATCGGAGGCATCCCCGCGCTCACCGCCGTGATGGCGATCGCGGCCGGCATCCTTGTGGCGGTGTGCATCGACCCCGTCTTCCGCGTGTTAAAGATCTCGGACTGGCGTACCCTCGGGCTCGCCGCCGGTGTCTCCGGAAGCGGCATCGGTGCCTCTGCCGTGCTGTCCAGGAGCCCTGTCGTGGCCGCGTTTGCCGGCGTGGCGCTGGCAGGCAACGGCCTGGTCACGGCTGTGTTGTCACCTCTGCTTGTGGCCGCGCTGAAACGCTGGTAGCCCGGAGCCGTCCTTCACGCCCATACAAACCCGCTCGCTTGCTTGCGCGGGCTGGCCCACCTTCCTCAGCCGCTTCTTTGTCTCGAATTCTTGCTCTGGGCTCGGGAACGCGACGCGCTCGCGGGTCTCAACCTGCACCCCACGCTCCGTGCCGACCCGTACGGCGTAGTCACGACCCCATACGACATGCTGCTGAACCAGTTCGCCGAGCAACACCGCGGCCACGCCCGGCACGGCAGCTGCGGGATCGGCTTCGGCGAGACGCTGGAACGCTGCGAGCGATCTGCCGCCTTCCGCATCACGGTCGCGGACCTCGCACGTCCTGCTGTCCTGCGCGAAACCCTGCACACCATCCGCGAGCACTACTTCCCTGCACGTCTCCAGGAACTCGGCCTCACCCTGGACGCGGGTCATGCGCACCGGCAGCCGACCAGGCCCTGATCGAAAACTTCCTGCACTGCTGTGCTGACTTCCTGCGCGCGGTTCAGGTCTGCCCGGCCGACGCTCTGCCCAGGGGCAAGCCGATCATCTTCGAGGGAGCGCAGGGCCTGGAGCTCGACCAAAGCCTGGGCGTGTTTCCTCACGTCACGCGATCGCATACCGGCCTTCGCAACGTGCTGCCGCTGGCGGAGGCACTGCAGATTCCCACGCTGAAGTGGTCTACGTAACGCGCTGCTACAAGACGCGCAACGGAGCCGGCCCGCTGCCACATGCGCTTCCCGGCAAACCATGGCCAACCGTAGAGGACGCCACCAACGTACCGCATGACTACCAGGGCACCGTGCGCTTCGGCTGGCTTGACCTCGATCGCGTCGCCGCCTTGATCGACCTTGAGCTGGCGGAGCTTTCTTCCAGGTCCGTCAAGCTGGTACGAAGCCTCGCCGTGACTTGCCTCGATCAGCCGCAGTGGCCGTTGCCCTATGTCAACCACGGCAGGCCGGCGCTGGCTGCGGCCGAGCGAGAGTTCCTCGAAGCCATACGCGCACGCCTCCAGCCTGCTTCCCTGTTCGTCAGCCGCGGCGCAGCGAAGGAGCACGTCGCCAGCATCTAATCAGATCTGACAAGGAGATCGCATTGCCAGACGAATCGACGCAACCGCAGCCAACCCCCTCCAGGGTCGTCGTCCACAGCACGGAAACCATCTCCGACGAGCACTTCCTGTTCGAGCGCATCCAGCTGCAGAACGAGACCTTTGCCGGAGGCATGTCCCGCACGCTCACGCGCGAGGTGCTGCGCTCGGGCAAGGTCGTCGTCATCCTCTTGTACGATCCCTTCGCCGACCGAATCCTGCTGACGCAGCAGTTCCGCATCGGCGCCTGTCTCAACGGGATTGCCAATCCGTGGCTGCTGGAGTGCGTCGCCGGCATGGTCGACCAGGACGAAGCAAGCGAAGCCGCCGCGCGCCGAGAGGTCAAGGAAGAGACCGGCTGCGAGGTCCGCGACCTGCAGCTGATCGGCGAGTACCTGACCAGCCCCGGCATCACGGACGAACTCTCCGCCCTCTACGTCGCTCGGTTCGACGTCGCCACCGCAGGCGGGGTTCACGGCCTGGCCGCCGAGGCGGAGGACATCCGCACGCAGCTGCTCAGCAGGGAACAGGCGTCCGCCGCAGCCGCCAACGGCAGCGTCCGCAACGTCATGACCCAGATCGCGCTGCTATGGTTCCAGCTGCACGGCGCAGAGGTACAAAGGAGCTGGCTGGAAGGTTGAAAGCCCTGTCATCAGGGCGAACAACAAGCACATCAGGAGTGCCGGTCCCGACCGCCTTCCTCCGCTTAGCCAAGGAGTAACGGTAAGAGGTGCTTTTGTATTTTAGTCTGAAGGTACGAGCAGCGAAGGCAGACGGATTGACCGCCGGCGTCCTGCCTATCATTGCGGAGATTCGGAACGCTGGTACGGTCACCCTTCGCGGGATTGCAGCGGAGTTGAATGCCAGAGGAGAGCGCACCCAACGTGGAATGGAATGGTCGTCTGTGCAGGTGATGCGCGTTCTCAACCGCGCTTCAGCCTAGCCTATGCGTCTCAGTAGGGGGAGTATCCCTGCGAGTAGATTCTTGGCCGATTGCTCAAGTCCATCGGCTTCTCCCAAAAAGTTTGTTTGCACTCTAGACAATCCCGCCGAAGGCCACCACTCCACGGAATAGCAGCAGGAAGATGAATCAATTTTGAATCTCCCTCGTAGCACTTGGGACACAAAGGGTCTGAGTCGCCATCAGCGAAGAAGTATCCAAACTCCGATGTCCGCTTGACTGATGCTTTGCGCGAACCAATTGTTCGCGCAAACTGCGATTCTCCTCATCCAAGGCGAGAAGTCGCTCTTTCACGTCCAATATTGAATCGAGCACGTCTGCGATCTGCTCTTTCAAGACTGAATCACTCGATTGCTTTGCCTATTCCTTCGCACTCTTGGCAGAGCTGAGAGCGTTATTCACAAGTGACGCGACGGAGAGAACGGCAGCAGGAACGATGGAGTCCATGCGTCATTTTAGAACCCGTGTGCAGCCAAACCAAATCCTTAGTAAGGTTCCCTGCCGTTAGTAAGGTAAACGACCCAAACAGCCCTTACTATGACGCAGAGGTCGCGCACACCGCACAATCTGCAGTCGCTCTAAACTATTTGTTTCCTTGTTTTGCGTTTAGAATCAACGACTTGTCGGAAGAAATGGCGGAGAGTGGGGGATTCGAACCCCCGATACAGCTTTCGCCGTATAACGGTTTAGCAAACCGGCGCCTTCAGCCACTCGGCCAACTCTCCTGCGGTGCTACGGGCTGATTGCACGATTATAACCGACCCCGCCCGCCCCGCGCTACGGCTGAATTACCTGGGCCGCAAACCGCTCCATCTCCTCCGCCTGCGGGCTCGATTGCAGCAGCACCAGGTCCACCCCGACCGCCGCAAACTCCTCCAGCCGCTCCTGCACCGACTCCGGAGTCCCCACAAACCCCGCCCGCAGCCCGCGATTCGACACAGAATAGTCCGCAAGCGAGACCTTCTGCTCCAGCTTCGACCCGCTGATCCACTGCTGGTAGTTCGCATACCCGCGCGCAGACGACTTCACGTCCGTAATCCGCTTCACCTCCGCCGTCGCCTCCTCGTCCGTGTCGCGCACGACCGCGTACCCGGCCACGCCAAAGCTCATCGGCCCCAGCCCCAGCGCCTCACGCCGCGCGCGCATGTCGGCAATCTTCTTCCCCACAATCTCGGGCGGATCCCCATGCATCAGGTACGCGTCGCATTTGGCTGCGATCAGGTTCTTCGCTGTGTCGGACTCGCCACCCGCATAAAAGGTCGGCCGGCCGCCAGGTGTTTGCGCCGCCACGGGTGAGCCGCTCAGCCGCCGCTCGGTCACCGGCTTTGGCGAAAGCACATTCTCGCGCACGTCGTACAGCGGCCCCTGGTGCGTAAAGCCCTCCTGCCGCCAGCAACCGTCGACCACGTCCAACCACTCGCTCGTGCGCGCATAGCGCTGGTCGTGCTCGTCGAATGGAATCCCGTACTTCGTCGCCTCGTCCCGCCACCAGCTCGAAACCACGTTCAGCGTCAGCCGTCCGCCGCTGATCCGGTCGATGTTCGCGGCCTGCTTGGCCAGCAGCGCCGGGTTGTGGAACGTGGGCCGCACCGCCACCATCAGCTCCAGCTTTTTCGTCACCGCGGCCAGCGCCGCCGCGGTCGACCACGCGTCGAGCGACGGTGCCTCAACCCCCTTGATGTCGTTCAGGTTCAACTCCGCGATCAGCGTCAGGTCATACCCGATCTGCTCCGCCCGCTGGCACAACCGGCTGCAATACTCCCAGCTGGTCTCCATCTGCTCGTCGTCCAGGTTACGCAACCATCCGCCAAACACCGGCAGCCAAAATCCATACCGCATCAGCGAGCCCCCGCAAGCGCCGCCTCGACCCCTGCGGCGGCCTCCAACCAGTCCACCAGCTTCTCAAACGGGTCGAACCCGATCACGTTTTTGCCATCCGCGACGAAGTTCGAGAGCGCATTGTTGTCGTAGTAGTAGCGCAGACCGTCGCGCGCATCGACCATGTACTCCACGCCCCCAATGTCGATCCCCGAAGCCTCCATAATGCGCTCCACATCCGCAATCGCCTCCGCCGGCGGCGTAAACGCTTCTACGGTAATCCCGCTCTTCGGCGCGTCGATCGCACACGCCGCCCGGTTCAGGTCCACGCCGGAAGAGGTCCGGCAGATATCCGCCGGGCACAGGTCGAACGTCTCGCCCGTAAGGTGCACCTTGATTGCATAAAGATACTTGCCGTTCAGCACCTCCACCCGCACGATATACGACCCCTCCGCCGGCACAAACTCCTGCACCAGCCCCACCGAATCCATCCCCAGCACCAGCGCGTCGGGATCACCGGCTGGCAAAGCAGCAGCCGCCGCAAGCTGCGATGGATGATCGAACCGCTTCACGCCAGATCCCGACCCACCGATGTTCGGCTTCACTACCACAGGAAAGCGTAGCCCCTCGGCCGCAGCCGAAGCCTGCTCCGCGCGGTGAATGACTGTCGCCTTCGGGTACGGCAGTCCAAGCTCTTCCATCAGCGCCAGCTGCCCCGCCTTCGACAGCTCCGAGCGATACGCCTTCAGCCCGTTGATCACCTTCACGCCGCGCGCTTCCAGGTGCTCCAGGTACCCGAGCGTATAGAAGATCTGGTCGCCATGCCCGCGATTCCACGCACTCGGGCTCATGCGATTGAACACCAGCGAGTAACTCTCCTCCGGCCGGTCCGCGGGCGAAAACGTATGCGTCACCGCGTCCAGCTTGACATACGGCACACCGCGCCTGTCGAGCTCCGCAAACAGCGGCTTGAACCAGTTGGGCTGCTCATAATAAATCGCAATCGGAAGGGGCTCGTTCTGCATGGCAAAGTCCTCAACTCAAGAATAACCATGAGACGCAAAACTCTCGCCTGAAGTCGCACGGATCCGGGTGCCCCACCTCTCGATTCTGAAAGGTGGGTTGGACTCTGCAGAATCTTCACGCACGCCCAACCATTCCGCCATAAACTATTCCAACCCACAAAACAGGAGGCACCCAGAATCTCGCAACCAGGCACATCCAGAAAGATGCGGCTTCTACCCCTCATCGGCGCGACCTACTTCATGGTCGCCGGCGGCCCCTACGGCCTCGAAGACATCATCGGCAAAGCCGGCTACGGCCGCGCGCTCCTCCTCCTGCTGCTCGTCCCCCTCGTCTGGTCCCTGCCCACGTCGCTCATGGTCGGCGAGCTCGCCAGCGCCATCCCGGAAGAAGGCGGCTACTACATCTGGGTCCACCGCGCGCTCGGCGGCTTCTGGGGCTTTCAGGAGGCCTGGCTCTCGCTCGCCGCCTCTGTCTTCGACATGGCCCTCTATCCCGTCACGTTCGTGCTCTATCTGAGCCGCATCGCTCCGCACTGGACCGAAGGCAGCCGAGGTACGCTGTGGGCGCTGGCCGTCGTGCTCGGCTGCGCGTTCTGGAACCTGCGCGGCGCAAAGGCCGTCGGCGGCGGCTCCGTCTGGCTCTTCACCGCGATGCTCGCGCCCTTCGCCGTGCTGATCTACCTTGGCCTCGCCGCCGCGCATACACTCGGCGGAGGCCTCCATGCCCTAACGGCCCCAACCGCCCAGCCCGATCTCGCCGCCGCCCTCTCCGTCTGCCTGTGGAACTACATGGGCTGGGACAACGCGTCCACCGTCGCGCAGGAGGTCGACGACCCGCAGCGCACCTACCCCCGCGCGATGCTGCTCTCCGCCGCGCTCGTCGCCGCGACCTACATCCTGCCGCTCGCCGCCGTCGCCCTCGCCGGCATTCCCGCCGAAACCTTCTCGACCGGCGCCTGGGCCGACGCAGCCCGCACCCTCGGAGGTGCAAAAGCCGGCCCCGTCCTCGCCTTCGCCGTCGTTTTCGGCGGCACCCTCTCCGGCGTCGGCATGTTCAACGCGCTCATGCTCTCCTACACGCGCATCCCCTACGCGCTCGCGGAAGAGCGCCTGCTCCCCCGCGCCTTCACCCGCACCAACAAGTCCGGTGCCCCCTGGGTCTCGATCGCGGTCCTAACCGTCGCCTGGGCGCTCGCCCTCCGCCTGCCCTTCGCCAAGCTCATCTCGATCGACCTCGTCCTCTACGGCGCCGCGCTCATCCTCGAGTTCGTCACCCTGGTAGTCCTCCGTCGCCGGGAGCCCAAGCTCCCCCGTCCCTTCAAGGTCCCCGGCGGCACCGCCGGCACGGTCCTAGCCGGCGTAGGCCCAACAATCCTCATTGTCATCGCCATGTACACCGCGCGCCAGGAGCGAATAGGCCCCCTCTCCGCCCTCCTCTTCGCCGCCATCATAGCCGCCTGCGGCCCACTCTTCTACGTCCTGGCAAAGTCCTACAAGGGTGCCCCATGATCAACGAGGCGAAGCCGAGTTTATCGTGGGGTAAGCCTCTACCCCGCCACGTTATGGGAAGGATTTCCCCCCGCCATACTCACCTGCAGCGTCTTCAGTGCCTTGTGCCCCCACGCAATCTTCTCCACAAACTCGATGTTCTCCCACTCAATCCCAAGCGCCACGCCACCGCCGCGAACGGTATCCATAAACAACTCTCGCTCCGCCACTGGCAGGTGCAGCGCGTCGAACGTCACATGCCTTGCCACCCCCGGCGCACCCTCCGCCAGCCCCAGGTCGCCGATGACGCAAACATCCGCAAGCGGCACCCCAGCCTCAACAAGCTCCGCAAGCGCCGCATCCCCTTGCGCCGTATGCGCAAATAGACAAACAATCACAACCTCTCCTTAGCGCCCTTCGCGTAAACCTCAGCGACCTCTGCGTTGAATCCTTTCGCCCGGACCAGCAAAAGGGGCCGGCTAAGCCGACCCCAACAAGCTAATTATGCGGAACCGGCTTCTCTTCCGGATTCTCCTTGTTCGCAATAAACCGAGCCTGCGCCTCCACCACCTTGTTCCGCGCATACGCCGCATCGCGCCAGCCCTTCACCTCCACGCGCTTGCCCTCGAGATCCTTGTAGATCGCAAAAAAGTGCGTAATCTCCTTCAGCATGTGCGGGTAAATCTCGGAAAAATTCCACACATCCTTGTACCGCGGATTCCCCATCCCGACGCACAGCACCTTCTCATCGCCGAGCCCCTGGTCCATCATCTCCAGCAGCCCAATCGGCCGAACCTCCATCACGCATCCCGTAAAGCTCGCCGAATCCACGAGCACCAGCACATCCAGCGGGTCGCCGTCATCGCCCAGCGTGCTCGGAATAAACCCATAATCCCCCGGGTAGTGCACCGGCGAGTACAGGTTCCGGTCCAGCCGAAACACATGCAGGTCCTTGTCATACTCATACTTGTTCACACCCTCCGCCGGGATCTCGATGACCACGTTGATCACCTCGGGGCTCTTCGGTCCAACGGGCAACTCCATATAGTTCGGCATAAAGTCTGGCATCTCGTCTCGTCTTTTAGATTTTTCCTGCGAACGCCACGCGCGCGTCCGTTCTGCTCCTAGTCAGTATAATCACGTCCATGAAGGCACACGTCTACGTCACCCTGAAACGCACTGTCCTCGACGCCCAGGGCAAGACCGTCGCCGACGCGCTCCGCCGCATGCACTACCACGGCGTCGCCGACGTTCGCCAGGGAAAATACTTCCTCCTCACCTTCGACAGCACCACCGACGAGGCCGCCACCCGCGCCGAAATCGACCGCATCGCGCGCGAAGTCCTCGTCAATCCCGTCATCGAGGAATACACCTACCAACTAGAGCTCTAACCCCCCGTCTTTACAGCAACTGCCCCGCCAGCTACCATCGGAAGACCGCCATTTTGCGTCGTGCTGTGTACCGCAAGCAGTCCCGGGTTGCAGCGTCAAGCGGAACTCCACACGCCTGAGGACTCTCCATGAGCCCAAGTTCATACCGCCTGACGACAGTCCTGCTCTGCGCCGCCAGCGCCTGGCTCCTTCCTCTCCGCGCCGGCGCCCAGGCCGCAGCCACCGCCGTCCGTTCCGTCTCAGTCGACCTCTACGGAGGCGGAGCTGTCTCCCAGACCGACTACAACAGCGTCGACAAGGGCTTCGTCATCGGCGGCGACTTCACCTATCACCTGCACTACTTCGACGCCTCGCTCGACCTCCGTTTCAACAGAGTCACCGGTGCGGCGGTCGGAGAGAAGTCCTTCGACGGAGGCATCAAGCTATCCAGAGCCTACGGACGCTTCCACCCATACGCCCACTTCCTCGTCGGCTACGGCGTCATCACCTTCGACTACCCGCAAGTCAACCCCGACGGCAGCCTCTACAGCTACGACAACTCCACCGTCTACGACCTCGGCGGCGGCGTCGACATCTCGCTTACCCACAGCTTCGCCCTCAAGGTCGACGGCCAATATCAGTACTGGAACCTCGGCGACACGGCCACCTCCATCAAGCTCAACCCCACCCTGGGCACCATCGGCCTCGTCTACCACCTGCCCTACCGCTTTCTCCGCCCCCGCCACTACTAACCCAAAGCCATAAGCTCATAGCTGTAAGCTGACAGCTCAAAACCTACCCTCCAGCCATCCCCGCAAAAATGCTACGCTCATACCTGTGACCGCCTCAGCCCTCCCGCAAGCCTCCCGCTTCGTCCGCGCCTGTCTCCGCCAGCCCGTCGACCGCACCCCCGTCTGGTTCCTCCGCCAGGCCGGCCGCTACATGCCGGAGTACATGGCCGTCCGCAAGCACCACACCCTGCTCGAGATCTGCCGCACGCCAGAAGTCGCCTCCGAGGTCACCATCACCGCCGCCGAGCGCCTCGGCGTCGACGCCGCCATCATCTTCGCCGACCTCCTGCTCCCCTTCACCCCCATGGGCCTCGACTTCGAGTTCGTCGCCGGCGAAGGCCCCGTCGTCCACTCCCCCATCCGCACCTATGCCCAGGTGGCCGCGCTCCAGACCGACCGCGCCGACGAGCTCTCCTACGTCGCCCGCTCGATCGAGCTCGTCGCCAAACACTTTGCCCCCCCGCGCGCCGACGGCGACCAGCTCGGCATCATCGGCTTCATCGGCGCCCCCTTCACCCTGGCCAGCTACATGATTGAAGGCGGCAGCAGCCGCAACTACATCGAAGCCAAAAAACTCATGTACGCCAGCGCCGACCCTTCCTCGCCCGAATCCAAAGCCTGGCCCCTCCTCGTAGAAAAGCTGGTAGAAGTCCTCACCGTCTACGCCCGGCAACAGGTCGAAGCCGGTGCCAACGTCATCCAGGTCTTCGACTCCTGGGCCGGCAACCTCTCCATCGCCGACTACACCGACTTCTGCCTCCCCGCCACCACCGAGCTCATCCGCCGCGTCCGCGACCTGGGCGTCCCCGTCATCTACTTCGGCGTCGACACCGCCTCGCTCCTCCCCGCCATGCAGACCACCGGCGCCGACGTCCTCGGCCTCGACTGGCGCACCCCCCTCGATTGGGCCCGCAAGACCCTCGGCCCCGGCACCGCCGTCCAGGGCAACCTCGATCCCATCGCCCTCTTCGCCCCCCAGCCCCTGCTCAAGCGCCGCGTGGAAGAGATCCTGAAGCAAAACGCCAACCGCCCCGGCCATATCTTCAACCTAGGCCACGGCATCGTCCCTGGAACTCCGGTAGAAAACGTAATCCAGGTCGTCAACTGGGTCAAAGAACTAGGCACGCCCAGCTTCCGCATAAAAGACTAACTAACAACTAAAAACTACCCAACTAGAAACTACCCAACAAAAAGCCGCCGCCCGTTCTACCCACGCCTGTCGATCCCCTCAAACTCCACAAGCCTCCATGCAGTACCCTTGAGCCATGTCCTCCGCACCAGCCCCGCAAGCCATCCTCCTCCTCGCCCACGGCACCCCGGACACCCTCGACCAGATGGCCGAGTACCTCTCCAAAGTCACCGGTGGCCGCCAGCTCCCCGCCGAGGTCGTCGAAGAGCTTCAGCACCGCTACGGCGAGATCGGCCTCAAGCATGAGCCCCTCCCCGAGGGGCCGCCCCTCACCAAATGGACCCTCCTCCAGGGCAAGCTCCTCGCCGAGCAGCTCCAGGACCTTCCCGTCTACGTCGGCATGCGCAACTGGCACCCCTACATCGCCGACACCATCGCCCAGATGGCCGCCGCCGGCATCCAGAACTTCCGCGCCCTCTGCCTCGCCCCACAGAACTCCCGCACCTCCGTCGGCCTCTACCGCACCGCCGCCCAGAACGCCGCCACTGCCCACGGCCTTCATATGGAGTTCATTGCCGGCTGGTCCGACCACCCGCTCCTCGCCCAGGCCTTCGCCGAACGCATGTGGCCCGTCTGGGCCGAAGCCTGCGCCATTACGGGCACTCGAGTCCCAGTCCTCTTCACCGCTCACGCCGTCCCCTGCCGCACCATCATGTCCGGCACCGTCTCGAACGCGCAAAGCCCCAGCGCACGTCCCGGCCAGCCCGTCCCGGCCGAAGGCATCCAGAACTACGGCGCCCGCCAGACCCCCGACCCCTACCCGGTCGAGTGCAAGCAGACCGCCATGGCCGTCGCCCGCGCCCTCGCCCCCGTCGGCATGACCGACCGCGACTGGTACTTCGCCTTCCAGTCCCAGGGCGTCGCCGGCGCCCCCTGGATCGGCCCCACCGTCGAAGACACCCTCAAAGCCCTCGCCGAAGCCGGCCACAAAGGCGTCATCCTCCAGCCCATCGGCTTCCTCTGCGACCACGTAGAAATCCTCTACGACATCGACATCGCCTTCACCGAATCCGCCCACGAGCTAGGCCTCCAGCTCTGGCGAGCCCAGTCCCTCAACGACTCCCCCACCCTCATCCAGGCCTTGAAAACAATAGCCCAAGGCACCTACAAAGCTCAAATCGACGAGCAGTCCTAAGCTCATCCCGGGGTGCCCCATGATGTCCGAGCCGAAGGCAAGGCATCGTGGGCGTAATCCTTCCTCATACCCCATCACCCAAACCCATGGCCCAAAAAAACACCAAAAAAACCGCCATCGTCGGAGGAGGCCTCGCCGGCCTAACCGCCGCCTGGCAACTAGCCCAGCTAGACCCCACCCAGCAAGTAACCCTCTACGAATCTACAAACCGCCTGGGCGGCACAGTAGAAACCATCCACCGCGAAGGCTTCACCATCGAGCTAGGCCCCGACTCCTGGGTCACAGAAAAACCCTGGGCCCGCCAACTCGCCCTCGACCTGGGCCTCAAGCAAGACCTCCTCCCCTCCAACGACGCCACTCGCGTCACCTGGATACTCCGCAACGGAAAGCTCGAAGCCATGCCCGACGGCATGCGCCTCATGGTCCCCACCGACCTCTCGCTCCTCACCAGACCACTCTTCTCAGAAGAAGCCATTCGGTCCTACCAATCAGAACCAAGCCGCGCCCAGGCCTTGCGCGAAAGCGCACCCGATCAAGACGAATCCATCGCCTCTTTCGTCCTACGCCATTTCGGCCCCGAAGTCCTCGAAACCATCGCCGCCCCCCTCCTCTCCGGCGTCTTCGGCGGCAACGTCCACACCCTTTCTGTCCGCGCCGTCACGCCGCAGTTCGTCCATCTCGAGCGCACCCACGGCTCCCTCATCACCGCCCTGCAGCAGCGCCCACCTACTGGAAACTCCGTCTTCACCACCCTCCGCACCGGCACCCAGACCCTCATCGACCGCATGGCCGCCGATCTCCCCCCCCACTGGCTCCACCTCAACACCCCCATCACCGCCATCACCCAGCAAGGCTCCAAATGGAACATCTCCCCCGAAACCGTGCCCCATTCATCGCAGCTTCACCGCGATGAGTGGGGCCCCACCACTACCTACGACCACCTGGTCTTAGCCACCCCCCCCCCCCCCCCCCCCCCCCCCCCCCCCCCCCCCCCCCCCCCCCCC
>CAXUDC010000012.1:0-1861 GCA_964249685.1 uncultured Acidobacteriaceae bacterium
TTATCCACGGCACAGAGCGCATGGGAGACTTCGTCACCCCTCCCCAGGAGCGAATACAATCTCTGTTGTTTGGGTTCGAGGAGCGCTCATTAGAAAGTGCCAGAGTAGAGCGCCAGATGATCGTTGACTTCCAACTTCTCGCCCCTTCCGCAGAGCCGGACATCTTTCTGTCTGAGAGTCTTGAATACGTTGAGCTTCCCGTCTCAGAACACCGCCCTTGATAGATTGTCGTACATCCAGAAAACACATTGGGCGAGCCCGAAGGCTCGCCCAATGTGTGCTACGGTGGATTCATTTTGCTGCGGCTAGTTCGCTTACGCCAGCCTTCAGCGCAGCGGCTTTGTCGATCTGCTCCCAGGTGAAGTCCTTGCCTTCGCGGCCGAAGTGGCCGTAGGCGGCGGTTTGTTTGAAGATGGGGCGGCGGAGTTGGAGGGTTTCTATGATCCCTTTCGGGGTCAGGTTGAAGTTGGCGCGGACTAGCTCGGTTAGCTTGTCTTCGTCGATCTTGCCGGTGCCGAAGGTGTCTACCAAGACCGAGACAGGTTCCGCTACGCCGATGGCGTAGGCTAGCTGGACTTCGCAGCGGTCGGCCAGGCCGGCGGCTACGATGTTTTTGGCTACGTAGCGCGCCATGTAGGCGGCGGAGCGGTCGACCTTGGTGGCGTCCTTGCCGGAGAAGGCGCCGCCGCCGTGACGGCCCATGCCGCCGTAGGTGTCGACGATGATCTTGCGGCCGGTGAGGCCGGAGTCGCCCATGGGGCCGCCGATGACGAAGCGGCCGGTGGGGTTGATGTGGAACTTGGTGTCGGCGTCGAGGAGCTCGGCGGGAATGACGGCGCGGATGACGTGCTCTTCGATCTCGGCGCGGAGCTGCTCGTTGGTGACGTTGTCGTCGTGCTGCGAGCTGATGACGACGGCGTCGATGCGCGCGGGCTTGCCGACTTCGGCGTACTCGACGGTGACCTGGCTTTTGCCGTCGGGGCGGAGGTAGGGCATGAGGCCGGATTTGCGGACTTCGGACAGCTTTTCCGCCAGGCGGTGGGCGAGCGAGATCGGCAGTGGCATCAGCTCGGGGGTCTCGTTGGTGGCGTAGCCGAACATCATGCCCTGGTCGCCGGCGCCGCCGGTGTCGACGCCCTGCGCGATGTCGGGCGACTGCTTGTTGATGGTGGAGATGACGGCGCAGGTGTTGGAATCGAAGCCGTAGGCGGAGTGGGTGTAGCCGATGTCGGCGACGGTCTTGCGGACGAGGGACTGGAAGTCGACGTAGGCTTTGGTGGTGATCTCGCCGGCGATGACGACGAGGCCGGTGCAGGTGAGGGTCTCGCAGGCTACGCGGCTCATGGGGTCCTGCTCGAGGCAGGCATCGAGGATGGAATCCGAGATCTGGTCGGCGATCTTGTCCGGATGGCCTTCGGTTACTGACTCACTGGTAAACAGAAAACGGTCGCGTTTCGCCAAGACTTGCTCCTTCAACATGTGGGTCGGATGGGTGTTCGGTGGTGCGGCGCGCCTTGTGTTCGGAGGCGGCACAATCTATTCATTCTAACCCCGGCGCGCGCGGTTGGGGTAGCGGGGCGGGTTTGGTTTAGATTTGGGGGATGCACCTTGACCTGGAACAACTGGAAGCGGGCGCGGCACCGCAGGCGGAGATTTGCGTGGTCGGCGGGGGCGTTGCGGGACTGGTGCTGGCGCGACGGCTGGCGGCGGCGGGCAAGCGGGTAATGCTGCTCGAGGCGGGGGGGCTGGAGTTCGAGGAGCGGAGCCAGGCGTTTTATGCGGCGGAGATGACGGATGAGCACCATCGCGGGACGACGGATGGGCGGTTTCGGACGTTTGGTGGGTCGTCGACGCGCTGGGG
>CAXUDC010000012.1:1961-32633 GCA_964249685.1 uncultured Acidobacteriaceae bacterium
TTCGGGCGGCGGAACCTGGCGAATACGATTGGGCGCGAGCTGGTCGAGAACGCTCGGCTTTCGGTGTATACGCATGCGAATGTGGCTTGCTTTGAAGGGGTAGGGGCTCGCGTGACGCATGCGCGGGTGCTGGATTATAGCGGGCGGGAGTTCAGATTTACGGCGGAGCGGTTTGTGGTTTGCTGCGGGACGGTGGAGAGCTCGCGGCTGTTGCTGAGCTCGGCTGTGGTGCCGAACGCGCATGACCAGTTGGGGCGCTACTTTCACGATCACGTGGCGCTGCATGCGGCGGTGCTGCCCAGAGCGGCGCTGGCTGCGATTACGGAGCGGCTGGGGCCGTTTTTTGTCGGCGGCGTGCTGTACACGTGCAAGATCGAGGCTACGCCGGAGCTGCAGGAGGAGGCCGGGATGGTTGCGGTGATGGCGCACTTCATCATCCAGGAGCCGGAGGACTCGGGGATTGCGGCGGTGCGCAACCTGCTGACGTCGGTCCAGCAGGGCAAGCTGGGAGACGCGCTGACGAAGAACCTGGTGCCGATGCTGCGGGGGACGGGCGATGTGGTGCGGCTGCTGTGGGGGTCGAAGGTGCGCAGGCGACGGGCGATCAGCAGCGCGGCGACGGTGAAGATGAATATCGAGATGGAGCAGCGGGCGAATGCGGAGAACCGGGTGCGGCTCTCGGACGAGGTGGATGCGCTGGGCCTGCGCAAGACGGTGGTGGACTGGCGGATTGGCGAGTCGGAGTACGGGACGGCGGCGAAGTATGCGCGGATCGTGCAGGGGGCGTTCGCGGCGGCGGGGTGGCCGGAGCTCGCGTGGACGCCTGGGCTGCTTGCGGAGGTGAGGCCTTCGATTGCGGATTGCTATCACCCGATGGGCGGGCTGCGGATGGGGACGGATCCTTCGGGGAGTGTGGTCGATGCGGATTTGAAGGTGCATGGGGTGGAGAATTTGTATGTGGCGAGTTGCGCGGTGTTTCCTTCGGGCGGGAGCTCGAATCCTACGTTTACGCTGATGGCGCTGGCGATGCGGTTGGCGGATTGGCTTTGTGAGCTATGAGCTATGAGCTTTCAGCTATGAGCTATCAGCTGTGCTCACTACTAACAAGTGATTCAGGGCTGGCGGATCAGGTCGTCGCGGAGGAGGATCAGTTCGGCTTGGGTGAAGCGGCAGTGCTCGATTGCCCGTACGTTCGCGAGCAGGCTGGTGGGGCGCATCATGGCGGGGACGATGGCTGAGACTGGGGTGCTTCCGAGGATGACGTTGAGCAGGATCTCCGGCATCAGTTGTGGGTCGGCGGGGTCAAGTTTGGCGCGGAGTTCTTCAGGCAGGCTTGGCGACTGGCGCAGGGCGGCGATGCGGGCGAGGGTGGCGGCGACGCCGTCGGGGCCGCCGAAGGGGTGGTTGGCGACGAGGAAGAGTCCGGCCGGCTCGAGGTCGCGGGCGAAGCGGAGGTTGGTGCGATTGACGGCGAACTGGGCCGTAGTCAGGACGGGCGGGTGTTGCGTCAGGGTCTCGGCGATGACGGTGTGATCGCCGGAGATGCCGGCCATGCGGACCTTGCCTTGCTCGACCAGGCGGGCCATTGCTTCGAGCAGGTCCTCCTGGGCGAGCACCTCTACCGGCGCGGCGTGCAGTAGCAACAGGTCGACGTAGTCGGTCTTGAGCTCGCGCAGGCTGGTCTCGAATGAGTCGCGCAGCACCTGCACTGAGAACTGTCCGCCCGCGATCGACCCTGCCGCGGCGGTGCGGGCGACCGAGCGCAGCGCCGGCACCAGCTTGATGGCGGCCTGCGCGAGCGGCTTGATCTTCTGCTTCCAGCCGCCTTTAGCTGCGGGCACGATGCCGAACTTGGTGCAGAGCACGACCTGGTCGCGGCGTCCGGCGAAGAACTCGCCTAGCAGCGTCTCGCTTTCGCCGTAGCCATAGCTGCGCGCGGTGTCGTAGAAGGTGATGCCGGCGTCGAGCGCGGTGCCGAGCGCGGTGAGCGATTGCTTGCGGCTGGCGCGTCCGAGCAGCGCGGCGCAGCCAAAGCCGAGCACGGAGACCTGCGTGTTAGGCCCCGCGACGGGCAGCTCGACGTAGCGCATAGGGGTAAGCTACCACGGCCGCAGCCTGGTCCGGAGCTCGAAGTGCCAGACGGCCCAGCCGGCGGCGGCGAGCAGCATCAGTAGCACGAGCACGCCGACCCAGCGCAGGCTATGGCTGCGGCCGGTGCCGATGCGGTTGCGGCGAACATTTTCGGCGAAGGCTGCCCAGGCCTCGCTTCCTTGCTCCGGCTCCAGATCCAGCTCGCGCGCGTGCTGGTCGAAGCTCTGCTGGAAGCGCGGCATCCATTCTGTTTCGGGCAGGCCGGCGGCGACCAGGTACGCGCGCACGATGCCCTTGCGGAAGATGCCTCCGGGTAGCGCGGCGTAGTCGCCTTCTTCCAGCGCGGCCAGGTAGCGTGGCTGCACGCGGGTCTGCGCGCAGAGGGTTTCGAGCGAGACTCCGCGCCGTTCCCGCTCCTCCCGAAGCTCCTGGCCGAAGATTGCCCCAGATGTCGCCATTGTGCGGACCCGTTTCCTGGTGTGTTGCCGCTCCCGTTCCTACGCTAACGCACTTCGCCCGAAAAAGGAGGCGGCCTGCGTGCTGGGAGGTTGTCATTCTAGAGACAGGTCATTTAGAGACAGGGCAGGACAGGGCTGGTAGAGTGGAAGGGAGCGATGCGGATCCCCTATCCAGAACGATTGAAGTGGAAAACCATGATGGTTTTCACCGCGCTGCTTTTGGTGGGGCAGGTTGCGGTCGGGACCGACCCCTTGTTCGCCGTGCTGACGACCCTGTTCCTGATGCTGTTTACGGGTGCGGTCAACCGCGGGGGCGGCCTTTTTTACGCGTCCGGAGCTTATATTTTTTTCAATGGCGTGCTGGTCTGCATCCTGGGCCTGGTCTGGAAGACGTTGTTGCTGGAGCCCGGCCAGGCGCATATCGACGCGCCAGTGACTACGATGGCGGTCTACTGCGGCGGCATGGGGGGCATGTGGTTGGCGGTCTGGGCCAGCAAGCGGCTCACGCCTAAAAAGGGCTACCTGAGCTCCTTCGTCAGCCAGGAGATCATGATGCAGTCGGCGATCGGATGCCTGATCCTGGGCTCTGTGCTGATCCTCGCCTTCGGCAGCCGAACCCAGACGGGCGGCACGTTCGGGGCCGCGCTGAATGAGGTCAACCGCTTTCCGCAGTTTGCCATCATGCTTGCAACTGCCTACGAGATTCGCGCCTCCGGAGGGCGGCGGGCCTGGAACTGGGTCGTCATCCTTCAGGTTGCCATCATCTTCGCGCTCGGCGTTATTTATACGTCCAAGGAAGGCATGTTCCAGGGGCCTGTCACCTGGGGGATCACCGCGGTCGCGTACGGGTTCAACTTCCGGCCCAAGGTCCTGGTTGCCGGTGCCGCGTTTGTTTTCATCATGCTGTTTTACATGGTCCCTTACTCGCAGTATGTGCGCAGCTTTCGCGATAAGGATGGTTCGCGCGTGGCCAACCAGGCGACTGCGCTTGAATACATCTTCAAGTTGAACGAAGTGCGAGACCTGTATAAGCAGCAGGCCGACGACCCAGCGCTCTACACGAGCGGTCCGCATATGTTCAATACATCGCAGGGTTTGCTGGATCGTCTGACCGCGATGCCCATGGACGCGGCGCTGGTCGATTTTACCGACCAGGGTTATGTCTTCGGGCTGTATCCGACGTATCACGGCATCATCGGCACGGTGCCGACGCTGATCTGGAAGAACAAGCCGACGTTCTTCACCGGCAATGAGTACGGCCGCGAGCTCACGATCCTTTCGCCCGATGACTACTCGACCGGCATCGCGTTCAGCCCGCAGGCAGACGCGTATCACCAGGCGAAGTGGTTTGGAATCTTTGTGGTCATGCCGCTGGTGTGCTTTACCTACTTCCTTGCCAACGATGCGTTTGCGGGGAGCGTCAAGGATTCGCCGTGGCCGCTGCTGCTGGTGGTGCTGGCCTCGCACCTGGCGCCGGAGGGCGGCATCGACAGTATGCAGCTGCAGGTGGTCGAAGGCAGCTTCGGCCTGATGTTCATGGCGGTGGTCATCCGGTATATTCTGCCGTTGGTAGTGCGCGTCATGACCGGTGGAGAGCGTACGGTCGTCCGCAAAAGCAGGCAGTTTCGTCTGGGAGCGCAGCCGCTCGGGCGGGCCGCCACCGTCGATCCTGCTGCCATCAATGTTGGCAAGCCGTAACTCGCGTGCGCTTCGCTAATGCGCTGGGAACGTGTATTTTGGGTGTCATCCCGTAGGTATCTGCGTTTCGACGCGCCCTGCACTCCCCTGAAGGGGAATGCTCGTTGCCTCCCCCTTACGGCGCATTTCGGGCTAGAATCAGAAATCGTCCGAGGTCCCCTGCTGCCCAAGTCGTTCCAACGCGCCCTGCACGCCGTTCTGCTGCTCTTTGCGGCGGGCTTCCTCGCGCTTCATTTTGTTCATCTGCCGGCTGACTTCCCCAACCACTCCCGTTGGATGGATTGGGCCAAGTACACCGACGAGGGCTGGTACGGCGATGCTGCCATCCGGCACTATCAGCTCGGCCACTGGTATGTCTCGGGCGACTTCAACCCGGCCGCGGCGCTGCCCGTGTGGCCTCTGCTGGAGGCGCTGGTGTTTCACTTCAGCGGGGTCTCGCTGGTGGCGGCACGGGCGCTGACGGTGGCGATCTTTGCCTGCATCCTGGTGGTCTCGTGGGTGCTGCTCGCACGAAGCCCGGCCCTGCGGGAGCGCGCGCCGGCCGCCGCGACAGGCGCCGTGGTGCTGCTCGCCGTGAGCCCGTTCTGCTTCGTGTTTACGCGCATGGCGATCCTGGAGCCGCTGCTGGTGCTGCTGACGCTGCTCGCGTTGCTGGTGGCGCGCGATGCCAGGCTGGGGAGGCCGCTGCGCACGGTCCTGCTGCTTGGCCTGCTGCTGCCGCTGCTGATCCTGACCAAGACGACCGCGGTCTTCCTGCTGCCGGCCATCGCGTGGATGCTGTTTGCGGCGCTCGGCTATCGCGTGCGCCCGTTCCTGCGGGTCGGGCTGGCCGCGGCCGGGCTCGGGGTCATGCTGTGGCTGGCCTACTTCGTCTTGCTGGTGCGGCCGCACTTCCTGCTCGACTACCGCTACCTGTTCAGCGCCAACGCCTACACCGGCATGACGCGCGACAACTTTCTCCCCGTCCTCATCGACACGGTGCGCGACGGCATGTGGATCGGCTCCGTGCTCTATCCCGCGGTGCTGGCCGCGCTGGGCTTGGTGCTGTTCAGCGGACGTCAGCTGCGCGACACGCCGCTGATCGTCTCGCTGGCGCTGTGGATCGGCGGCTACGCGGCCTTTCTGGCGTACCACAACAACCTGCAGCCGCGGTACTATCTGGTCGTGGCCGTGCCGATGACGTTGCTGCTGCCGCTCGCGATCGAGCAGGTCCTGCTGCCGCACCTAAGGGGCCGGCTCCTCCGCGCCGGCCTCGGCCTGGCCGCTGCCGCGCTGCTGGCTGGCATCGTCGTTCCGGACGCGCTCGAGTCGATCGGCTACCTGCGCGCGCCCGAGTACACGCTGCTCCGTGCCGCGCAGCAGGTCAGGCAGGTGGTCGAGGAGCAGCAGCGCGACGACCCCACCCACAACCCGCTGATCCTGTCGATCTCGGGCTCGGAGATCTCGCTCATGACCGGGCTGCACAGCATCGACGACGACTTCGGCACGCTCGAGCTGCCGGACCGCGTCAGGAAGTACCGGCCCGGCTGGTACGTCGCCTGGAACCAGGTGGACGACGACAAGATGGACGCGCTCACGCCGCTGTTTCACCTGGAGCGCGTCGCCGCCTTCCCGGCCATGGACGATCCCGACCGCAACCTGCTCATCGTCTACCGGCTGGACCCGCCGATCGAGACGCCGCAGTTGAAGCGGCCCGGCAAGCCGACGCCGAAGTCGCTCCAGACGAAGCTTGGCCAGCAGCCCAGTACCGTGCAGCTGGAGCATTAGGGCAGGGCTCCGGCGTCGAGTTGCCGGACCGGAAAAGCAGATCCCTGCGGGATGAAAAGCAAAGGAAGGTCTCTTCTTGTTTTCATCCTGTAAACTGGACCGGACCCGGAGGAATCTTGACCCCTACCCAGAATCTCGCGGCGAGAACGGCGGTGAGCGTCCTGTTCTCGCTCTCGACCGTGGTCGCGACCAGCATCCGCAAGCTCTTTGTGCTGCCGCGTCGGACCTTCGATCGCCTCGTTACGGGCGCGTTTATCGTGAGCCGCTGGGGCCTGTGGCTCGCCATCTTCGTCGTCGCGCACCTGGATGCGCACGGCGATGTGACGAATTATTTCGACGAGGGCACCTACGTCCTGGCCGGCAAGCTGCCGTACCGCGACTTCCTGTGCAGCTACGCGCCGCTGCACGCGTGGCTCGACGCCAGCCTAATGCGGGTTTGGTATACGCCGAAGGTGATCATCGTCTTTGCGCTCTTTGCCGAGTGCTTCCTGATCCCGCTCTGGCTGCGGATCGCGCGCGACTTCTTCAGCGAAGCCGAGGTCCGGATGGGCGCGCTGCTGTACCTCACCAGCGCCCTCAGCGTGCAGTTCGTCACGGTCGACGGGCAGGATAACGTTGTCGTCGCGCTGCTCTTCGCGGTCTCGCTCTGGATGATCCTGCGCAACCGCTTCGTCGCCTCCGGGGCCGCGATTGGAACCGGCATCGCGGTCTTCAAGTTTCTCCCGCTGCTGTATCTGCCGGCCTACCTGCGCGCGCTCAAAAAGCCCTGGCACTGGGTCGCGGGCATCGCTCTCCCCATCGCGCTCGTCTACGGTGGCGCCACGGCGAAGGGGATGAACATCCTCGCGCCGGTCATTCGCGAAAACTTCCGCAGCGCCAACTGCGTCGCGTACCTGGTGGAGGCGCTGCTCGGCGTCGAGCTGCCAAATTTCGTATGGAACGCGCTCCTGCTCGCAGGTCTGCTGCTCGTGCTCGGCATCACGTATGCCGCCATGAAGGACGCCCCGCAGCCCGCGCGCATGCGCATTCTCACCCTCGCCCTGGCCGCGGTCACGCTCGTCATCCTGAGCCTGCCGAAGAAGAGCTGGCCCCCGTATTTTATGCTCGCGCTGTTTCCCATCTGCCTGCTGATCGCGCCGCTGGGCCGGGCGTGGATTGCCTTCTTCGCGGCCTTCCAGATCCTTTGCGTCGCCATCCCCAGCGTCTGGGCGGACATCTTTAACGTAGCCGACGCGCTGCCCATGCACGCGCTCCTTGTGGCGCACAACGGCGTAGCGATCCTCTTCTATCTAGGCCAGGTCCTGCTGGTCGCGGGCTACTTCATCATGCTGTGGATCGTCCTTCAGCAAATCCGCAACTGGCGCACATACCGCCTGAGCACCCCATAACCGGGTGCCCCTTGATCACCGCAGCCTCTTCGCGGTTATCGTGGGGTTACTCTCTGCCTTCAACGCTACTGAAACGCCTGATTTACCACCACCTGCACCGCTACCGCCTGCCCCGCCATCGTGCCGGGTTGAAACCGGTACCGCACCAGCGCCTCCGCCACCTGCTGATCCAGCCCCCACCCGAGCGGGCTCCGCAACACCACCCGCCGTGGCACCCCCGCCGCATCGACCACCATCGTCGCCTGCACCGTCCCCTTGATCCGCGCGTTCCGAGCCTCAAGCGTCATCTCCGCCTCCGGCTTCTTTTCCGGCACCGGCATGACGAGCTCTACCGGCACCTTGCCATTCGCGCCCTGCACCGTAACCCCTTTCAGCTCATCGTCCGGCCATGCCAGCTGGAGCAGGAAATAGTGGCTCCAGTAAGAGGGGAGCGAGCGCTCGAGCGCCGGGTCGATCCCCTGCGAAAACACCGCCGCCAACTCCGCATCCACCTTGCCCGCGTCGGCCGCTCCGGGGATCAACACCCGCAGCTTGACGTCCTTCTCCGGGTGCCGCTCAAACACGTGCCCGCCCTGGTTGTAGCCGATCGCCACGCGAACTCCGTCCAGCTCCAACTCGCCCGTCGCCCGCCGCGAGACCGTCGCCAGATCCATGCCGGCAAGCGTCCAGTCCGTCGTCTTTGGCGAGCCCTTCACCCGGCCCGCGGCGTCGAACTCCAGCTCCCCGCCCAGATAGGCCCCGCGCAGAATCAGCGCCCGCCCGATCCACGCCTGCGCCGCCGCCACGCCTGCATCGGCGCTAAGCTCCGCCGCCGCGGGCGCCTGCGCGCACACGGCAGACCAACAACCCAGCGCGGCGATCAGCACCAAACCCTTCATGCGTCCAATCTAGTCCAACCGCCTCTACTTTGCGACCTCCGCGACCTCTGCGTCTAACCGTGACGCTTGACGCACCATCCCATCTCCGCTATCCTAAGCACTCGCGCAGTCCCGCGTCCGCACGCCCGTGTCTTTGTGTCCGCAAGATCGACGAGCCTATCGCAAGACCCGCAAGGCCGACAGACCTCAAGCCCCACTCCTGTCCCAGGCACTCAACCGCCAGGCACCCTATTTTCCGCAGACGAAATCCACGTCTGTGCAACGTCCATCGCCCTACACTCTTCGAGCAACAAGCCGGCACCTGCAACCGAAGACGGCAGATCCAGGGAGTACACCGCACCATGGCCAACATCGGCACCTCGCACGGCACCACCATCCCCTCCGGGAAAGACATTCAGCGCAAGTGGTACGTCATCGACGCCACCGGCAAGACGCTCGGCCGCCTCTCCACCGTCGCCGCCAGCGTGCTCGCGGGTAAGCTCAACCCGCTCTACACCCCCTACATCGATATGGGCGACCACATCATCGTCATCAATGCCGAAAAGATCGTGCTCACCGGCATGAAGAGCGACCAGAAGCTCTATCGCCGCTACACTGGTTTCCCGGGCGGCCTGCGTGAGGAGAGCTTCCTTAAGCTGCTCGCCCGCCGTCCTGAGGCCATCGTCGAGCAGTCCATCAAGGGCATGCTGCCCAAGAGCAAGCTCGGCCGGCAGATGGCCACCAAGCTCAAGGTCTACAAGGGCGCGCAGCACCCGCACTTCGCCCAGCAGCCGCAGCCGCTCGAGTTCCACGCGTCCAACGCGGCCAAGACCCCCGGCGTGCCGAAGTCCGGCCAGCCCACGCACCTCGGCCACCCCGGCAAGGCGCCCGACCAGCCCATCCGCCACCACCTCGAAGGCCAGACCAGCCCCGCAGGCCTGTAGTTCGGTGGAAGGGTAGGGCTTCAGCCCTGCCACTCTGGGATACAAACGCAATCGGGCTTTAGCCCCGGGGCTCGGCCCCAAGGAACTCAAGGAGCACCATGGCAGATCTCATCCAATACTACGGAACCGGCCGACGCAAATCGTCGATCGCCCGCGTCTTCCTCCGTCCCGGCAGCGGCAAGTTCACCGTCAACAAGAAGGAATGCGACGTCTACTTTGTCACCGCGCAGCAGCGCGCCAGCGCCCGCCGCTCGCTCGGCATCGCCGATATCGGCGAGACTTTCGACGTCATCACAACCGTGCGCGGCGGCGGCGTCATGGGCCAGGCCGATGCAGTCAAGCTCGGCATCGCCCGCGCCCTGATGGAATTCAACCCTGACCTGCGCAAGGCGCTCAAGGCCGAAGGCCTCGTCACCCGCGACAGCCGCGGCAAGGAACGCAAGAAGTACGGCCAGAAGGGCGCACGCGCACGCTTCCAGTTCTCCAAGCGCTAGTCCTTTGCTGTTGTTCGTTTCAAGCTGTCAGCTCATAGCTGTGAGCTGACAGATCATTCTTCCCTTCACCGCGAAGACAGGAACCCAATCTCCCTCACGAGGGATAAATCCAGACCCCCGATACCTAAGGCGTCTATAAACAGGAGCCACTCCATGGCAAGCATCACGATGAAAGAATTGCTCGAAGCCGGCGTACACTTCGGCCACCAGACCAAGCGTTGGAACCCCAAGATGAAGGAATATATCTTCGGCGAGCGCAATGGCATTTACATCATCGATCTCCAGAAGACGCTGAAGATGTTCAAGGAAGCGTCGAAGTTCGTCACCGACCTGACCTCGACCGGCAAGCTCATCCTGTTCGTCGGCACCAAGCGCCAGGCGCAGGACGCCATCGCCGAGGAAGCCACCCGCGCCGGCATGCCCTACATCAACAGCCGCTGGCTCGGCGGTCTGCTCACCAACTGGGTCACGGTGCAGAAGTCGGTCAAGCGCCTTACCGAGCTCGACGATATGTCGACCGACGGGCGGTATGAGCTCCTGACGAAGAAGGAAGTCATCAAGCTTGAGCGCGAGCGCAAGCACCTCACCACCAACCTCGCCGGCATCAAGACCATGAAGCGCCTGCCCGACGCGTTGTTCATCGTCGACTCCAACAACGAGGCCATCGCGGTCGCCGAAGCCCGCAAGCTCGGCATCCCGGTCGTCGCCGTCGTCGATACCAACTGCGACCCGACCGTCGTCGACTACGTGATCCCCGGCAACGACGACGCGCTGCGCGCCATCCGCCTCTTCACCATGAAGATGGCCGACTCAGCCGCCGAAGGCGTCCAGATGGTCTCCGAGCGTGCCTTCGCGACCGAAGCCTCCGACGTTCGCGAGATGCCGACCGAGTCGCACTTCATCGGTCTCGACGAGGAAGAGGGAGGCCCCGTGCAGGAGTCGACCGAGTCCACCGGTGACGCCACGCTCGACGCCATCGAAGCCGGTGCCGACGATATCGACCTCGAAGCAGCACTCGGAGGCGGCATCAAGAAGGCCGCCGTCGCCGAGGACGCGCCCGAGACCGAGCACGAGCAGACCCCGGTCGACGCCGTCGCCTAAAGCTCCACTCACTCGAACGAGAGCGTGGAGCCGGCCGCAAGCCGCCCACGCTCTTGCTGCATCGGTAACACACAAACTTTAGACTCATCATCAGAAAAGGATTCCGCATGTCTACCGATACTGCCGTAAAGATCGACGCCAAGCTCGTCAAAGAACTCCGCGAAAAGTCCGGTGCCCCGATGGGCGATTGCCTGAAGGCGCTGCAGGAAGCCAAGGGCAACATGGAAGACGCCTTCGTCGTGCTGCGCAAGCGCGGCATGGCATCCGCCGCCAAGAAGGCCACGCGCACCACGAACGAAGGCGCGACCGGCACCTACATCCATGCCGGCGGTAAGATCGGCGTGCTCGTCGAGCTCAACTGCGAGTCGGATTTCGTCGCCCGCACGGAGGACTTCCAGGAGCTCCTGCGCGACATCGCCATGCACATCGCCGCAGTCGACCCACGTTTCGTAGGCCGTGAAGATGTGACCGAGGCCGACATCGAGCGCGAGAAGGACATCTACCGCTCGCAGGCCGCGGCCTCCGGCAAGTCGCCAGAGATCATCGAGAAGATGCTCACCGGCAAGCTTGCGAAGTTCTACGAGGAGTTCTGCCTGCTCGACCAGCCGTTCATCAAGGAGTCCTCGCAGACGATCCAGCAGCTGATCGCCAGCAAGGTCGCCAAACTAGGCGAAAATATCTCCGTCCGCCGCTTCGCCCGCTTTAAGGTAGGCGCCAACGACTGGACGGTAGCCCAGACCAAGATTGCAGCAGAGGCGCCTTCAGCAGAATAGAGGCCGACCAACCTCCGCAGCACTCCACGAGCCTGGGCGACAGCCCAGGCTCTTTCTTTTGCTCTGAACGCGATAAGCGCCGCAGGAGCAACCCAACCCGGCAAGCATTGGGTGCCCCACCTCTCGATTCTGAGAGGTGGGTTGAAGGACGCCGAAGCAGCCAAAAAAGGAACCACCCTTGCGGTACCTGGGGCTTGCGCCCCAGGCTGGTATAAGTCGGGCCGTCAGCCCTGAAGCAAAGAGCTATGCCCTTGAGTGATAGTTCAGCCCGTCGAGCCGCCAATCCCTACGGGATGACGACAAATATAATGCATTCTTTTTGTTGTTACTCCATAGCTAGACGGAGGAAGTGGCGGTTTGGACTAGCGTTACCCTTTGGGGATGGCCTAGTCGCGAAGTAAGGTGTCGGCGGGCAGGGCGGGTGCGGAGGTGGAGGCTAGCTGGCGGGTGCGCATGGCTCTGGCGTTGGTGAGGATGAGGGCTACGCGAACGTCGTGCTGGTACTTGGCGAGCTCGCGTGACTGGGCCAGTTCACCCTTGACGTCGAAGCCGGTCTCGGTGGCGCGGGCGAGCCAGAGCAGGACGCTGGCGTCGTCCCGCGATGCGGCAGCGAGCTGGGCCATCTCAAAGCAGAAACGGCCCCGGTCGGAGGCGGACAGAACGTGGGCCTGGACGCCGGCCCAGCTGGAGTGCTGGAAGACCTGGGGGTCGAGCTTGACGGCGGTGGTGAACTCAGCGCGGGCACCCTCGAAATCCTTCCGCTCGAAGAGCGCGGTGCCGAGGTTGGAGTGGAAGACGGCGGCCTTTTTGTCGAACTTGACGGCCTTGCGGTAGTCGGTGAGCGCGGTCTTGAAATCGCCCATCATGTACTCGGCCGCGCCGAGATTGTTCCAGCTTTCGGCGTTGCGCTTGTCGATGACGAGGACGTGGCGGAAGGCGGCGATGGCGGCGGACGGGCGGTGCAGCTCGAGCTCGGTGACGCCGATACGGTTCATCAGCAAGGGCAGGGAGCCGCCGCGGGTGAGCGCGAAGCGGTAGTAGTCGAGCGCGTCCTCCGGCAGCCGGCGCGCGCGGAGGACGTCGGCGGCGGTCTGGAGCTCGGCGGGGCTGCCGGTCCGGGGGTCGGGAAGGTGCGGCGCGACGGCGAGCCACTGGGGCGATTGATGGCGGAGCGCGGTGTCGGCGGCGTCGTCCGGGGTCTGGGCGCGAAGGCAGCAGGCTGCGAGGAGGAGGGTTGAGAGGACAAGCCGGGCGAAGTGGATGTGCATGGAAGACCTCCTGCCGTGCTGGGGCAAGTGCGGCAATGATCTGCCGCGCGGGGGAGGTTGTCAAGTTGCTCTTGTCTGACGTGTGTTTGGGGCTTGGTTGCCGCTCCACCCAGGTCTCAGAATCGAGACCTGGGGCACCCATTCGTTTGGATTGTGACAGCGCCTCTTGGGGTGGTGGCGCGCGAAACGCAGATTCCCTTTGGAAATGACAAACAAAGGAGCGAAGAGTTAGATCCTTGGGTGATCGGTCTACAGGGTGGGCGCGGTGGGGACGGGGGAGGCGGGGAGCGCTGGGGCGGGCGTGGGCGGTGCGGTGATCTGCAGGGCCAGGCGAGGGAAGCTGAAGCTGCCGCCTGCGTCGTCGATGACGTTGATCTGGCAGACGTAGGTGCCGGGTTTGAGTGGGGTCAGGGGGACGTCGAACTGGAAGGCGATGGCGTCGCGGCCGGGCGTGTTGATGGCGGTGGCTTCGACGAGCGGGGTCTCGTAGACCTTGGTGCCGGCCAGGATGAACTCGATGGAGGTGAGGACGCGGGCGCCGCCCAGGGACGGCCGGACGGTAAGGCCGGCTGGCTCCGGTACGGGGGGCGTGCTGCTTTTCTGTTTGGTGGGGTCGTAGAGCTCGTAGAGGAAGTAGAGGTGCTGGTCCTGGCGGAAGACATGGGGAATGTTGGGGATCCACTCGACGCCGTCGCGGATGAGCGGGCTTTGCGGGTCCTTCTGCGGGTTGGGCACGCGCTGGCTGGCGAGCACGATGGAGCTCAGCTTGAGCGGTGACTTGCGCAGGTCGGGCACCACGATGTCGCTTTCAAACGAGCCCATGTTGCCGGTCTGGTTCTCGCGCACGACGAATTTGACGTGGTAGCGACCGGGCGCAAGGTCGAAGCCGGTCGAGTACTGAATATTCTTCTGCTTCACGCCGAGCGCCGCGTCGAGGTTGAGCTTGACCGTGTCGCGCACGTTGCCGACAGGGATGTTCTGGATGTTCTTGACCTGGCCGATGATGTCGAGCGTGGCCTTGTCCTTGTCGCCGTTCTTTAGGAATGGGACCTGCGAGCCGGGCACGATAAGCGAGATCGGCACGTAGAACTTGTTGTCTTCCAAGCGGAAGTAGAGCGCCTGCAGGTAGACCGAAACGTCCGTGATGGGGAGGTCGGAGCGGAGCTGCTCGGTGAGCTGCAGCTCGCGGTCTTCGGTCTTCGAGTGCTGGAAGTCGGCGGGCGCGTAGTAGCCGGGACGGTACTGGATGACCGCGTCGGGGCGGTTCACCTTGATGGTGAGGTGGCGGAAGCTGCCGTCGCGAGCCTGGTTGGTGCTCTTGAAGCCGACGATGTAGTAGGCCTCGGTGTCGTGCTGGACCTGCTGGAAGGCGGGGCCGAAGTCGTTGGAGTCGAAGAAGGCCTTGCCGCCGGTGTCGGCGGAGAGGGTGCCGAGGGTCTCCTGCGAGGCGAAGTTGGCGTTGAACTGCGCTTGGGTCGCCTTGCCGCTGTAGGCAAACGTGCCGCGCAGACTGCCCTGGCTGGCATCGCCGACGGGCGAAAGCGCCTGCAGGCCGCGGGTGTCAACCGAGTAGATGGCCATGTTGGCCTTTGCTGCCTCGTTGGTTGCCGCGCGCAGGCTGGCCTGGTTTTCGATGCCGTTGCGGCTCAACCCACCCGAAAAGTAGAGCATGGACTTGCGCTGGTCGACGCGCTCGAGCGATTTGGCAATGGTGCGGATGGCGAAGAGCTCGCGGTCGGTGTTGAGGGACGTGTACTCGGAGTCGTCGGCGGCGAAGCTGGTGGTGTCGTCGGCGGTGGCGTCGGTGGAGCCGGTGGTGCCGCCCGGGGTCAGGCCCGCGGCAGCGTCGACCGAGCCATTGTACTTGCCGAGCCCGCGCAGCAGCGCCTGCTTGTCGGAGGTGAAGTCCTGGTCCATGGTCAGCCCGGTTGAGAGGCTGACGAGCGCGATCAGATCGGCCGGCTGCATCTGCTTGTTGACGTAGTCCTGCGCGGCCTGGACAGCGCGGTCAATGTCCTCATCCTGCATGGAGCTCAGGTCGAAGAAGACGACGATGAGCCGGTGGTCGCGCAGCTCCTGAGCGCTCGCGCCGAGATTGCGCTCAAGCAGCTGCGCGATGGTTGCCTTGCCGGTGACGGTGTTTTTCTCGGCCAGCACGGCGGCCTGATCGACGTTCTGGTAGTCGAAGCTGGCCACGCGCTGGGGCTTCTTGTCCTCGATGATGGTGAAGTCCGATGCCTTCAGGCCGGTGATCAGCGCGCCGGTCTTCTTGTCGCGGACGGTCACGTTGTTCAGCACGAGGTTGACGTTGTTGGTGATGGTGTAGGTGCCGCCGGCCTGCTGGTTTACCTGCGGGCTGGTTTGCTGGGCGGGCGCGATGCTGCCCAGGCTTAGAATCGTCGCCAGCGTCGCTGCTATCGCCTGCCGCATATGATGCCTCTTCGTTAGAACCGGTAACGCGCGGTCAAGGTCAAGGCGCGCATGGAGGCGGCGCTGGTCACCTGGCCGTAGTTGGCGGAGTTTACCGTCGTGTTGATGCCGTTGTACTGCACGGTGTTGAAGACGTTGACGGCGGAGACGCGGGCTTCGAACGAGCGCGTGTCGCCAAGCGGGACCGTGCGCGAAAGCGACGTGTTGGTCGAAAGCTGGCCGGGGCCTTCGATCGAGTTGCGCGACGCGGTGCCGAACTGCGTGACGCCCCCGAGGACCGTGGGCACCGTAAAGGCGGCGGCGTTGAAGAAGGCACCCAGCTTGCCCGAGCCCTCGATCGGCTGGTTGAAGACGCGGTTTGGCCGCTGCGTGTAGTCGTTGCCGGAGGTCGCCTCCGCCGCCGAGCCCGAGTACTGCGGCGTGAAGTAGAGCCCGCTGCCGATGTTCACATTGCCGCTCAGCGAGAAGTTATCGAGCAGCCTGGACAGCACGCCGCCCTTGTTCAGGAACGCGCGGTTGGGGCCGAACGGCAGCTCGAGCACGTAGTTGCCCGCGAGCAGGTGACGCTGATCAAAGCTGGAATTGCCCTCTTCGAGCTCGAGCGCGCGGAAGTTCTGCACGGTCGTCGCGCTGGTGCCACCGATCGAGGAGGCGTTGTCGATCGCGTGCGAGTAGGTATAGGTGAGCCCGAGCGCGATGCCCTTGCGCTGCCGCTGCTGCACGCTGACCAGCAGCTGGTTGGAGTGCGAACCGGCGACCGAGGTCTCATAGGTGAACGGCGCTGCCTGGCCGGCGAGCAGGTTGCCGTTGGGCGTGCTGTTGGGCGAGCCGACCACGTCCAGGTTGCTGCCCTTGGAGCCGTTGTAGCCGGCGTTGATCACGACGCTCGCGCCCACCGTCCGCTGCACGTTCAGGTTGTAGACCTGCACCAGGCCGAGGCGATAGTTCTTGTCGACCGAGAAGCTGTTGCGGATTGAGTTCGCCGTGGTGCAGCCGGTCGACGTGGGCGACGTGCCGAAGCCATTGGCGAACGTGACATTTGCCCTGGTAGGCGCGATGACGACCGTCTGCCCGGCGGCGTTGACCTGCGTCGAACCCGCGGTGGTGGTCGTGCAGCCGGTCTGCACGGGGTTCGGGTTGGCGGTCGTGGCGATCGTGACCGCGTTGGTCTGGACCTGCGCAAAGGGCGGCTGGAAGGAGAGCGAACGCGCGAACGAGGCGAACTGGCCCGTGTTGTAGTTCACGCCGTAGCCGCCGCGCAGGACGGTGTTTTTGGTGTACTTGGACTTCGGGGACCAGGCGCCGCCGAAGCGTGGCGCGAAGAGCGTGCGGTCCGGGTTGACCAGCCCGCTGTTGAAGCTGCCCTGAAAGGGCCCGGTCTGCCCCGGCATGACGACGGCAACCGTGCTGAAGCTCGCGTTGTGGTCCAGGTTGGCGAGCCGGTTGTTCTTCTCCGAGTACGGGCCGAAGTACTCGTAGCGCAGGCCGTAGTTCAGCGTCACGTTCGAGAGCACGCGGAAGTCATCCTGCGCGTACAGGTCGTAGACATTTTCGCGCAGGTAGATCTTGTTCAGGCCGGCCTGGATCTTGGTGCTGGTCGGCAGGCCGAGCAGGAAGTCGGCAAAGCCGGAACCGCTGCTCGCCTGGCCGCTTGCGTTGGCCTGGTCGTTGGGGCTTTCGGTCGCGAAGCCGGTGAAGGAGAACTGGCCGAGCGGGTCGGAGCCGCCGATCGAATCCGCATGGACGCGGCGGATATCCACGCCGAAGCGGTAATTGTGCTTCCGGTGCCGGTAGGCGACGAAGTCCGAGAAGGAGATCGTCTGGTTGATCGTCTCGTTGGGCGTGGTGTTCGACAGGCCGGCGAAGTTGGTGATGCTGATGGTCGGCAGGCCGTTGTAAAAGCGCGGGTCGGCGAAAGTGGCGTTCTGCGTGGGGATGCCGATGCCGAAGTTCGCGGAGGGATTGTTAGCGGTGTCGGTAAAGTAGTTGCGCGTCTGCGCGAAGCTGCGGTTCCAGTTGATGCTGGCGTTGTTGGACAGCCGGCCGTAGCTGACGGTGTAGCCCAGGTTCAGCGCGTTGCCGTCGCTTTCGGTCGCGCCGCCCAGCGGCAGGAAGATGTTGCGCTGGTCGCTGGCCGCATGCGCGTAGTTATAGGAGGCGTTGATGCTCTGACGCAGGACTGGCGGCGCGTTCTGGTTTTGCCGCTGCCCGCGCTGGCCGCCGCCTCCACCCCGGCTGCCGAAGGGCGTGCTGCCCGCCGGCCCCAGCGACCGCGTGTAGCGCGTGTTGATCGCAACGTTGTTCGAGCCCGCGTTCGAGATCGTCTGGTAGTTATACGCCGTCGGGTCGTTCGGGTCCGTAGCGATGTTGGGCAGCGGATAGAAGCCCGGCGCGGCCAGGATGGCGGCGGCCTGGGTGGAGACCGGCACCCTGTTCAACAAGTGGCCGGTCGCGGGATCGTAGACCATGACCGGCACCGGCACGCCGTTGACGAGCTGCCGTGACTGCGAGAAATCGCCGCTGCGCTCGAGCGCCGTCGGCACGCGCACCGGGTTGGGCAGGAACGCGTTCAGGTTTTTCTGGCCGGTCAGGTTGACGAAAACGAACTGCCGCGTGTCCGGCTTGGTGAGCGCCGGAATGTAGGGCGAGCCGGCGAGCGAGATGCCGAAGCGATTCGAGTAGGCCGAGGGATTGTGCTGCGCGATCAGCGTCGGGGACCACGGCGCGGAGTTCAGCGCACTGTTGCTGGCCGTGTAGAAGACCGCGCCGTGCGGCTGGGCGGGATTGAAGTTGCGGAAGTTGCCTCCGCCGCCGCCTCGTCCGCCACCCCGGAAACCGCCTCCGCCGCCTCCTCCGGGGCCGCCGCCAAAGCCGCCCTGCATCAGCCCGCCCAGCATGGAGACGACCGCGTTGACCTGGTCGCCGGTCGCCTGTCCGCTGGCGCGCGCCTGGTTCATGGCGTCTTCCACGCGCTCGCGGATCTGGTCTTCGTTGAAGCCGGCGAGGCCGTTGGTCACACCCTGCGCGCCGCTCACCGTGACCGATTCCGTCGCCGCGGCGCTGCCGTCCGAGCCGCCAAATCCGCCCAGCGTTGGCTGCGTAACGCCGGTGTTGCCCTCGCCGGTGCTCGCGTCGGCGAGCGAAGAGTCGCCCGTCACGCTCAGCCCCTGCGTGCCCCGGCCGAGCGCGGAGGCGATCGCCGTCGCTGTCGCGTTGCCCGCCGCGGCCTGCGTCGCCGCCGCGCGCGAGGCGAGCTCCAAGGTGAACGCGGCGGTCTGGTTCGCGGCCTCGGGCGTGATCCGCACCTCGTTCGTCATCGCCGCAAACGCCGCCAGCTCGGCCCGCACGACGTACCGCCCCGTCTTCGGGATCGTCATGGCGAAGTTGCCGTCGACGTCGGTGGTGGTCGCGTACTTCTTGCCCGTCAGCGTGTTGGTCGCCGTGACGGAGACGCCCGGCAGCGGCACCTTGCCCGCCATGACCGTGCCGCGAATGGTCCCCGCGGGCGCCGCAACGACGGGCGCCGCGGCCGGAGCCGTCTGCACAGTATCCGGCGCGGCATCGGGGACAGCCTGCCCGAGCGCGCTGCCTGCCGCCGCCACCGCTCCCGCCAGCACCAGCCCGGCTCGCCTCTTCAGCATGCTCGGCCTCATCTATTTTGGCTCCGTGCCTGCGGGCGGAGTCGCCGCCTGGCCCGTTCCCTCACCGCGCCGCCGCCGTCCGCCCTGCCCTCCGCCCTGTCCCGGCTCGCCGACGCCGAGCATCGTCGGCACGAACACGCCGCCCTTCAGCGCTCCGGGCCCCGCCACCGTGGCCCCAACCTTCACATCGGCGAGCGTGATGCTCTCCCCGCCCGTCGCCTGCGGAAGCCCGCCCTGCGGAGCGCCCCGTCCCGCGCCGCCGCCCGTGCCGGCAAACGCCATCTGCATGCCGCGCTCACCCTTGCGGAACGACGTATCCTCATCCACCGCGATCACCTGCGACACGCCATCCGCGCGCAGGATCGTCAGCTTCAGCTCATCGATCGCCGTCACCTTGCCCGCGATGTAGGTCTTGCCCATTGCCTCGCGCGCCTTCTTCACCTGCTCGGCGTCGATGACGGTCACGAACATCGCGTGCACGGTCTTGTTCGGCTGGTCGACCTCGCCGACCGCGCCCAGGCCGTCGCCGATGTGCACCTCCGCGGCCTTTACGGGCTGGCGGTCCTTCATCAGGCGCGTGTTCGGCGTCAGCGCCACCTGGTACACGTCGCCGGTTTCGGTCTTGACGGTGATCCTGTCCCCGGCCGCGGCGGTCACGGTCCCACGCACCATGCGGCCCATGCCGGCCATGGCGGGGTCGTCGCTCTGCGGCTGGTTCTGGGCGCGCGCGCCCACGGCCAGCAGCGTCGTCAATCCCATCAGCAATCTCTGCGTCCTGTTCATCGGAAACCCTCTGTCAGCGTTACCGATACAGACGTTCCGCTCCGGCGAAAGACTCTCGCGCGTACGAATATCTAGTCGCTCATGCGCCCCACCACCAGGCATCCGGACATCTTTGCCACGACCGCATCCATCGGCGCCCTGGTCGCCTGCGGGTATTCGAACTCCAGCGTTACAGCCCGGTCCTGCACCTCGATCTCCTTGCGATACCACACCATGCCGCCCGGCGAAGTGCCGCTGATCGCAAAGAGGTGCGGCTTGACCAGCTTGTACCCCACCACATAGCCCTTATCCTTCGCGTACTGCAGCGCGTACTCAAGCTCCTGCGCGAAGGCGGTCTTGCCGCCCTCCGCCGGCTGCTCGTAGCTGCCGTAGGCCCGCGCCGTTACCTTGCCGTCGCGACTGTGAAACTCCCGCCCATCGCCATTGTCGGCCTCGCGCTGCGGCACCAGCTCCGGCGGATAGCAGACGCTGTACCCAAAACGGCCATTGTCGTACCTCTTCCAGCCCGCATCCGGAGCCAGCATTTCCAGCAGTACCAGCACCAGCATCCTCATCGCGGCCACCCTACCCGGATCAGCACATCGTCCGGCCCGTTCAGTGCGAACTCATACATACCCCATGGTCTCAGGCTCGGGCCTTCTTTGGGGATCGTCTCCCCCGCGAACCGCGCCGCCACGCCGTCGACATCCTCGCAAAACAGGTAGAGCCCGAACGGGTTCTTGCCCGGCACCACCCAGTCTGCGACGGCGCGGGTCAGGTGCAGCTCCGCGCCGGCTGGGTCCGTCAAAAGCAGGTAGCCGTCCCACCGGCTCTCGTTCCGATGCACAAAACCCAGTCGCGCGAAGAACGTCTCCGCCGCCTCCAGGTCGTTCGTGGGCAGGATCGCCACCATCCGGTTCGTCATCGCGCGCTCCTCGCCTCCAGGTAATCTCCCTTGCTGCCGGCTACCGCCCTTATACACCTTCTCGGCCTTAGCTTCATGCCACAAACAGACGAGGGCGACGCAGGCACCGGCGTTCGTGGCAAACTAGGGGTTGCCGCATCGCCGTCGCCCCGGACGGCATCGAAGTACAGGTCGGCGACCGCTGTCGAGAGGAAACCCATGCCTACCCAGACTACTGCCCCCCAGCTGACCACCAGCCTTGCCGCGGGTCTGCTCATGCGCTTTCGATCCGTCCGCGCCGCCACGCTGGCCTTCACGGCGCCGCTCTCGCCGGAGGATCTGATGGTGCAGTCCTCGCCGGACGCCTCGCCGGTCAAGTGGCACCTGGCGCACACCAGCTGGTTCTTCGAGACCTTCGTCCTGACCCCGTACGCGCCCGCCTACCGCGCTTTCCACCCGGACTTTCACTGGCTCTTCAATTCCTACTACACGTCCCTGGGCGAGATGCCGGCCAAGAACCTGCGCAGCAGCTTCTCCCGGCCGCCGCTGGCGGACATCCTCGCCTACCGGACCCATACCGACGCGGCCATTGCGCAGCTGCTCGCCTACCTGCCCGCCGGGCACGAGGACGACATCCTCCGCCGCATCGCCCTCGGGCTCGAGCACGAGCAGCAGCACCTGGAGCTTATCGCCACCGACCTCAAGCACGCCTTCTTCACCAACCCCCTGCACCCCGCCTACCAGCAAGCCACCAAGTCGGGTACCCCACCTCTCGCCTCTGAGAGGTGGAAAGGAGCGGCAACCGGCTTCACCCCCTTCCAGGGCGGCCTTGCCGAAATCGGCATCACTCCGGCCCCGGAAGACCCGCTCGCCTTCGCCTTCGACAACGAAACCCCGCGTCACACCGTCTTCCTGCAGCCCTTCCAGCTCGCCAACCGCCTCGTCACCGTACGCGAGTATCTCGCCTTCCTCAACGACAACGGCTACACCCGTCCCGAGCTCTGGCTGTCCGAAGGCTGGTCCACCATGCGCGCCCATGCCAACGCCTGGCAGGCCCCACTCTATTGGACGCGCGACTCGCAGTCGGAGTCCGGCTGGTCCATCTTCACGCTGCACGGCTTCCGCCCGCTGGAAGACCTGCTCGACACGCCAGTCTGCCATCTCAGCCTGTTTGAAGCCGACGCCTACGCCCGCTGGGCCGGCTGCCGGCTCCCTACCGAGTTCGAGTGGGAACACGCCGCGGCACAACAATCCGTCATCCCCACCGCAAACGCCAACATGCTCGAGTCCGGTGCCCTCCACCCCACCGCCGCGCCGTCGTCCCCGGGCCTGCAGCAGCTCTTCGGCGACACCTGGGAGTGGACCTCCTCCGGCTACACCGGCTATCCCGGCTACAAACCCCTCCCCGGCGCACTCGGCGAGTACAACGGCAAGTTCATGTCCTCGCAGGTCATCCTCCGCGGCGGCTCCTGCGTCACCCCGGCTACCCACATCCGCGCCACCTACCGCAACTTCTTCCCGCCCGCCACGCGCTGGCAGTTCAGCGGCCTCCGCCTCGCCAAAGACCTCTAAATCACTTACCTCTGCGTTCAGACCTTTCTTCCAGGAGCCACCGTTGCCCCCAGCCCTCGTCACCAACCCCGTAGCCACAGCCGCGCGCGAAGGCCTCACCGCAAGGCAAAAATCCCTGCCCCCCTGGCTCTTCTACGACGAGCGAGGCTCGCAGCTCTTCGAGCAGATCACCGCGCTCCCCGAGTACTACCTTACCCGCACCGAACGCGAACTCCTGACCCGCAACATCGACGAGATCCTGCGCAGCACGGCCGCCGCCAACACCGTCGTCGAGCTGGGCGCCGGCACCGCGACCAAGACCGGCATCGTCCTCGCGGCCTGCACCCGCATCCAGGACGGCGTCCTCTACCAGCCCATCGACATCAGCCCCTCCGCGCTCGACCAGGCCCACGACACCCTCACCGCGTCCTTGCCCGGCGTCACCGTGCGCAGCCAGGTCGCCAACTACATCACCGAGCCCTACCGCATCGAGCGCGAGCCCGGCCGCCGTATCCTCGCCCTCTACATCGGCTCCAGCATCGGCAATTTTTCGCCGGCGGAGGCGCGCGGCATCCTCGCCAACCTGCGCCGGCAGCTCCAGCCCGGCGACCACCTGCTGCTTGGCACTGATCTCGCACCCTCCGCGGCCAAGCCCATTCAGGCCCTCCTCGCCGCCTACAACGACGCGCAGGGCGTCACCGCCGCCTTCAACAAGAACATCCTCACCCACCTGAACCGCGAGCTCGGCACCGACTTCGATCTCAACTGCTTCACCCACGAGGCGCGCTGGAACCCGGCCGAATCGCGCATTGAAATGCACCTCGTCTCCGCCGCCGCCCAGACCGTCACCGTGCCCGAGCTGGGCGCGATCCACTTCACCCCAGGCGAGACCATCCATACCGAAAACAGCTACAAGTTCACTCAGCCCTCCATCGCGGCCCTCCTGACCCCATCCAGCTTCACCCCCGTCCACACCTTCCAGGACCCCGACCATCTCTACGCCCTAACCCTCGCCGAGGCCTACTGACTCAAAACCGAAAAACTAGAAACACAAAACTGATACCCCCCCTCACTAACAGCACCCTCCCGCGCCCTATTCATCACAGCCTCATCGTGATGAGTGGGTTCACCCGCAAAACGCCATGCCCCAGATCCCCTTCGAGCAAGCTCTCCAGATCGTCGCCGCCCAGCCCCATCCCACGCCCGCCGCCGAGCAGGCCGGCCTCCTCGACGCCGCCAACCGCATCCTCGCCGGCCCCGTCTTCGCCGACCGCGACCAGCCGCCGTTCGCCCGTTCCACCCGCGACGGCTACGCCCTGCGCGCCGCGGACCTCACCGCCGCGCTCACGGTCATCGGCCAGATCCGCGCCGGCGAGTCCTGGTCCGGCCCTCCGCTCGCCCCCGGCCAGGCCCTCCAGATCATGACCGGAGCTCCGGTCCCCGCCAGCGCCGACGCCGTCCTGATGGTCGAGCACACCACCCTCACCGGCACCACCCTCACCTCCACCCGCGCCCTTGCTCCCGGCGAAAATATCGTCCCGCAAGGCGCCGAAGCCCGCGCCGGCGAGCCTGTCCTGCGCGTCGGAACCCTCATCGGGCCGGCGGAGATTGCGCTCGCCGCCACCTGCGGCCAGGCGCGGCTCAGCATCTTTGCGCAGCCCACGGTCGCCATCCTCTCGACCGGCGACGAGCTCGTCGAACTCACCGAGATCCCTGGCGCAAACCAGATCCGCAACTCCAACTCTTACGCGATCGCCGCGCTGGTCTCCGCTGCCGGCGGTCGTCCCATCCGTCTCCCCATCACGCCCGACACCCGCGAAGCCCTGCGCGCACGCATCGGCGAGGCCCGCCGGTCGGACCTGCTCGTCTTTTCGGGCGGCGTCTCCATGGGCGACTACGACCTCGTCGAAGAGGTTCTCGCCGAGTTCGGCGCCGAGTTCCACTTCACCGGCGTCCAGATGCAGCCCGGCAAGCCCGTGGTCTTCGGCCGGCTGCCCGCACGAGAAGACCTGCCGGCGCGCCCCTTCTTCGGCCTGCCCGGCAACCCCATCTCGACTGAGGTCACCTTCCACTGCTTCGTCGCGCCCTTCCTGCGCGCGCTCGGCGGAGCCCCCGCCCCGACGCCGCACTGGGCCCAGGCCACCCTCACGGAGGCCGTCCCGAGCAAACCCAACCTGACCCGTCTTCTTCCCGCGCGCCTCGAAGGCGTCCGCGTCACGCTCATCCCGTGGCACGGCTCCGGCGACCTGGCCGCCAACGCCCGCGCCAACTGCTACGCCGAGCTTCTGCCCAGCCAGTCACACCAGCCAGGCAATGTCATCCGCATCCTCTTGCGGTAAAGAAAAGCCTAAACGCAAAGGTCACAGAGGACCACGCAGATAATCCTCTTCGCGACCTCCGCGAAACCCTCTGCGCCCTCTGCGTTTAATCCTTCCGCTACTCTAGAGCCATGGAAAAACTCTCCCACTACGACGAATCCGGCCAGGCCCACATGGTCGACGTCTCCGCGAAATCAGACACCCGCCGCGAGGCCACCGCGGCCGCTTTCGTCGAGCTTTCGGAAGCCGTTCTGGCCGCGCTGCCGGCCAATCCCAAGGGCAATCCGCTCGAGGTAGCCCGCTTCGCCGGCATCCAGGCCGCCAAGCAGACCTCCACCCTGATCCCCATGTGCCACCCGCTCGCGCTCAGCTTCGTGGACGTGCAGGCCACCATCGTCGCCGGCGGAGTTCGGATTGAAGCGACCGCCGCCACCATCGCGGGCACCGGCGTCGAGATGGAAGCGATGGTCGCGGCGTCGGTCGCCGCCCTCACGGTGTACGACATGACCAAGGCGCTCGACAAGGGAATCCGCATCCGCGAAGTCGTCCTGCTGCGCAAGAGCGGTGGCAAGTCAGGCGACTACGTGCGCTCGACAGAACCGCGACCTTGAACGCCCGCTTGGCTGGGCGTTCCTTTCAGGGACCTTATAGCTACAAGCAAACGCAGATCCCTACGAGATGACAACAAAAATCAAAGGCAAATGCGGCATTTGTATTTTGTTGTCATTCCGTAGCGTAGCGGAGGAATCTGCGGTTCGGACCAGCACCGGACGTTCCGAAATGCCGCTGAAAATAAACTACTTTTTCCCCGCCTTGAACGAGTTCTTCTGCGACTGCCCCAGATTCGTCAGCAGGTCGCGGACCTCTTGCGAGTGCCCGCCCGTTGGCACCAGCTCCAGGTACTCCTGGTACGCCTCCAGGCAGCCCGGCGGCAGGATGAACTTGTTCGTCTTCGGATCCATGGTCGCCGCCGGAATCAGCGCGGAGGCCTTGATGTAGTAGTTTTCCGGCTTTTTCGGGTCGGCAGCAATCGCCTTATCGGCCGCGGCGGCGGCTTCCGGCATCTTCTGCGCGTTGAAGAACGTAGCCGCCTCGTTGAAGTACGCGGTCGGTGCCTGTGCCGGGTTCGCCTTCACCGCCGCCTCATACGCGGCGGAGGCATCGTTCAGCTTGCCCTGCTTGGCGAGTCCCTGGCCGATGTTCAGATAGCAGCTACCCTCGAGCTCCGGGCTCGGCTTTTTCGCCGCCTTGTCCAGCTCCACCGCCTTCTGGTAGGAGGTGACGGAGTCCGCATACTTCTGCAGGATTGCGGGGTCATTCGCCGGCTGCTTGTTGGTCTTCGCGGCCTTGGTGTCGTCGTCGGCCGCTGCCAGTTGCGCCTCGCCGAGCGCCGCCCAGATGACAGGCTCGTTCGGCCGCGCATCGGTCAGGGGCTTGAGCGCGGTCACGGCCGCCTCGGCCTTGCCACTCTTCTCGTCCGCGCGCGCCTGCGTCAGGGTCGCGTTGATGTTGCCGATCTTGGCGTTTTCAGCTAATACGCCCGCGTTGTGCTTCTTGTTTTCCTCAATCGCGGCAAGCTCTTCCGGCTTTAGGTTCTTCAGGTACTCGGCGCGCGACATGTCGAAGTCCAGCGTCTTGTCGTCGGCGGCCTTGAAGCTGGCGTTCTGGAAGTCGATGCTCTTCTCGGGCGCGTCCGGCGTGTCCTTGACGAAGATCACGACGACGTAGTCGCCAGGCGCGATCTTGTCGCCCTTGTAGTTTCCGGCGCTGTCGATGGGGAAGTCGTAGATGTACTTGCGGTCCTTCGGGTCGGAAGTCTTGTCGGTGGTGAACTTGACCTCACCCCGGGTGATGGGCGAGCCGGCAGGATTGTTGACCTTGCCGTGGACCGTGGCGAGACCCTGCGCGAGCGCGCTCGAAGGAAGGCAAAGTGCCAGGACGAACAGGGTTGCGGGGCCGGCAAGCTTGAGCGGAAGGTTCATTTTCACGGGGAGGTCTCTCTTTCGAACTTGGCGAAGCTCGCCACTGCGATTTTAGAGCAAAGTGCTGGGTCTTGTGTTGTAAAGGGGTGGTTTGATTTTTTTGGGGACTGATGTGCGCTTGTTAGAGACTAACTCCACGACAACCGCGATGAGGCCGCGGTGATCATGGGGCCACCCCCTACGATCGATGCTGGGCGTAGGGGATCGGGTCTTTGATGCCGACTTCCTGGAAGGCGCGCAGCCGGAGGACGCAGCTGTCGCACACGCCGCAGGCCTCGCGCTCGCCGGAGTAGCAGGACCAACTGGCTTGAAACGGCGCGCCGAGTTCAACTCCGAGCTGGATTATCTCGGTCTTGCGCAGGTGGATGAGCGGCGTTTCCACGCGGATCGTGCCCGCCTTGGTGCCCTGGCGGATAAGCTCGTTGAAGGCGTCGTAGTAGGCGGGCCGGCAGTCGGGATAGCCGGAGCTGTCCTGCTCGACCGCGCCGATGAGGACCTTTTCCGCGCCCAGGACCTCCGCCCAGCTGACGGCGGCGGAGAGGAAATGCGCGTTGCGGAAGGGGACGTAGGTGACGGGGATCTCGCTACCGATCTCGCCCGTAGCCTCGGGGACGGCGATCGAGGGGTCGGTGAGGGCTGAACCGCCGATGCGCCGAAAGAGATCGAGGGTGAGGTGCAGGAAGTCTTTGGCACCGACGATCTCGGCGATGGCCTTCGCCGAGGCGAGCTCGCGGGATTGCGTGCGCTGGCCGTAGCTGACGTGCAGCGCGTACACGTCGTGGTCGCGCGCGGCGAGCGCGGCGCAGACGCAGGAATCCATGCCGCCGGAGAGGGAGAGGACGGCTTTGGAGCGGGATGGAAGGGAGGCGGGCATTCGGCTAGTCTAGTGCAAAAGGGATGAGGGCTTGGGGTTGTATCCTACTCATCACGATGAGACCGCGATCAATGGGGACATCCGGGTTAGGTGGCAGTTGGGTCGAAGTCGCTTTCGGTTTCCAGCAGCAGCATTTGCGCTTCGGCTTCGTCCTGGCGGCGGACCTGCAGGCGGACGCGCAGCGCCATCGGGTAGAGCGCATTGGCGTGCGCGCCCTGCAGGAAGCACTCGATGCCCGCCGACTCAAGCATACCCTTGGCCATGTGGGCCTCGGCGGGATCTAGAAAGCGGCCTACCTGAACGAGATCCATTTTATTTAGCCTCGGCCGATTGCAGGTGAAACGTGATGGTGCCGAAGAAGAGCTTGGCGCGGATCTGCACGGGCATGTGACGTGCGTCGTCGGTGTACCAGATCTCGATGCTGCCGCGGCTCTTGACGATGCCTTCTGCCGCCGTCGGCTGGACGCGCACGGTCTGGAAGGTCCCGGCGGGCGTCTTGATCTCTTCCTTGCCTTCCACCTTCATGGCGACCGTAACCGTGCGCATGCTGTCCGCGAGCGGAAAGCTGACCTGCTGGCCGACGATGAGCGGGCGCGACGCCACGTAAAAGATAGCCGAGAGCGAATCCTGCACGCAGGCCGGCACGTTGGCCTGGCGCGTGACGCTGGTCCCCTTGACAAGGTTTTTAGAGAGCTCGTTCTGCTTGCCGGCGGCCGTGTCGAAGGTAAGCTCGCTCGAGACCTTGCGGCGGCCTTCGGACAGTTGCTTCGAGAAGCCGGTGGAGCAGCCGGTTTTCGAATCGAAGCCGGACTGAAACTTGTCCAGCACGGGGAAGATCATGTTCAGGTTGCCGGCCGTATCGGCGGTGGCCGTAACCTTCTGCTGCGAGCCCTGTTGCTCCAGATGGAAGACCGCGGTGCCGGCGGTGTAGACGCGCCAGTCGACCGAAAACGTGAGGGTCTCGCGCGTGGGAAAGGTGTAGCCCGGGTCCGGCGCGACCAGGGTGGGGATGACGACGGGCGCGGTGGGCTTGCCGAGGCCGAGGATCTGGCCGTGCGCGCAGGCGGGCAGGGCGGCGATGGCAGAGAGGCAGAGTCGTGCCAGGTTTGTCTTCAGCAAGCGGGATCACCAGCGATCTTGGATTTTGGGACGTGCGGTGCAGGTCCGGCGGTCACTCTGGGATGACGTTCCGGCACCTGTTTGGGACGCGGGGTGAGGCGTGCGGACTGGCCTTGTTGCTTGGCGGCGGCCGGCTGGCCTACCAGACATCGTGACGATACCAGGCGTAGTAAAGCTTCAGGGCGAGCGCGAGATAGATCGCGGCGGTGCCCATAAGAGCATTGTACTCATGGTGGTGCAGGTAGCGCTCGCGGGAGAACTGCCCGGGAGCGCCCGCGGGGGCGGCGGCGGAGAGCCTCGGCATCAGGCGTGGGACGCGCACGGCGTAGGCATCGAAGGCAGGGAAGTGGGCGCGCAGGTACTGCTCTTCGGACGCGATCGTAGGGAGGTAGATGGCCAGGAAGACCGCCGTCAGCAGAGCGGCCATGGACCAGCTGCCGGCGGCCAGGCCGAAGCCGAGCACGATCAGGAGCGAGCCCAGGTACAAAGGATTACGCGTGTAAGCGTAGGGCCCGGTCTGGGTAAGCTCTGCGTTCTTGCGCACATAGCCCGCGGCGTAGGCCCGCAGCGCAAGGCCCGGCAACACGAGCAGCAGGCTCAGCAGGATGGTCCACAGCCGGGGGTGCCCGGCGAAGAGATAGATGAAGGCGACAACGAAGCCGAGGGGCACTCGGATGCGTTCGAAGAAGCTGGAGCGTGCAACGGGCATCGGGTTCGTCCTTGGGCTGGTTGCGGGATAGAGAGCTAAGAGGAAAGCAGGCGCAGGGCGGCCTGGTAGACCTCTTCTACTGTAATGCTTGCGAGGCCTCGCTCGGTGGCGGCGTGGCGGCGATGGTCGGTGAGGCTGGTGGCATGGCGGAGAATGGTGTACTTGGCACCCGGGAAATGCGGACCGTTGCGGGCGGGTTCGGTGGGACCGAACAGGGCGAGGGTGGGGACGCCGAGCGCGGCGGCGAGGTGGACGGGGCCGGTATCGCCGCCAATGACGAGCGCGGCGCGGCAGGTGAGGGTAAGGTAGTCCTCGAGGCTGGTGGAGATGACTCTTGCGCGAGTACCGCGGGCGATGGCGTTGGCGGTAGGGTCGGCGGCGTTGCCGGCGTTGATGAGGATGGTGTGGCCGGCGGCTTGCAGGCGCTGGGTGAGCTCGTGGTAGGCGGGGATGGGCCATTGCTTGGCTCCCCAGCCGGCTGTGGGGGTGAGGAGCAGGTAAGGGAGCCCGCCCACGATGTCCTGCGGGACATCATGGGGCACCCCGATCATCGGGGCGGTGGGGGTTAGGGTGAGGCCGGTGGCGGCGTTGAGCAGCTCGGCGGCTTGCTGGATGACGCTGGGCTGATGGAGCGCGACGCGCCGGGTGTAGAAGGTGCGCGCCGGGGTCTCGCGCGGGGCAGCGGGGCCGAAGACCTGCGGGGCGCCGCTCAGCCGGGCGAGGAAGGCGGAGCGGAGGGAGCCCTGAAGATCAATGGCGATCTCGTAGCGGGCGGCTCGGAAGTCTCGGCGAAGGGCGAGGATCTGCCGCAGGGTGCGAAGGGAGAGGGGGCGTTCTTTCCAGTCGCGGGTGGGGATCTCGTGGATCTGGTCAACGAGGGCAGGGGAGAGCAGGGCGCGCCAGCGGGGCTCGACGGCCCAGCCCAGGTGGGCGTCGGGCAGCGCCGCGCGGAGGGCGGTGACGGCGGGGAGGGCGTGAAGGATGTCGCCCATGGCGCCTACGCGGAGGAGAAGGATGCGGGTTGTCGCGGAGGTGGGCAACGGGTTTAGTTTAGCGCGCGGGGGTTGGGAGCTGGTTCCAATCTGTCAGCTCACAGCTCACAGCTTTCGGCTCAGGCCCTGATCGTCGGCAGGAACTTACGGAGTTGGCGGAGGACCTGTTCGCGCTCGTGGAGGAAGGTGGCAGTAAGGGTGGCGACTGCGACTGGGCCAATGGCGGCAAGGCGGGCGTGGTGCCCGGGGGACAGCTTGACAGCGTCCTTGGCGGTGGTGAGAAAGCCGTTGGCCCCGGACTGGCGCGCGGCCTCGACGAGCGTGTCGCAGTCGGCGAGGGTATAGGGATGGTGGTCGGGGAAGATGAGGTGGCCGTTGAGGGAGGGGAGCGTGGCGAGGAACGACGCCGGGCGAGCGATGCCAGTGAAGGCAAAGGCGCGGGTGGGGGCATCGGCAGGCACCGTCAGGGTCCGGCGCAGAGTCCACGTGCAGGCGCGCGAGATCCGGGAGGTGATGGCGTAGATCTCGTCGGCTTCCTCTTCGCGGAGGAT
>CAXUDC010000013.1:0-30720 GCA_964249685.1 uncultured Acidobacteriaceae bacterium
CGAGTATGAACGCGAGCCGGACGCGGTGCTCGCAACCGAGGCGGACCTGCTGCGCGACGGCTTCGGGCCGGTGCCAAGATTCCGCTGCGTGATGGCCGAAGCGGACGGTCAGCCGGTGGGCTTTGCGCTCTACTTCACCAGCTACAGCACCTGGCGCGGTCATCACGGCATCCGGCTAGAAGATATCTATGTGACGCCTGCAAGCCGCGGGCTGGGCGTGGGCAAAGCGCTGCTTCGGCACCTGGCGCAGGTGGCGCTTGCGGAAGGCTGCCCGCGGCTGGAGTGGGATGTGCTCGCTTGGAACGCGCCGGCAATCGGGTTCTATGAGCGCATGGGCGCGAAGGTCCAAACCGAGTGGCGCATCATGCGCGTGGCGGATGAGGCGCTGCTTGCGCTGGCCGATGCAAACGACTAAACCACGATCACCCGGTAGACTTGAGATATGAAGATTCGAGTAATCGGCGGCGGGCTTGCCGGGCCGGAAGCGGCGCTGCAGGTGGCGAGCCGTGGATGCGACGTGGACCTGTACGAGATGCGGCCGCACCGCTCGACCGAGGCGCACCAGACAGCGGACTTTGCCGAGCTCGTGTGCTCGAACTCCTTGAAGTCCGAAAGCGAAAACTCCGCGCCCTGGCTGCTGAAGCAGGAGATGCGCGCGGCAGGGTCGTTCCTGCTCGCCGATGCGGACGCGACCGCCGTGCCCGCAGGCCATGCGCTTGCGGTTGATCGTGCGCTGTTCTCTGCGCGCGTGGCGGCCAGGCTGGAGGCGGAGCCGCGGATTACGATCCATCGCGAGGAGGTGACGACGCTCGATGCGGGAGCGGCGGACCTGACGATTCTGGCCTCTGGCCCACTCACGTCGCAGCCCCTGACGGACGCGCTGCAGGCCATCACGGGCGCCGATCACCTTGCGTTTTACGACTCCATCTCGCCCATTGTCGATGCCTCCACCATCGACATGGAGAAGTGCTACATGGCCGCGCGCTGGGACAAAGGCTCGGCGGACTACATCAACTGCCCGTTCACGAAGGAGGAGTACGAGGCCTTCATCGACGCTCTGGCGACGGCTGAAAAGATCGAGGCGAAGGCTTGGGAGCACCTTCCCGAAGCCGACCAGCCGGGAAAATTGACATACTTCGAAGGTTGTCTACCTATCGAAGAAACTGCGCGGCGTGGCAAGGATACGCTGCGTTTCGGCCCCATGAAACCCGCCGGCCTGACCGACCCCAAGACCGGCCGCTGGCCCTACGCGTGCGTGCAGCTACGCAGTGAAAACCTGCGCGCGGACTCCTACAATCTTGTCGGCTTTCAGAACTCGCTCAAGTACGGCGAGCAGGCGCGCATCCTGCGGATGATCCCCGGGCTCGAGCACGCGACCTTCCTGCGCTACGGCCAGATCCATCGCAATACGTACCTTCACGCGCCCTCGCTGCTGACCGAGACGCTGCAGCTCAAGGCGCGTCCGGACCTCTTCATCGCCGGCCAGCTCTCGGGCGTCGAGGGCTATACGGAGTCGATCGCGGGCGGCATGCTGGCGGGCATCTTTGCCGCGGAACTCGCCGCAGGGCACGCGCCCGTGGCCTGCCCGCGAGCCAGCGCACACGGCTCGCTGCTCCACTACATTACGCACGCGGACAGCAAGCGCTTCCAGCCGGCCAACATCACCTTTGACCTGCTGCCACCGCTTGAAGAGGAGCTGCGCAAGCGTATCCGCGACAAGAAGGAACGCCACAAAATACAATGCGACCGCGCCCTGGATGCATGGCAAACCTGGCTCCAAGGCGTGCCCCATGATCACCGAAGCGAAGCTGAGGTTATCGTGGGCGCAGTCACTGACTAATGATCGAGGACAAACCATGAGCTTCCTGGACGACCTGCTTCACCCAACCCGCAAGCCCGAAGAGAGCGACCCCAGCCGCCCCTTTACCCCGCCGCCGTCTGTGCCCGAGGATGAAGACGATGATGACGACGGGCCCACGTTTCCCATGGACCCGGCGCTGGCTTGATTTGCAGAACTACATGCTTAATATCTCCAGAGAGGCTATCTTCGACGAACTACTCAGCGCCTTGTTTCAGGCATCATCTCCATCTTGCCTCGCCGAGCTCTGCTTACGTTGCTAGTAAACCTTTAGCTGCTATTCGTCCGTCTTCTTCTTGTTCCGCGCGCGAATCTTGAACCAGATCGGGCTGCCGATAAAGCCGAAGCTCTCGCGGATCTGGTTGGCCAGAAAGCGCTCGAAGCTGAAGTGCATCTTCACGTCGCGATCAGTGAACAGCACAAACGTCGGCGGCGCGACCTGCGCCTGCGTCATGTAATAAATCCGCACGCGCTTGTTCATCGGAACCGACGCGCGCTGGAAGTCGACGGTCTCGAGGAACTTGTTCATCTGCCCGGTCGAGACGCGCTTGCGTCGCTCGCGTGCGACGAGCTCTACCTTGGCAAACACCTCGCCGATCGCCCGCGGATCGCCCTCAAGCGGCCCCGCGGAGATGAACAGCAGCGGCGCGTAGTCCAGATACTTCAGCGCATCGCGCACCTGCTGCGCGTACACCTTCTGGTCCGCCGGCGGCTTGCCGTCGGTACGATGCGTCGTCATCAGGTCCCACTTGTTGATGACGATGATGACCGACCGCCCAGCCTCATGCGCGTATCCGCCGATGTTTGCGTCGATGTTAGTCACACCCTCGGTCGCGTCGATCAGCAGCAGCGAAACGTCGGCCGCCTCCAGATGCTTGCGCGCCATGATGACGGAGAGTTTTTCCGCCATCATCTTCGTCTTGCCCTTGCGCCGGATGCCTGCGGTATCGACAAACCGGAACAGGTGCCCCTTGCGCTCCACGATCTCATCGACCGCATCGCGCGTGGTCCCGGCGATGTCCGAAACGATGGCGCGATCGGTGCCGGTCAACGCATTCAGCAGCGTGGATTTACCCACGTTTGGCCGCCCGATGATCGCCACCTTCGTCTCGCGCGATTCATATTCGCCATGCGTCCGCTGCCTGCGCCTGGGCTTTTCTTCTACACCTTCCTCAAGCGGTTCAAACTCCTCCTCGAAGGCCTCGGATTCCTCTTCGGGAGTCGGTTCATCCTGCTCGGCAGCAGGCTCCGGAAGTACCGCGAACACATCATCCAGCAGGTCGCCAATGCCCGACCCATGTTCGGCCGAGATCATCAGAACGTTGCGAAAACCAAGCCGGCGGAAGTTCTCCGCCGCCGTATGCATCTCCGGCGCGTCGATCTTGTTCACCGCCAGGAACACCGGTTTGCCGCCCTTCATCAGCAGCCGCGCCAACTCCATATCGGGGCTCGCAAGCTCCGTGCGCCCGTCCACCACCATCACGATCGCGTCGGCTTCCTCAAGCGCCACCTGCGCCTGGCGGAAGATCTCGCTCGGGATCAGCGCTTCATCGTCCGGCACTACGCCGCCCGTGTCGACGAGCCTGACGTCGCGCCCGTTCCAGTCGATCTCGCCGTAGATCCGATCGCGCGTAATGCCGGGCTCATCGCCCACGATCGAACGCCGCGAGCCCGTCAGCCGATTGAAGAGCGTGGACTTGCCGACGTTCGGGCGCCCGCAGATCGCGATTAGCGGCAACGCCTTCGACACCTGGTGCCCCAGTGTCACGGATTGCTGCAACGCAAGCAGTTCGGCCTCGCGCCACTCGGCCTCCGGGCTGTCCGGCTTGGTCGTTGTGATACGCCGCCGCGGCCCGCCCGAGCCCTTGCCCTCCCGCTCCTGCGCGGCCTGCTGCTGCGAGTCCGAGCGAAAGCTCCGGCCCGGCGCAGTCCTCAGCGGCAAGGGCTTCGAGACCGGCTTCTCCGCATCATCCCCCGTAATCGAGCGCTTGGCCTCAAACTCCGGCGAGCGCTTCGAGACGCGCTTCTCTGCCGTGGCCTTCGCCTGCTTGGCCGCGATCACCTTGCGCTTGCGCGGGTCGACCGCACCGGTCGTTGGCGTAGCCTTCGGGGCCTTGCCCTTGTGCGGCCGCGTGCTCGCCTGCCGATGCTTCTTGCCTAAACGTTTCGGTGCTTTCTTCGGTGCCATGATATTCGTACCCTAACGCTGATTATACCGGGCGTATTGACTCATGTAGCGTTACGCGATACAAAGAAACAGGTGATCAAGAGCTTCAGACACGATGGATTGGAGCGATTCTTTGAGTCGGGGTCAAAGGCTGGCATCCAGCCCGCTCACGCAAAAAAACTCAGGGTGCTTCTTACCGCCCTGAATGTCGCGACCGAGCCCTCAGGCATGAGTTTCATTGGTACGAACCTCCATGCGCTTCAAGGTGACCTGTCAGGGTGCTGGTCTGTCAAGGTGAATGGCAATTGGAGGATCACGTTTACGTTTGAGGGTCAGGACGCGATCCTCGTTGACTACTGTGACTACCACTAAGGAGGACAGATGCAGATGTACAACCCAGCGCACCCCGGTGAAGTGCTACGCGACGCGATGGAAAATGTGCCAATGAGCATCACCGCGTTTGCAGCCCACATCGGCGTCTCCCGGGTTCAGCTGTCGCGCGTGCTCAACTGCCGCGCCGCTGTGACCCCGGAACTATCGATGAAGCTAAGCGAAGCATTCGGACAGAACCAGCCCGATTTCTGGTTCAAGATGCAGAACAAGTATGATTTCTGGCAAGCGGCCCATGTCAAACGCAAGCCGGTGAAGGCGATCAATATGAAGCTCGCTGCCTGAGTCGCCAAAGCCCGACGACATCTCCACTTATCGCCCGACTCTCTTCAACTCACTTCCCAGAGTCGCACCAGGGTGCAAGATAAGCCGCCGTCGCTTCGTCAATACCGCCGTTTTCTTCGCGCATCAACCGGTATACTTCCTGGTCGAGTTCGTCAAAACCAAGCTTTTCCGTAGCCTTGTAGTAGCAAACATAGTGGTTCTTTTCTGTGCCGAAAATCTCCTCCAACTCCTCTGCGCTCTTCATGCTATTCGCAAGCAGCGCATCCCATCTTGCTTCACGCTCTCGTGGGAAGGGGTCGTCGAGTAGTGCCGCCGCGCGCGAAAGAAGACCTGCGAGCTCTGGCATACCCATTGCATCGAAGCCCTCGACAGCCTCCGGCGTAAGCAGTCCCGTGGAGTTCCAGAAGAGTTGCAGCAAGCCCCCATTGCAAATCTCTGATAGGCAGAAATTGGCTGCCCACTCGAGAAGCACAGGCCTTGGTACCAGCGTCGCCGTCTCACCGAACACCTTTGCGTCATCGATGTCCACTTTCTCGAACACCGAATCGTACAGCTTGAACCAGGCATATTCCATAGCAGAACGCTCGCTTTTACCGTGCAGATACATTTCGCCGTCTCTTCGCATATCATAGCGGAAGCGTGTCCGCTATCTCTACCATCCCGCCCTCGGTAAAGAAGCTGCCGTCGCTCCACGACGTCTTCTCGGCCGGCGGCATCCTCTCCAAATCCTCGCTCGCGTTTGAATACCGCAAGGGCCAGTTCGACATGGCGCGCGCTGTCGAAGCGGCCTTGGTCGACAAGCGCCACCTCGTTGTAGAGGCCGGCACCGGCACCGGCAAGACCCTCGCCTACCTGGTCCCCGCACTGCGCCACGCACGCGAGACCGGCCAGCGCGTCATTGTCTCTACCGGCACGAAAAACCTGCAGGAGCAGCTCTACTTCAAGGACATCCCCTTCCTCGAATCCGTGCTGAACGACTCCGCCGGCCCGCTCCAGGTCTGCTACATGAAGGGCCGTGCCAACTATCTCTGCAAGCACAAGCTCTACGCCCTCCGCGATAGCCCGCTGCTCTCCGGTCTCGACGAAATCGAGCAGTTCCACCACATCGTCGCCTGGGAGCGCACGACCCCGACCGGCGACCGCGCCGAGCTCAACGTCCTGCCCGAAAGCTCGACGCTCTGGCATAAACTAGACGCCCGCACCGAAGCCTGCCTCGGTACCACCTGCCCCGACTGGGAGCAGTGTTTCGTCACGCAGATGCGGCGCAAGGCGCTCGAGTCCGAGCTCATCATCGTCAATCACCACCTCTTTTTCGCCGACCTTAACATCAAGCGCGAGGCCCAGGGCGCTCCCGACGCCGGCATCCTGCCCGACGCCGCCGCAGTCATCTTCGACGAGGCCCACGAGCTCGAGGAGATCGCCTCCAACTACTTCGGCATCGGCCTCTCGCACGCCCGTTTCGACGAGCTCACGCGTGACACCGAGCTCCTGCTCCGCGCGAAGAAAGCCAGCACCAGTGCGGTCGAATCCGCCTGCGCCATCCTCAAGGACCGCGCCCGCATGTTCTTCGCCGCGCTCCCCACGCAGGGCACCCAGCTCGGCCGCATGCCCTTCGACCACACCGAGCGCGAGACCTTCCTCGAGTCCGACGGCGACCTTTACATGGGCGTCATCACTGCCCTCAAGCGGGTCGAAACAGAGCTCACCCAGATCAAGGGCGTCGACGAGACCAAGGGCCTGGTCAAGCGCACCAACGACATCCGCGACCATCTCCGCTTCCTGCTCGAATCGAACGACGCCAACATCGTCTTCTGGATCGAGCGCCGGGCATCTTCCGGAGTGCGAAACCTGGCAAGGGGACAGGCCCAGCAATCCTTTCAGACCCAGCTCCAGGCCACCCCCATCGACGTCTCGAACCTGCTCGGCGAGCAACTTTTCAACACTTATCCCACGGTCGTTCTCACCTCCGCCACCCTCACCGTCGCCAACGCATTCACACACCTCACCACGCGCCTCGGCCTCAGCAGTACGAGAGAGCTCATCGTTCCGTCGCACTTCGACTACCCGCGCCAGGCGCTGCTTTATTTACCGCAGGGCATGCCCGACCCGCGCGAGCCCGATTTCACCCAGCACGCGGCCGAACGCATGCGCCGCGTCCTCGAAATAACCCGAGGCCGCGCCTTCTGCCTCTTCACTAGCTACGCCCAGATGCGCGTCCTGCACGACCGCATGGCTGCGGAGCTGCCCTACCCGCTGCTCCTGCACGGCACCGCACCTCGCCATGTGCTCCTGCAGCAGTTCCGCGACACCCCCAACGCGATCCTCTTCGGCACCTCGTCCTTCTGGCAGGGCGTCGACGTACAGGGCGAGCAGCTCTCCTGCGTCATCATCGACCGCCTCCCCTTCGCCGTCCCCACCGACCCGGTCGTCAAGGCCCGCATGGCCGCGGTCGAGGCCACGGGCGGCAAACCCTTCTTCGACCTGCAGATCCCGAACGCGGTCATCACGCTGAAGCAGGGCTTCGGCCGGCTCATCCGCTCGCTCGAAGACCGCGGCGTCCTGATGCTCCTCGACCCGCGCATCCAGCGCCAGCGCTACGGTAAAATCTTCCTCGACTCGCTGCCGCCGTATCACGTCACGCAATCAATAGAAGACGTCGAAGCTTTCTTTGCGCCGGGTCAAAGCGCGGCAGAGGGCAATCCGTTATCCTTGGGATGAGCTATGGGACGTAATCTCTACATTCTAGCCGGCACCCTCGCCTTCTTTGCGCTCGTGGCGTTTGTCGTCTCATTTACCAACGTGGCGCAGCAGCCCGGCTCGCCTGGCGACACCATGTTGTGGCGCACCATGTCGATCGCCTTCTTCTGCCTCGCGCTTATCATGACGCTCGCCGCCACGCTCTCCAGCCTGTTCGAACAGGCCGAGCGCCGCGCGGAAACGGCAAGGCAAGAGCGTCGCAAGCACTAGAAGCCTCGTACAATGGAGCTTGGGCCCGCGCGTCCGCAAGCCAAGAAGGGAAATCCGCAGCAATGTTTGAAGTTACCGTGGAAGCCGGCTTTTCCTCCGGCCACTATCTTCGCAACTATCGTGGCAAGTGCGAGAATCCGCACGGCCACAACTACAAGGTCTACGTCACGCTCGCCGGCGCGGAGCTTGACGAGGCCGGCCTGCTGCTCGACTTCAAGCTGCTCAAGCAGGTCATGCGCCCGGTCGTCGACTACCTCGACCACCAAATGATCAACGAGCTCAAGCCCTTTGACGAGATCAACCCCTCGGCGGAAAATCTTGCCAAGTACTTCTACGACCAGACCGCCGCGCAGCTCCACGAGATGACCGCCGGCCGCGTCCGCGTCAAAGACTGCACGCTCTACGAGACCGACACCAGCTTCGCCCGCTACTACCTCTAAAGCCTTCTTTGGTTGTCATTCCCGAAGGGAATCTGCGTTTTGTACCTCATCGAACTCTACAAATCCGTTCAGGGCGAGTCCTCCTTCACCGGCCTGCCTTGTATCTTCGTCCGCTTCGCGGGCTGCAACCTGCGCTGCGCCTGGTGCGATTCCGAGTACACCTTTTCGGGTGGCAAGCCGTTCACGCAGGAGGAAGTCGTCGCCCAGATCGAGGCGCTCGCGCCCTGCAAGCTGGTCGAGTTCACCGGCGGCGAGCCCATGCTGCAGGCCAAAGAGCTGCTCCCCCTGATGGATCGCCTGCTCACGAGCGGCTACACGCTCATGATGGAGACCTCCGGCGAGCGCCCGCTCGACCTGGTGCCGAAAGCCGTGCACAAGATCGTGGACGTGAAGTGCCCCGGCGCGGGCTCGGCGGCCAACAGCTTCCGCGTGGAAAATCTCGCAACGCTCACGCCGCGCGATGAGATCAAGTTCGTCCTCAGCCATCGCGAGGACTACGACTTCGCCCGCGCCTTTATCGCCCAGCACGATCTGCGCGCGAAGGTCGGCGGCATCCTGCTGAGCCCTGCGTTTTCGAAGGCACCAAGCCCCATGCGCACGACCGAAAACGCGACGCTTGACCCCCGCACGCTGGTCGAGTGGATGATGGCCGACGGCGTCGACGCGCGGCTCTCGCTCCAGATCCACAAGTTCATCTGGGAGCCGCAGAAGAAGGGCGTGTAAGCAAGCATGATCCCTGTCAAAGCTGTTATCGTTACCGCGTTCGAGCCGTCCGCGGGCCCCATCCCGGGAGAGATCCGGCGCTGGCGCGAAGGCCTCGGGCTGAGCGAAGAGCTGCCGTTTCCGAGCGGCTACCAGGCGCTGTACAGCGACGGCAAAGGCATCCTCGGCATCGTGACGGGCATGGGCGCGGTGCGCGCGGCGGCGTCCATCATGGCGCTTGGGCTCGACCTGCGCTTCGACCTGACCCAAGCTTTCTGGCTGATCTCGGGTGTCGCTGGAGTCGATCCGGCGCGGACCTCGCTGGGCTCGGTGGTGCTGCCGGAATGGGTCGTCGACGGCAATCTGGCGCACGAGATCGATCCCCGCGAGATCCCTCCGGACTGGCCCGATGGGCTGGTGGCGATCGGCAAGACGCAGCCATACCAGGCGCCTCGGCAGGCTCGGTTCAATGGCGATGACGGAATCATCTTCCATCTGAATCCTGCGCTGGTCGCCTGGGCTTTCCGGCTTACCAAAGCGATGGAACTGTTTGATAAGCCGAACATGGAGGCTCGTCGCAGGCAGTTTCAGCCTGCTGAAACCGCACACCGTGCACCGCATGTAGTTCGCGGGGATGAGCTCTCGTCGGCTACCTTCTGGCACGGTCGGCTGCTGGGCGAGCGGGCTCGGCGCTGGCTCGACTACCAGACTGATGGCCGCGGGGTTTATGCCGTGACCGCGATGGAGGATACCGGCACGCTGCAGTCGCTTACGTTTCTTGCGAGTGCCGGCAAGGTTGACTTTGGCCGCGTGCTGATTGCCCGCGCGGCGTCTAACTACGATCGGCAACGGACGGGGATCAGCGCGGCGGAGAGCCTGGTGGAGACGAACGTGACGACTTATTCGGCGTATCTGCCGGCGCTTGAGAATGCTTACCGGGTAGGTGGGCGGATCGTGCAGGCTTTGCTGGCTGGGTGGCCGGAGATGCCGGTTTGAGGTGGTACCCCTCCCCCGGTATCTTTGATTCTAAGATCTTCATTGCAGTGGGTTTAGATACAGCGGGATCCAGGCAGTAGGGAAGCCTCTTGCGACTCTGCGGGAGGTTTGTGTTTAACTCTATTTATAGATTAGCAGGTGGGCAGGGGTAAGTACGCAAACTATTTTATCTGGCTAAGTCGTTGTGTAGCTTGTGGTTAGTTGCTTTGCCCTGCCAAGTAGCGCTTGACAAGGTGTTTTCTGAGATTGCCGCGAAGATTTTGTTGTAATGAAAGAGGGCTGTGCTGAGCTGTGAGCTATCAGCTGTGAGCTATTTAGACTTTAACCTAAAAAGGTAGACCCATTTAGCTTGAAGTGTAGCCGCAGCGCCAATGCAGGCTTGCGCCCCAGGCTGTATAAGTCAGGCCTTCAAAACGAGACTTGATCGGATCCTCCCTAGTTTCTTGTGAGTTGGGTCAGGCGCTGGTTTTGATGTAGGCTCGGCCACGCCAGCTTACCTGGCCTCCGCGGAGTTTGCGGAGGAGGGCGTACCACTGAACGGCGAGGAGGAGGAGGATGCCGACGGGGTGGAAGAGGGCGCTGCGCCAGTTTTGGCGGAAGCGGCGGGCGGCTAGGATGCGGGGGAGCCAGGCTATAAGGACGATTAGGAGCCACAAAACGGTCGGGCCCCATGTCCAAGAGAGGGTGAGAAGCCTCAGATGAGCAAGCTCCCAGGGCGTAAAGTGTCCGTGAAGGCGAGTTGGCATCTCGATGAAGAGGTCGAGAATGATAGTCGAATTAAGATTTGGAGCCAGCGCAACCACGAACATCGCGAAGGGCAGGACTTGGCCGAGGAGGAGGATGAGGGTGATGGGGATGATGCGGGCGGGGGCGCCTAGGCCCTCGGTGGCGTTCTTCGCCAAGCCCTGCCAAGTGTCGCGAGCGTTGGTGTACATGCGGACGCGTGCCAGATCGGTGATGTCGGCGAGGTCGGTGTGGTAGCCGTGCTCACGGAAGAGGCGGGGAAGGCGGAGGCCGTCGTGCATGGTGAGCTTGATGTTGCTGTGGCCTCCGCAGGCGAAGTAGGCCTCGCGGTCGCACAGGAGGAACTGGCCGCAGCCGGCGGCGCAGCCTGGGTTGGTGGTCTTGCGCATGCGGCCCAGGGGGAGGAAGCCGAGGAGGACGAAGTGGATGAGGGGGAGGAGGAGCCACTCGAGGGGGGAGCCGGTGAGCTGGCGGGGGAAGCCGGAGATGAGGGCGGAATTCGCCGGGGCTAAAGCCCCTTTTTCTGGAGTGGGAGTGTTCAGGGGGCTAAAGCCCCCTGCTTCCACCCTTTCAGGGACGATGATTCGCTGGGGTGTGCTGGTGGGGTCCCACTCATCGCGGTGGGGCTGCGATGAATGGAGCACGGAGTTGCGCGTGCGGGTAAGGAAGGTGGCCATGCGGGCGATGCAGTTGGGGTCGAGGCGGACGTCGGCGTCGACGAAGCAGAGGATGGGGTTGCGTGCGGCCTGGGCAAGGGCCCAGCAGGCGTGCTGCTTGCCGTTCCAGCCGGGGGGGAGTGGGGGGGCGCGTTCGAGACGGACGCGCGGGTCACGGGCGGCGTGGGCGAGGACGATCGCGGCGGTTGCGTCGGTGGAGGCGTCGTCCATGATGATGACTTCGAAGACCAAGCTACGCGAGGCGAGGGCGGAGGCGAGGGCTTCGGCGATGCCTTCGGCCTCGTTGCGGGCGGGGATGAGGAGGGAGACGGCGGGGAGGTCTGGCGCGGCGGGTGGCGGTGGCAGGTAGCGGCGGAGATTGAGGCAGACGAGGGCGCAGGGGATCGCGGCCGACAGGAAGGACGCGATGAGGAGGGCGAGGATCATGGTGGGTGTTGCTATGGTAGCTGGATGTTGGGTGGGTTGATCTTGACGGTTGGGCGGGTTTCTTGCGGCTGGTTGGGATTACGCCCACGTTGCCGCGATGAGGCTGCGGACAACATGGGGCACCTCCTGTGGGGGGATGGGTTAGGGGTGGGACCATAGGGGGAGCCGGGTGAAGTGGGCGGGGTTGCGGGTTAGGACGCAGGATTTCAGCTCGTCCATGGTGTTTGCCAGGGCTTGCTCTAGCTGCGGGGTGGTGGCGGGGCCGGTAAGGGGCTGGCCGAAGTGGGCGAAGGCGACGGGGAGGCGGGAGTTCCAGTGGGTGTACTCGGTGGCGAGGGGGAGGAGGGTGCAGCCGGGGGGGAGACGGTTGAGGAGGGCGGCGAGGCCGGGTTTGAAGGCGAGGGGCTGCTCGCGGGTGTCGGCGAAGCGGCCCTGGGGGGTGATCCAGAGGACGCCGTTTTGCTGCGCGATGGCGGTGCTGGTCTGGAGGAACTGGCGAGCGCCGCGGGGGGAGTGGATGTCGACGGGGAAGATACCGACGCGGCCGAGGAGACGATTGTGAGCGAGGGAGGTCTCGTCCATGGGGGCGAAGTGGTTGCGCCCGGGTGCGAGCTTGGCGGCGAGCAGGACGGCGATCATGGGGTCCCACCAGGAGCTGTGATTGCCGTAGACGATGAGGGGGGCTGTGGGGTCGGCGCTCGAGAAGGGCAGGGTGTTGAGGGTGAGGACCTGATCGAAGTGGAGCTGGAACCAGACGCGGGTGATGAGGCGGAAGAAGGTCAGGGTGGGGTTCGAGATGGGTGGGACGGGCATCTTGTTGAAGGGTACAGGATGTTGGTGGAGAGCCCACTCATCGCGGTGAGGCTGCGATGAATGGGCACGGATGGGAGGAGGCCCGGGGAGCGAATCCGAGTAGTTTCTAGTTGTTAGTTTTGTAGTTGCTAGTTTGGTTAGGCGGCTTTGGTGGAGGTGGATTTGCTGTCCTGGTCGAGGCTGTCGGCGGCGATCCAGCCGGACATCATGACCATGGGCATGCCGGGGCCGGGGTGGGCGGCGCCGCCGGCGAGGTAGAGGCCGGGCAGCTCCTTGCTGCGGTTGGCGGGTTTGAAGGCGCCGTTCATCATGCCATGGGAGCTGATCCCGTAGATGGCTCCGTTGAGCACGCGGTAGCGCTCGTGAATATCCTGCGGGGTCAGGTGCGACTCGTAGACGATGCGGTCTTCGATGTCGGTGAGGCCGGCGGTGCGCTTGAGCTTGTCGAGGATGACCTGACGGTAGGCGGGGAACATCTGCTTCCAGTTCTGCCCTGGTCGCAGGTAGGGCGCGTGGACGAGAACGTAGAGGGCTTCGCCGCCTTCGGGCGCGGAGGTCGGGTCGGTCTGGGCGGTCGCGGCCAGGTAGCAGGTGGGGTCGGGCGCGGGGATACCCTGCTCGTAGATGGCGTGGAACTCCTCATGCGGGTCGCGGGAGAAGACGAAATCGTGGTGCGCGAGGTGGTCGTAGCGCTTGTTGAGGCCGAGGTAGAGGACGACGCCCGAGCAGGCGGCTTCGTACTCGCGCTTGTGCAGGAACTCGCGGGCGACGGGCCCGCCGACGAGCTCGGTGTGGGTGCGGACGGCGTCGGAGTTCGAGACGACGGCGTCGAACGTGTAAGGCACGCCGCGCGTGGTGACGAGGCCGGTGACTTTGCCGCTGCGCAGGCCGTTGGACGGGGCGTCGGTGCGGATGTGGGCGATGTCGGTGTCGGGGTGGAACTCGACGCCGAGCTCGCGGCCGAGCTTGACCAGGCCTTCGGGGACGGCGCGGGTGCCGCCCATGGGGTACCAGATGCCCTCTTCCATCTGCATGTGGCCGATGGCGCAGAGGATGGCGGGCGACGCGTCGGGCGACGAGCCGACGTACTGGACGAAGTGGTCGAGCATCTGCGCGGTATTGGGGTCGGGGATGTTTTCGCGGATGACCTCGGCGACGGATTTACCGAGGCGCATGCGCATGACGTCGCGCAAGACCTTCAGGTCGAACGCGCCTTTGACGTCCATGGTGTCGCGCATGGAGCCGATGGAACGCCAGAAGAAGAAGCGGTCGGAGATGGAGTGGAGCTGCTCGGATTGCTCGAGGAACTTGAGATAGCCGGCGCCCATCTTGGGCCAGATTTTTTCTAGCTGCGCGGCCATCTCGCGGGCGTTGTCGCGCAGGTCGATGCGTTGGCCATCTTCGAAGAAGCAGCGCCATTGCGGGTCCAGGCGCACCATGGGGATGTAGTCCTCGAGCTGCTTGCCGGCTTCTTCGAAGACGCGGCGCAGGACGGAGGGCTGGATCAGGATGGTGGGGCCCATGTCGAAGCGGAAGCCCTGCTCGTTGAGCTGGGCAGCCTTGCCGCCGAGCCACGGGTTTTTTTCGAAGACGGAGACCTTGTGTCCGCGCGCGGCGAGGGTGCATGCGGCGGAGAGGCCGGCGAGTCCGCTTCCTACGATTCCTACCTTCATTGCCTGGTGCTCCTTGGGACGGGTTGGTTCAGCGGTTATGACTTCAGGTTGCGGGCGGCTTCGATCATCTTGCGGAGGCCGGCGAAGCGTTGGCGCCAGGTGCGGGTGTGGGTGAACTCGATGAGGCCGAGGAAGAGGGAGGCGTGCGTGGGCGTGGTGGCCTGGAAGTGACGGTAGTTGCGGTTGGTGCGGGTGGTGGTGGTGCGGACGGCGGTAAGCTCGAGGAGGCCTTCGCGGCCGCGGGTGAGGCCGAAGCCGGAGTCGTTGCGGCCGCCGAAGGGGATACGGGGATCGGCGGTGGGGACGAGGAGGTCGTCGATGACGACGGTGCCGGTGGTGAGATGGTGGGCGAGCCAGTCGGCGGTGAGGTGATCGCCGAAGATAGCGGCGGTGAGCGAGAGGCGCGAGTGGTTGTGGAGGGCGACGGCCTGCTCGGGCGAGGCGGCCCGCAGGACCGAGAGGATAGGGAAGAAGACGTCGGCGTGGGTGATGGCCATGTCCGGCGTGACGTCGAGCAGGAGGAGCGGGTGGCCGGAGGTGGGGTCGCCGTGCAAGGTGGCGCCTTTGTCGGTGGCGTCTTTTAGTAGGGCTTGCAGGTTGGGGGGGATGGTGGTGGGGGGACAGTGGGGGAGGGTTTGTTTTAGGGTTTCCAGGACGGTGGTGTGGGTGGGATGGAGATCTGTATCCCCACTCATTGCCATGAATGGGGATGCCGTGGGGGTTGGTTTGCGGGTGAGGAGGAGGCTGGGGGGTGGGGTGTCGACCAGGATGAGGCGGCGGGGGGCCATGCAGGTCTGGCTGCCGTTCAGGCGGAGGCCGAAGAGGAGGGCGTCGGCTACGACTTTGGGGTCGGCGGTGGGGAGGACGAGCATGGCGTCGCAGCCGGAGAGTTCGGCGATGACCGGGGTGAGGGTGGCGGCGGCGTGGTGCAGGATGAGGCGACCGGCGTCGGCACCGCCGGTGAAGAGGATCTTTGCCGGGCCGGCGGCGAGCTCGGCCTGAGCGGCTTCGACCGTGTCTTCAGTGACGCGCAGGAAGCCCTCGGGCAGGCCGGCTTCTGCGAGGAGGCGGGCGAAGAGCTCGGCTACGGGTCGGCCGCCACGGCCGGGCTTCCACACGACGGAGTTCCCGGCGGCGAGCGCCTGCATGGTTTGCACGCCGGCGAGCAGCAGCGGGTAGTTGCCGGGTGCCAGGATGAGGATGGTGCCGAGCGGGACGCGCTTGATCGTGGTGTGGAGGCCGGAGAGCCAGAAGGGCAGGCCCGCCTTGCCGAGGACGCGAGGAGCGAGGATGGCGGCCGCTTCCTTTTCGAGGAACTTGATGGCGGCGAGGAGGGGCAGGACCTCGGCGACGAGCGAGTCGGCGTGGGTGCGGGGGAGGAATGCGGGGATCGCCTGGGCGAGGGCGTCGGCGTTGGCGGCGAGGAGCCGGCGCGCGCGGCGGAGAACACGCAGGCGGGTGGGGACGGATTGTTCGGGCCAGGGAAGGAGGAAGCGGTGAGCGCGGGTTGCGGCCGGTGAAGGCTCGCGAGGCGCGCTGGTGCTCTCTACTTGCACGTCAGCGCGCTCCAGGGTGGCGGGCATCGCTAGGAGGAAGCTCCGACGAGCTCGCGGGCGACGCGGGCATCGGACTCCTGCGTGTCCCACTGCGGGTCGATCTTCAGGTCTTCGAGCAGGAGTTTGGAGGTGATGCGGGCCGACTCGAAGATGACGGGGAGGCCGGAGCCGGGGTGAGTGCCGCCGCCGACGAGGTACATCTGGTCGACGTCCTCGAAGCGGTTGTGGGGGCGCAGGTGAAGCATCTGGTCGAGCGAGTGCGCCATCGAGAAGGTGGCGCCCTTGTAGAGGTCGAATTCCTCGGTCCAGCCGGTGGGGGTCATGATCTTCTCGGTCACGACACGCTCTTCAACGTTGTGCAGGCCGATCTTTTCCATCTGCTCGAAGGCAAGCTTGCGGTAGCGCGGGGTCTCTTTGGCCCAATCGACCGAGCCCGTGTCGTGCGTCACGGGAAGCAGAACGTAGAGGGTCGAATGGCCTTCCGGGGCGAGCGTGGGGTCGGTGACGGAGGCGTTCTGGACGTAGAAGGAGGGCTGGTCCGAGAGCGAGTGGTTCTGCTCGATATCGCGCAGGTTCTGCTTGTAGTTTTCGGCCAGGTAGATGGTGTGGTGCGAGACGTCGTCGAAGCGGCCCTTGATGCCGAGATACATCATGAAGGTACTGCAGGAGTATTTCTTGCCCGCGAGCTTCTTGTCGGTCCAGCGCTTGCGGCTGGCGTCGGGGACAAGGCGGCGCATGGCCCCGGCAAAGTCGGCGTTGACGACGACCGCATCGGCCTGGTAGGTGCGATTGGCAGTGCGGACGGCGGTCGCTTTTCCACCGGTAATCTCCACCTTTTCGACCGGTTCATCGAGCACGATTTCGACGCCCAGCTCGGTTGCGATGCGGGCCATGGCCCGGGTCACGGCGCCGCAGCCGCCGGTGGGGTGGAAGACGCCGTGCTCATACTCGAGGAAGCTGAGGATGGAGAAGAGCGACGGGCAGCGGAAGGGGCTCATGCCGAGATACTTGGATTGGAAGGAGAAGCCGAGGCGAATGCGCTCATCTTTAAAATGCATCTGCAGGTCGTCGTCGAGCGACTTCCACGGCGCGAGCAACGGCAGCAGCTTCAGCATCTCGGGCTTAGCGAGGTCGCGCCAGGACTCGAATGGGGACTGCAGGAAGGGAAGGAATTTTTCGAGCTTGTTGCGGTTGTGCGTGATGAAGTGGTGAAAGCGTCCGGCATCCTCGGGCGAGATCGCGGCGATGGCCTTGGTCATGCGCTCGACGTTGGGCGTGGCCAGGAGCTCGCCGCCCGCGCCGAAGACGAGCCGGTACTGCGGGTCCAGCCGCGTCATCGGGACCTCGCGGTCCAGGTCGTAGCCCACGGCCGAAAAGATCTCTTTCAGTACGCGCGGGTACAGGAAGAAGGTGGGGCCGATGTCGAACTTGAAGCCATCCTGCGAGAGCGTGGAGGTGCGCCCGCCGACCTGCGAGCGCTTGTCAAGGACTGTAACCTCAACCCCTGACTTGGCTAGTAGAAGTGCAGCGGCCAGGCCGCCCGGTCCTGCTCCGACGATCACTGCGCGACGCGGTTGCTTCTGCATTAAGCGGTTGCCCCTGAAGTCTTTACCCGGCGAGAAAGCCGTGTGGTGAGATCGATTATAGGGAGGTGCTGCGACGTGTGCAGGTGTCGGATTGGTGTGGTGACAAACCCCGCTCATCGCATGTGGCGCGATGAAGCGAGGTTGGTTCAGGCAGTGGCTGAGACGAGGGATTGCGTGGTCGCCGTGGGAAGATGCGACTCCTGGACGCCGGAGATCTTGCGATAGGTGACGAGCGCCTGAGCGACGACCTGGTCCATGTTGTAGTACTTGTACGTCGCCAGCCGGCCGACGAAGTGGACGTTCGACTGGCGGTCGGCGAGGTCCTTGTACTTGGCATAGAGCGCGGCGTTTTCCGGGCGCGGGATGGGATAGTAGGGGTCGCCTTCCGCCTGCGGGTACTCGAAGACGACCGAGGTTTTGGGGGCGACTTGACCGGTGAGGTATTTGAACTCGGTGACGCGGGTGTAGGCGTGGTCGTTGGGGTAGTTGACGACCGCTGCCGGCTGGTAGAGCTCGCGGTCGAAGGTCTGGTGCTTGAACTCGAGCGAGCGGTAGGGTAGCGGGCCGAAGCGGTAGTCGAAGTACTCGTCCACCGGGCCGGTGAAGATGGTGCGGGCGGTGGGGTAGGATTTGGCCACATCGGCGTAGTTGCAGCCGGTGCGGATGGTGATATTAGGCGACTCCAGCATACGCTCGAACATGCGGGTGAAGCCGTCGAGCGGCATGGCCTGAAAGGTGTCGGTGAAGTAGCGGTCGTCGCGGTCGTAGCGGACGGGAATGCGGCCGGCGACCGAGGCGTCGAGCTCGGATGGGTCGAGCCCCCACTGCTTGCGGGTGTAGTTGCGGAAGAACTTCTCGTAGAGCTCGCGGCCGATGCGGGAGACGCAGATCTGTTCGGAGGTGCGGATCTGTGGGGCGACCTCGGCGCGCGCGGCGAGGAACGCGGTCATGCTGGCTGCGTCGAGGTTAAGATTGTAGAGCCCGTTGATGGTGTCGAGGTTGATCGGGATGGGCAGGAGCTTGCCGTCGACCGAGGCCAGGACGCGATGCTCGTAGTTGCGCCAGGCGGTGAACTTCGACAAGTATTGGACGACCTCGTTCGAATTGGTGTGGAAGATGTGCGGGCCGTACTTGTGGACGAGGATGCCGGCCTCGTCGTGGTAGTCGAAGGTGTTGCCGGCCACGTGGTCGCGCTTGTCGATGATGAGCACGCGCTTGCCCATGCCGTTGGCGAGGCGCTCGGCGAGTACGGCCCCAGCCAAACCGGCGCCCACGATGAAGTAGTCGTAGCGCTCGGAACGCACTGGGCGGCTGCGATATGCGGCGACGGTGGCGGGCTTGACCTCGGCCGAGCGGGTGCGGGCGCGGTCGATCTCCTTGTCCATGGCGGCCCAGGTGCGGTCCCAGGAGCCGCCGCCGAGCTTGGCCGCGACGGTCTGGTGCCAGGCGGCAGGCTGCGGCTCGAGCGCGGCGTCGATGGCTTCGACAAACTGCTGCGGGGTGTGCGCGATGGCCACGAGGCCCTCGTTGCCGTAGCCGGCGATGACGTCGTGGATAGCGGTCGAGACGACGGGCTTGCCGGCGGCGAGGTACTCCGGTGTCTTAGTGGGGGAGATGAAGCGTGTGCTCTCGTTGAGCGCGAACGGAAGCAATGCTACATCCCAGCCGGCGAGATAGGTGGGGAGCTCGCCGTAGGATTTGCCGCCGAGATAGTGAAGGTTGGCGCCCTGGGGGAGCGTGGCCGGGTCGATCTTGACGATGGGCCCGATGAAGACGAAGTGGACGTCAGGGCGCAGCGCGGCTGCTTCGCGAACGAGCGCGAGGTCGAAGCGCTCGTCGAGCACACCAAAGAAGCCGGCGCGCGGATGCGGGATCGCGGCCTGGTCGGCGGGGTCCTCGAGGATGCTCTTCGCCTGGGCAAAATGCGGCACGTCGATGGAGCTGGGGAAGGCGTGCACGTTGGGGTGCTGCCTGCACTTGGCCTCGTAAAGGCTCATGCCGCCGGTGAAGACGACGTCCGCCTGGCGGAACAGGTCCTGCTCGCGCTGGGCGAGCGCGGGCGGCGCGCCGAGGAAGCCGGTGAGCTCATCCATGCAGTCGTAGACGGTGGCTTCAGGGGTCAGGCGATCGGTAAAGCCAAGCGCCATGGGCGTGTAGTACCAGCTGGTATAGGCGGCGACGTGATGGTCCTGCAGAAAGGAGCGCAACAGATCGCGCTGCATGTCGTCGGCGTTGCCGGCGCGCGGCAGGTGCGGGCGCAGCACCCAGAGCCTGGGGCCTTCCTGCATGGCCTCGAGCGTGGGCGTGCCGTCGCCGTTGTCGTCGGCGTCCCAGTAGGGCTCTTCCCAGAAGAAGACGCGGCGGGTCTGTGCGGCGCGGGTCAGCAGGTGTTGCGGACGTTGCGTGACGAAGTGCCAGCGAAGGTGGCTGAAACAGAGCAGGTCGGAGTGCTGGGTGCCGGTCGCGCTGGAACGGGGCTCGCCGGTCCGGGAGTCCGTTTCATCGTGTTGAGGATTAGGCAAAGGGGGCCTCTGGGTCGATTCTGTTTGTGTGAGACACCGGGAGTGCGCGGGTCTAGTTGTGTTCATCAGATGTACAAAGCGCGAAGTGCGTTGGGCGGCGCGGGCGACGAAATTTTGCGAGACTTATATCTCCGCAGAAAATAACCTCTGCGTTTTGTGAAGCATCAGAACGTTTCAGGCATACTTCTATGATGCCTCAAGCGCGGCCAATCCTGCAGGCCTGGCGCAAAATCGATTTCCGTGTCACACAACTGGAGCACTCAACCCTTGAATATCCTCGTGCTCTCGCCGCATCGCGACGACGCTGCTTTCTCTCTTTCGCTCTCCATCAGCCACTGGCTTGCCGCGGGTCATCGCGTGACGTTGTTCAACGTCTTTACGCGCTCGCTCTACGCGCCCTACTCGGATGCGGAGAGCGTGCACGAGAACGATCGCCTCTCGTATGTGTCCGCGCTGCGCAAGAAGGAAGACGAGCGGTTTCTGCAGCAACTGGACCCGAAGGGCACCGGCGTGAAGATGGTCGATCTGAACATCAAGGATGCGCCGATCCGTCTGCATTGCGACAGCTCCATCGTGTGCGACATGGACGTGGACCCGAACGACACCTGCATCCCGAAGATTCGCAAGGCGCTGACGAAGCTCGCCGAGGAGCCGCACGCGCCGACCGCGCTGGTGCTGCCGCTGGGGCTCGGCCACCATGTCGACCATCGCACGGCACGCGATGCGAGCCTGCCGCTGAGCACCGAGATGCCCTGCGCGTTCTACGAGGAGCTCCCGTATGCAACGCGGGACGGCGTTCGCGTGGACCTGTCCCGCTTTCGCGAAGACGCGAACACGCGCCTGCATGAGCCGCTGTTCCCCGTGCTCTGTCATGGAACCTACACGCGTCCGACCGAGTTGAAGAAGCGTATCGCCCAGATCTATGTCTCGCAGATCGACAGCGCGCTGGCGGACACGATTGCCAACTTTTCGCAGCGCTACCACGGCGCGGAGCGGTTGTGGGCCAACGAGGCGTGGCTCAGCCTGGCTGGTGAAAACAAGCTGTCGACGCGGCAGCGCGATCTCGAAGCGGAGCCCCTGCCGGCATGAGCGCGACCGCCTTTGCCGAGCCCATCACGACACTGTTCGCAGCGCTGGTCGACCCTGCCTGCAGGGCCTCGGTGGTGATCCCGGCGCGGAATGAAGAGGCCGGACTGCCGGCTACGCTCGACACGCTGCGGTTGCAAAAGGACCTCAACGGACGCGCTCTCGAGCATGGCGTGTATGAGGTGTTGCTGCTGCTGAACAACTGTACCGATCGCAGCGCCGCAGTGGCGCGAAAGTACCAGCGCGACCACCCGCGATTCCGCCTGATCGTCGAGGAGTGTGGGCTTGCGCCCGACCGGGCTCATGTCGGCACGGCGCGGCGCATGCTGATGGATGCGGCTTGCGAGCGCATGGAGAGCACCGCCGGCGGCTTTGCGGTCTTGTCGACCGACGCCGACACGCTGGTGGCGGAGGACTGGATCGCTGCCAATCTCGCCGAGTTGCAACAGGGCGCGGACGTGGTGGGCGGCGCGATCTACCTTTTGCCCGACGAGCTCGAGGCGCTTGAGCCCGGCATCCGGCTCGCCTATGAGCGCGACCGGCGTTACCAAGAGCTGGTCGCGGAGCTCGAGGCCGCGCTCGATCCCGACCCGTACGATCCCTGGCCGCGGCACCTGCAGCACTTCGGCGCTTCCCTGGCGTGTACGTGCCAGATCTACCGAAGGTCCGGAGGGTTGCCGGCCATCAAGCCGCTTGAGGATGTTGCGTTTATCGATGCGCTGCGCCGGGTGGGGGCTCGCATTCGCCATGCTCCGGGGGTGTCGATTACGACCTCGGCCCGGCTGGATGGGCGCGCGGAGGTCGGCCTGTCCGGGCAGTTGCGGCATTGGCAGAACGATGTCGCGACGGGCGCGGTGCATGAGGTGGACTCGGCGGAGTGGCTGGTGCATCGCTTCCGCATGATGGGAGTGCTACGGCAGATGAACGCTACGGGGGTGATGCGTGAGGAGAGCCTGCCGGAGCACTGTCGCGGGCATGTGGAGGCTATGCTGCGCGAGCGGCTTTCTACGCATGATTTTCTGGGAAGGATTGATTGCAACCGGCTGATCGAGGAGATGTTTACGGGAGCGCGGCGGAGGGAGATTGGGGTTGTGCTGGATTCGCTGCTTGTTGCGGTGGAAGGGCTGACTCGGTGATGCAGCTGCCTTTCGTCGTCATTTTGTAGCGTAGCGGAGGAATCCGCGGTTTAGGGCCGCACTCAACGTCCGGTTAGACGTAAAATCCGGCGCCCACAATAACCGCGATGAAGCCGCAGTGATCATGGGGCACCTCAATGGGGTGGGTTATAGGCGTTCCAGGACGTCGATGCGGAAGCGGAAGTGGCGGGCCTGGTGGACGGTGCGCCACTCCGGCCGGCTGGTCCAGTAGTCGTGGACCTGGTCGCCGGTCTGGGGGTAGTCGGGCACGAACTCCGTCAGGTGGACCAGGACCAAGTGACCGCCGGGCTCGTGGATCTGTGCTAGCTCGTCGGCCGCATGCTCGAGGTCGGAGCGGGTCCAGTAGTACGCCACCTCCGAGATTACGATCAGGTCGAACTCGTCGTCGGGCAGCATGTGCGGAACCTGCATGCAGGCGAAGTCCACGTGCGGCTCGCCGGCGAGGCGCTCGCGCGCGCGTTCCAGTGCGCGGTCCGAGACATCGAGGCCCAGCAGGCGGTCGGCGCGCTCGGCCAGTTGCCGGGTCAGCACACCGATCGAGCAGCCAACCTCTACCGCGTTCTCATATCGTTCGCGCGGCAGGGCGGCCAGCGTGATGCGATACTTGCCGGCCTCGTAGTCGCTGGTCTCGAACTCCCAGGGATCCTGTTTTTTGGCGTAGATGCGCTGAAAGTAGCGGGGCGGCAGGGACTCTTTGGCGTGCGCGTCGGACCAGAAGCCGCCGGCTGCACCCTCGGTGCGCCAGCTCGCCTTGAGCAGCGAGGCCTGACCCACGGCCGCGAGCGTCTGGTCCGGCGCGGGTTGGCGTAGATACATGGTCAGGTCGCGCACGATGCGCTCGAAGCGCTGCGGCTGCAGCAGGCCGTGCGCGCCTACGCCGGCGGTGACGCGCTGCATGACGGAGGTGGCGAGGCGTTCGATGGCGAGCCGCATCATGTTCGCGCACTCTACCATCCGCCAGATGTGTTCCTGCTCGTCCCGGTAGAAGCTCTGCTCGGCGACTGCGGCCGCGCGCTGCACCCACAGGATGGCCTCCTGGGCGGAGATGGCGATCTCGCCCAGCCGCGCGATCTGGTAGGGGTCTTCGCCGCGGCGGGTCTCCTCCAGCCAGTGGGCGAACAGGGTGTGCAGCCGCAGGATGGCGCCGGCCTGCACGGCGGCAAAGCGGATGGCGCCGCCGCGAAACATGGGGTCCTTGTAGAAGTCGCCGGGCGAGCCGATGAGCTCGTCCTGCGGGATGTTGCCGCCGGTGAAATCGACGCCGAAGCTCTCGGACGACTCCATGCCGAGCGGGTGCCAGAAGGAGCGGTCGATGGTGGCCCCGAGCTGGTTCATGCGCGGCAGCGTCATCTGCCAGCCGCGGTTCGGGATCTCGGCCGTGACGATGGGGCGCTGCACAAAGGCGGCACCGGTGGCGAAGGTCTTGACGCCCTCGTAGCGGAAACGGTCTTCTTGCGGGTGCAGCTGCAGCAGCTGCGGAGCGCCGGTGTTCCACACGCCGGAGAGCTGGCCGTCACGGCAACTGTCCGCGAGCTCGCGCTTCTGCGCCTCCGTGCCATAGCGCTGCACCAGCAGCAGGCCGTTGACGTGTCCTTCGTAGATGCGGCCGAGCGCGAGGTCCGCGCCGCCGACGATCGAGAGCAGCCGCAGCAGCGTGGCGTGGGTACCGGGTTCGACGCCCAGGCCGAGCCCGCCCAGCTCGCGCGCGAGCGGCGCGATCAGCAGCCCGAGCCGGGCAAAGCGCTCGATCTCCCGCACAGGCGCGGTCTGCAGGCCCAGATTCGGCCGTTGGGCAAGCTCATCGGCGAGCACCTGGGCGCGGCGCAGCAGACGCTCCGGGGTCAGCTGCCGTGGCTGCGGGGTCGCGCTGCGTTCGCGCGCTTCGGACTCCTGGATGGTTTCGGGCATGCTCGAGGTCCTTGGGATAACTGCTTGGTGAGAGATACAGGGCTGCAATGACGTCTTCGGGGGCTCACGGGGCGGGGTTTCGGGTGTGGCCAGGGGCCAGACTGACTATGATGCGCGAACCGGGGCTCGACGCTGCAACGGCCGTTTGCGCGGACAACATGCGGTCCTGCAAGGCGAGCTCCGCGACCAGCTCCGGACGCAGCGAACGCGTGTCCCAGGCGGGGTCCGCGGCGATGAGCCCGCAGCGGCAGTGGCGTTCGTCATCCCAGCCGGGGTAGTCCATGACCGGGTACAGGCAGACGCCGAGCATCTCGACGCCTTCGCGCTGCGCCTGGCGCACCTCCGCGGCGATATAGCCGAGCCAGCCCACGGCCGCGTTCGACTCCGCTCCTGTCTCCGTGATCAGGATCGGCCGACGATAGCGCTGCCACAGGTCCTGCAGCATGACGTGCAGCGGCCGATGCATGTGGTGGCCGGGCGGCATACGGTCGCCACCGTGGATCCACTGGTTGTTCCAATAATAATTTACGCCGATGATGTCCAGCATCTCGGGCGAGCCGCCCAGGTCCTCGTCGAGATCGCCGCGCAGCATGTCCCACGCCTGGTACTGGCCGGCGGTGTGGCGCTTCACGTCCTCGACGATGTTGGGGAACTCGTCGATGTCGCCAGGTTCAGGCTCGATGTTGATGATGGGTTCGGCCTGCACGAAGCGCGCGCGGGGGTCGACCTTGCGCACGGCTGCGATGCCGGCGATGGAGGCGGCGACGAGCTGGCGCTTGAGCGCGTGACCGCTGCCGGTGCGGTGCGGGTGGAAGGCTTCGACATCGCCGCCGACCCAGGCCCAGAAGCTCATCTCGTTGACCGGGCAGTAGAAGGGGATGGGGCCGCTGGGCCCGGTGGTGTCGCGGACGATGGTGGCCGCGGCACCGGCAAAGGCGGCGAAGCTGGTGACGAACTCCGGCGAGAAGATGTCGAGGTGCGCGGGCACGCCCCAGTGGCACAGATCCCAGATGACCTGGGTGCCGGTCGCGAGCGAGGCGTCCAGCATGGGCAGGAAGCTGGACCAGTCGTAGACCCCGGGTGTGCGCTCGATCAGGTGCCAGCGGAGTCCGTCGCGGACCGTGCGGACGCCGGCCTGGCGCAGCAGGAGGTAGTCTTCGGCGGCGTGCGTGTCATGCTGGGTAGCGGTCAGGACGTCGACCTGGGCGCCATCCGCGCGGCGGTGCGTGGCGCACTCGAAGCCGCCCATGAAGAAACTTTGGAACTTTGCCATCTTGTCTGCGAGCCCTCTCGTCCTGACTAATGTAACTGAGTGGTGACGGAAGTGGCATTGCGCGCGCTGCCACCATGGGAGTGAGATGTAAGTTGGCGCAAGGTGTTGTATCTTTGCGCGGAAAACGCAGGTGCCGGCTGTTAGCATTATGGTAACTCCCCGCGCGGCAAGTCCGCCTGGAAGGTACGTCGACGTGAATGCCAAGTTCCACGAGCCCGCTACGCAGGACCCGGACCCAGCGCCCGGCGGCGGCTCCGTCCGGGCAACGGTCGAGGCGCTGTTCCGGCACCGCGCCGCCTTCCTGGGGACGGTCGCGGTCGTGCTCGCGCTGACCGTGCTGATTACGCTGCTGACGCCAAAGCGTACCAGTCCGAAATGGACATCCTGGTGCGGAACGCGCGGCCGGACTACCTGATCTCGCCCGAGCGCTCGACGGGGCAGATTCTGCAGCGCGATGTGACTGAAGAGCGCATCAACTCCGAGATCGAAGTGCTGCGCAGCAAGGATGTGCCGGACGCGGTGGTCGAGCCATCCTGGGCGGGCAGGCCGTTTGCGCAACGGCCGGACGCGGAGAGCAGGGCGCATGAGAAGGCGGTGCTCGACTACACCCGGCACCTGACAGTCGAGCCGCTGCGCAAGTCGAACGTGATCCACGTGGCTTACCTGGCCGGTCGCCGCGGGAGGCGACGGACACGGTGGAGCGGCTGCTGAAGGCGTTCCTGGCCAAGCAGCGGGAGATTGAGCGCTCGACCGGTGCCTCTACCTTCTTTGCCGGCGAGGCCGACCGCTACAAGCAGCAGCTCGACGCAGCGCAGCGCGAGCTCGCCGGCTACCAGCAGACGCGGCAGATCGTCTCGCTGGGCACGCGTGAGGCGGCGCTCGAAGGCCAGATCAACGCGCTCGACGACGCCGTGCGCGCGACCCAGGTGCAGGTGACGGAGGCGCAGAACCGCGTCGGCAGCGACCTCCGCCAGCTGGGCCAGATGCCCGAGCGCGTGAGCACGCAGCAGCGTTCAGTGTACAACCTGCAGTCGGTCCAGCAGCTTACGGGCGAGCTCACGCAGCTTGAGAACGAGCGCACCAAGCGGCTCGCGCGCTACCAGCCGGCCGACCGCCTGGTGACGGAGCTCAACGACCAGATTGCGACCACCTCCGCGGCGCTCGAGCGGGCGCGCACCACGAACGGCCAGGAGGCCACGACGGACGTCAATCCCGTGCACCAGCAGGTGAAGGCAGGGCTGGCGGCGAGCGAGACCGATCTGGCCGCGCTGCGCGGACGGCTGGCGGACCAGACCGCTCAGCGCGACCGGCTGCGCGCGCAGCTGACCGGCGTGGAGGGCTCGACGGTCGACTTTACGACGCTGCAGACGCGCGTTGCGGAGCTGCAGAACGACTACCAGCTTTACTCGCAGAAGAAGAACGAAGCGGAGATCGCCGACGTGATGGACCAGCAGCAGCTGGTGAACGTCGCGGTGGCGGAGCGGCCGACGTTCGCGGCCAAGCCCTATCGTCCGCAGGTGCTGCTGAACCTGGCGCTGGGGACGTTTACGGCGCTGTTCCTGGGCGCGGCCGTTGTCTTCTTCGCGGAGCTGGGCCGGCAGACGGTCGCAACGCCCTATGAGCTGGAAGCGATCTCAAGCGCACCCGTGCTGGCGACCGTGCCCCGCGGCCCCGCGTTTGCCATGCCGGGGCCTGCACCCTGGGGTTCGGGGGGTGGAGTCGCAGCGCCGGAACGCGCCGCGGCTGTAGTGCTGGAGCCGGCGGCTGTCGCGTTGGCGCACAGCGCGGAAGAACGCTCTGCCGCGACCGATGAGGAGAGGATGAAAAATCCGTTCCGCTCCGCCCCCGCCGCTCACGACCAGCCCAGCCCTGAACCCGAGCCTCAGGTTGAAAGTACCGCCGTGGTGCTCCGCCCGCTGCGCCCCGTGGTCGCGGCGCGTAGCTATGAGCAGCTTTCGTCGGACCGCATGCAGCAGAGCCGCGCCAGCCGGCCGGCAGCGCTCGAGCTCCGTGCGCCTGAGCCTCGTGCGCTTGATCCGCGCGCGTATCCCAAGTCTCCGCCTCGGGTGGAGGGCGCGGTCAAGCGCACCTATATCGTCGAGCCGGCACCCGCCGCGAGCTCCAGCCTGGACCCCCGGCACCGCGCGCCGATGAGCCTGCGCGCGTCCTCCCTGCGCTCCATGTTGAGCCCCTCGCAGCGTGCGCACGCGCGCCGCGGCGAGACCCCCGCGCGGCCCAGCCTGACCTCCAGCGAGGACGCCTGAGCATGGCCGCGCAGCACCAGGCACCGGCCTTTGAGGGGCTTCTCTACACCGTCTTTCAGCGGCTGCGGCAAGCCACACCTGCGCCCGCAGGCACCACCGCGCGCGCGGGGCTGGTCGTCGCCTTTACCAGCGCCAACCCGGGCGAGGGCGTCACCCACACGATCCACGCGCTGCTGGCCGGGCTCGCGCGCGAGCAGGCCACGCGCACGCTGGTTGTGGACTCGCGCAGGCTGCGCCGGTTGACCTCGCTCCCGGCGGAGCTGCCGGATCTTTGCCGCGAGCTGCCTTCCTCCGGCCACGGTCTCTACGAGCTCGGCGAGCCTGCCGACGCACATGGCGGCCCCTCCTGGCAGGGGGCCTGGGAGGGGTCGTGGGAACACCGACGGGACGCGATCCAGCACCTCCGCACTGCCTTCGACTACGTTCTGATCGACTGTCCCGCGCTGCGCGAGGCCAACGACCTGCTCTCGCTCGCGCCGTTCGCGGATGGCGTCATCCTCATCGTCGCCGCCGGCCATACCCGCAAGGATCAGATCCTGCACGCGGAAAAGTCGATCGAGTTCGCGCGCGGCACGCTGATCGGTCATATCCTGAACAAACGGAGCTACGTGGTGCCGGAGTGGATTTACAGGCGGCTTTAGAGGCCGTAAGGGAAGGATGATGCGCGTGTTTTGGCTGATGTTCGTGCTGTCGCTAACGTCGCTGATGCCGTCGCTGGTGACGGCGCAGGCCCCGCCCCAGCGCACCCCGCTGCAGCCCCGCCCCCGCTACGCCCTGCGCGCCGGCGATGCCGTCACGCTCGATTACCGCTACACGCCGGAGTTCAACCAGACCGTCACCCTGCAGCCGGACGGCTTCGTCGATCTCGCGCTGATCGGCAGCCTCCACGCCGCCGGCCTCACGCTCGACCAGCTCCACGACCTCGTCGTCGACCGCGCGCGCACGCGCCTCAAGGACCCCGAGCTGACGCTGTCGCTCAAGGAGTTCGAGCGGCCCTACTTCGCCGTCGCGGGCGAGGTCGAGCACCCCGGCCGCATGGACTTTACGAGAAGACGACTGCGCTCCAGGCCATCCTGCTCGCCGGCGGCTTCAAGGGCACCGCCCAGCAATCGAACGTGTACCTGTTCCGCAAGGTCGACGGCAACCTGACCGAGGTCCATGAGCTCAACCTGAAGCGCATGCGCACCAGCGCCGATCTCGAGCGCGACCTGATCCTCGAGCCCGGCGACATCGTCCTCGTTCCACGCAATAAACTGGAGAACCTCTCGCGGTTCATGAAGTCCGCAAATCTGAGCATCTACTTCGACCCGTTGACGTATCTTCTAAGCAGTGGGCAGTTCTCCTCCAAGCTGTAAGGAACGTCCCGGGGAAGACCGCATGCCGCAGCCGCCCAGAACAAAGCTTGCGCTCGAGCTGCCCTTCAACGGCAGCGGCAAGCGCTCGCGCAAGATCACCGCGCTCAGCGGCAATCTGTGCCAGGCGACGGACCTCGTCATCCTCTCGACGGCGTTTCTGTACATCGTCGTGCTGCCGTACTTCCACACCCACAACGGCAGCTTTGGTGAGTTCCTCGGGCTCCGCGTCTCGCTGCGCAACATGCTCATCGGTGGCCTCTGCATCAGCACCTGGCGGACGATCCTGATGAGCGTCGGCGTGTACTCGCCGCTGCGCACGCGCTCCGTGCCGGACTACCTCTTCCGCTGTGTCATCGCGTTGAACTCCTGCACGGCCGTGGTCGGGCTGGTGGAGGTCGTGCTGCGCAAGCGGCAGAACGTGTGGCATTTGGTCGAGATCTTCTGGCTCGTCGCCTTCCTGCTCATGGGCTCCGTGCGCTCGCTGCTGGTGCTGTTCGATCACTTCCTGCGGCCCGCGCTCCGGCGCAAACGCAACCTCATCATCGTGGGCTCGGGTACCCGCGCGCGCCAGGTCTTCGACGAGCTCAGCGTACACCAGGAGTGGTCCTACTCGCTCGTCGGCTTCGTCGATTCCGAGCCCCAGGGGGGCTTCGTGCCGGCCAGCATGGTGCTCGGTGGCGTCAACGATCTAGAGCAGATCCTGATGCACAACGTCGTCGATGAGGTCGTCGTCGCGCTGCCCATGAAGAGCCAGTACGAGGTCGTCGGCCACGCCATCGCGGTCTGCCAGATGCTCGGCATCCAGTGCCAGTACTTTACGGATTACTTCGGCACCGCGCTGACCAAGCGCCGCTCCTCGGCCGGGCTGGAGAGCGGCCGCGTCCTGCTCGAGGTCGTCACCGACGACTACCGGCTCACATTCAAGCGCGCCTTCGACATCGTCGTTTCGCTCGCTATCATCGTGCTGCTTTCGCCCGTTTATCTGGCCGCCGCGCTCGCGGTCAAGTTCACCAGTCCCGGGCCGGTGCTCTTCCTGCAGCGCCGCTACGGGCTCAACAAGCGCACGTTCTTCATGTACAAGTTCCGCTCCATGTGCCTCGACGCGGAGGCCAAGCAGGCCGCGATCGAGCACCTGAACGAGATCGCCGGGCCCACGTTCAAGATCAGGAACGACCCGCGCCTGACGCCCATCGGCGCCTTTCTGCGCCGGATGTCTATCGACGAGCTGCCCCAGCTCTTCAACGTCCTCAAGGGCGACATAAGCCTCGTCGGCCCACGCCCGCTGCCGCTGCGTGACGTGCAGCGCTTGTCGGAGGCTTGGCTTATGCGCCGGTTTTCAGTCAAGCCCGGCGTGACCTGTCTGTGGCAGATCATGGACCGCTCCAACACTGACTTCGATCGCTGGATCGAGCTCGACCTGCAGTACATTGACAACTGGTCTCTGTCGCTCGACTTCGTCATCCTGCTCAAGACCATTCCGGCCGTACTCGGCAGCCGCGGTGCGTCCTAGTGACGCCTCGCCCGCGCATCCTCTACTATTCCCACACGCGCCAGGTCTCGGGCGGCGAGCGCGTCCTGCTCCTGATGCTGCAAGCTCTCGACCGCACGCGCTATGAACCCCTCTGCGCGTGCCCCTTCGAGGGCAGGGGAGACCTCGACGACGTGCTGCGCGCCCACGGAGAACAAGTCCTCGAAGCCCCCATCCTGCAGGCCCGCTTCACCTCCAACCCTCTGAAGCTCGCGCGGTATCTTGCCTCCTTCTTCGGCGCGATCCGCACCTTCCGCAAGACGATCGTAAATGCAAATCCGGACCTCCTCCACGCCAACTCCGTCCGGGCCGGCATCGTCGCCACCCTGGCCACGCTCGGCACCCGC
>CAXUDC010000013.1:30820-32274 GCA_964249685.1 uncultured Acidobacteriaceae bacterium
CAAGGTTGAGCCCTTCGGCCTGGTCCTGCTTGAATCCATCCCCTCCGGCACTTCGGTGCTTGCGACCAGGGTAGGCGGCATCCCTGAAATTGTTGATCACCTGCAGAGCGGCTGGCTCATCCCACCCCCGCTGCGCCTGGACAGAACGCGTGCCTTGCGCAAGGTCTGTTACGCGCAACCTGTATTCCTCGAGCCCTCGTCGATGAGACGGAGTACGCGTTCCAAAACGTCCTCCCGCAGTTCACCAGTTCCGTCTTCGCCGCCAACCTGCAGGCGCTTTACACCAGCCTCAATCTGGGAGGCGGCCCCGCATGACCCCAGCCCGCGTCGATCCAGCCCGTCAGGTCGTCTTCCACGACAACTTCTGCCAGATGGGCGGCGCCGAGCGCGTCGCTGAGGAACTCCACCGCATCCTGTCAGAGCTCGCCCCCACCGACCTCGCCAGCACCCTTACGGCCGAAGAGCGCATGACGCCCTACCTCCGCGACGCGTCCATCCGCAACACCTGGATGCAGCACCTGCCCGCCCGCGCCCGGCTCTCCGCGCCTACTTTCTGCTCTATCCCTTCGCAATCGATTACGCCGACATGACCCCTTACGACCTCATCCTCAGCAGCTGTTTCGGCTACGCCAAAGGCGTACGCAAGCGGCCCGGCGCGCTGCACATCTGCTATAGCCACACGCCCATGCGCTGGGTCTGGCGCACGGACGATTATCTTAGCCGCGAGCGCAACTCCCGCCTCAAAACACTCCTGCTCGCCACCCCCCTTGCGCTGGCTCAAGCGCTGGGAGCTCCACGCCGCCACCCGGCCCGACGTCTACCTCACCAACTCGAACGCCGTCGCCAAACGCCTGCGCGATGCCTTCGGGGTTGAGGCAACCGTCATCCCACCCCCCATCGACACCGCCCGCTTCGCCCTGCTGCCCGGCCACGAAGACTCGCCTGCTGAGGACTTCTACCTCGTCCTCTCGCGCCTGGTCCCGTACAAGCGCTTCGACCTCGCCATCCAGGCCTGTATCCAGCTCGGCCGCAGCCTCGTCGTCATCGGCGACGGCCCCGCCCGCCCGCGCCTGCAGGCCCTCGCTGAAGGCCACCCTAACATCGTCTTCCTCGGCCGTGCCCCGACGCTGTCGTCGCCGACCACGCCCGCCGCACCCGCGCGCTGATCTTTCCCGGCGAGGAAGACTTCGGCATGACGCCGCTTGAGATCAACGCCGCCGGCCGCCCCGTCGTCGCCTTCCGCGCCGGCGGAGCCACCGAAACCATCGTAGAAAACCTCAACGGCGTCTTCTTCGACCAGCCCGCTTCGCAGTCCGCCGCCGCCGCCATCCTGCGCCTGGAGCAGCAAACCTGGGACTCCACTGCCATCCGCGCCCACGCCGAAACCTACAGCACCGCTAGCTTCCGCAAACGCATTCTCGACTTCATCGCGCAAGCTCAGGCCCCGCATGCCG
>CAXUDC010000014.1:0-30619 GCA_964249685.1 uncultured Acidobacteriaceae bacterium
GGCATATTCAGCGGAACATTGCAGAGTCCGAGGCGAGTGGAACGTTTGGCTGGCTGATGAGCGGGATCACGCTGGCGACGAAGATGATCGAGGCGAAGATCCGGCAGGCGGGGCTGACGGACACCTACGGGGCGTTTGGCGCGGAGAACGTGCAGGGCGAGCAGCAGCAGAAGCTGGACGTGTTTGCCAACCAGGCGCTGCTGCACTGCCTGGGGCTGCGCGACTCGGTGGCGGCGCTGGTGAGCGAAGAGGATGAGCAGCCGGTGACGTTCGACCGCTCACTTGAGACGGGGAAGTACATCATTATCTTCGACCCGCTGGATGGCAGCTCGAACATCGATGTGAATGTGAATGTGGGGACGATCTTCAGCGTGCACAAACGCAAGCCGTGGGGGTCGCTCGACGAGTCCGTGCTGCAGCCGGGGACGAAGCAGGTGGCGGCGGGCTATGTGCTCTACGGACCCTCGACCGTGCTGGTGTATACGACCGGCAACGGTGTGCATCTGTTTACGCTGGACCCGACGATCGGCGCGTTTGTACTGACGACCGAGAACATGCGCATGCCGGACAAGGGGCCGTATTACAGCGTGAACGAGGCGAACGCGGCGACCTGGCCCGAGGGGTATGAAGACTACGTGGCGGCGATGCGGGAAGACGGGTACAGCTCGCGGTATATCGGGAGCCTGGTGGCGGATTTTCATCGCACGCTGCTGAAGGGCGGCGTGTTTCTCTATCCGCCGACGAAGAAGCAGCCGGGCGGCAAGCTGCGGCTGCTGTATGAGGCGAATCCGCTGGCGTTTATCGCGGAGCAGGCGGGCGGGATGGCCTCTTCGGGGATCGAGCGGGTGCTCGAGGTACAGCCGGAGAAGATTCATCAGCGGACGCCGTTCATGGTCGGGAGCAAGGTGGAGATGGAGGCGTTTCAAAAAGCGCTTGCTCCGGTGCACGCGGCTTGAGCGGGGCGGCGGGCAGGTTCAGCGCGGTGGTGGCGGATATCCGGTTGCAATCGCGCAGCGGCCTGGCGGCGGTGTGGGAGATGTCGCTTGACCGGACCGAGTTCCGGGCGGGCGACCGCGGGATGCTGGAAGCGGTAACGCGGTCGGGCACGCGGCTGGAGATCCCGGTGACGGCGGTGGTGCAGGATGGCGATGGGGTGGTGTGGCACGTCATCGAAAAGCCGTTGGCCGCGGGGACCGACGTTACGGGGCTTGTTTCTGCATCCAATGGCGCATGAAGCAACTTGCGATTGCGATCTGTGGCTTGTTGGCGGCGGCTTCCACGACGGGTTGCCTTGTGGTTGGGCACAGCACCGGCGGCGGATGGTTTGTCTGGCCGGGTGGGTTGGGGCTGGTGGTGATCGTACTGCTGGTGCTGTTTGTGCTGCGCCGCCGCTAGGGTTTGAGCAGCAGGGCGAAGGCTGGTATAGTGAAGGCTGTGCAGCGCGCGGCTTTTAGTAGCGGCGAGAGTCTGGTGTGGGGTTGTAGCTCAGTTGGGAGAGCGCCTCGTTCGCAACGAGGAGGTCAGCGGTTCGATCCCGCTCAACTCCACCATACGCACCTTGATTTGATGGTTGGCAGTATGTTTGTCATATTCCATAAATGACGTCGGGGCTAAAGCCCGCTCTCTGCGATCGATTTATTCGTGGGACTGAGTCCACGCTTCCACCCAGGAACTCGATCGTAGCTTCCTTGAGGCGTAGTCGCAGCGACAATGCGGGGGTCCTTCGCTACGCTCAGGATGACGGCGAAAGGCGGAGAGCGGCCATTGTCCTTGCAGGGTAGTCGAAACGCAGTCCCTACGGGATGACAACAAAATACAAATGCCGCTCGGGTAAGATCAGGTTCCCCCGCTCGGGTAAGATCAGGTCACGCTGGTCGAGCGACGAGGCGAATTTTGGGGAGGGCAGGATGCCGTGCGGATCCTGATCGTGGAAGACGAGCCGCGGCTGGCGGAAAACATTGCGCGGGCGCTGCGCGAGGGTGCTGGGTACGCGGTCGATGTGTCGGGCGAAGGGGAGGAAGCGGTCTATCTTTGCCGGACGAACCAGTACGACCTGGTGGTGCTGGACTTGATGCTGCCGAAACTGGACGGCCGCGGGGTGCTGCGGGCGATCCGTGCGCGCCAGCTGACGACGCCGGTGCTGGTGCTCAGCGCGATCAGCGAGACGAAATCGACCATTGAGCTGCTCAACGCCGGGGCCGACGATTACATGACCAAGCCGTTCGACCTGGGGGAGTTGATTGCGCGCGTGCGGGCGCTGGTGCGGCGGGGGAAGGGCGTCGCGCAACCGGTGCTTACCTTCGGCATGGTCCGGCTGAACACAGTGGAGCAGACGGTGACGAGTCTGAACGAAGCGGTCGATCTGTCTCCGACCGAATACCGGATTCTGGAGTACCTGATGCACAGGCCGCGGGTCGTTGTATCGAAGCGCGAGCTGCTGGAGCACCTGTACGACTTTACCTGGGAGCACCACTCGAACGTGATCGAAGCGCATGTTTCGAACCTGCGAAAGAAGTTGCGCCTGACTACGCCGGCGACGTTGCTCGAGACGCTGCGCGGGCGCGGATACCGGCTGGCGGCCGAAGGGACCAAGGCGTGAGCAGCACGTCCCTTACGCGCAAGGCCATGCTTGTGGTGTTGCTGGCCGAGTTGGTGTGTGCGATGGCGTTTTCCGGGTTCGCGCTGGCGCATGAGCGCACCACCAGACTGCGCGCGATGGACGTGATGCTGAAGGGCAGGTCGGACTCGCTTCTGGGCGCGATCCAGGATGCGGAGAACCCGGATGACGATGTCGAGATTGACCCGACCGAGCTGAGCGTGCCGGCAGAGGATCTGTATGCGGTCTACCAGCAGGGTGGGCGGCGGCTGGGCGGGTCTATCAACGCGCCGGATGCGCCCGACCAAGTGGTGCGGCGCACCGGAGATGGCTTTCGGGATGTCAGGCTGGGGCGGCGCAAATACCGCGTGTACCAGCGGGAGGCGATGCGGGTGATCGACCGTGCGGAGCACCCCGGCACCGGCCTACGCAGGCCCGTGACGATCGTCTACGCGGTGAGCACGGACCATCTCTGGCACGAGGTCTTCGAGGCGGCGGAGTACTACCTGACGCTGAGCCTGGTGCTGCTGATGGCGACGGCAGGGCTGATGATCGGGTGGTTGCGGCGCATCCTGCGGCCCATCCACGACCTGGCCGCGGAGGCTGCTTCGGTGTCGGTCGTATCGCTTGATTTTCAGGCTCCCGCAAGCGCCCTGCGCGTGAAGGAACTGCAGCCGCTGGCGACCGCGCTGACCGCGGCGCTGGGAGGGCTGAGCCAGGCGCTTGAAAAGGAAAGGCGCTTTGTCAGCGATGCCTCGCATGAGTTGAAGACGGCGGTGGCGGTGGTGCGGTCGAGCATCCAGGTGCTGATGATGCGCGACCGCTCGCAGGCGGAGTACGCCCTGGGGCTCGAGCGTGTCCTCGAGGACAACCAGCGCGTGGAGGAGCTGGTCGCGAGCATGCTGACGCTGGCGCGCATGGAAAGCGATCCTGCCCCCGCCGGCGCGGCCGACCTGAGCGTAAGCGCGCGGGGCTGCATGCAGAAGCTGCGAAGCATTGCGGAGGCGCAAGGCGTGAGCTGGAACGCTGACCTCTCGCCGGCGGCGCGGGTGGGGATGACGCCCGAAAAGCTGGACGTGCTTGTCTCGAACCTGCTGCTGAATGCGGTCCAGCACAGTCCCGGCAACGGCTGCGTGGAGGTGTCGGTGCGGGTGGAACGCGAGCGCGCGTGGCTGCTAGTGCAGGATCATGGCGAAGGCATCGGCGCCGGCGCGCTGGCGCATGTGTTCGAGCGCTTTTACCGGGAGGACACCTCGCGCAGCCGGAAGACGGGGGGCGCGGGCCTGGGGCTGGCCATCTGCAAGGCGATCGTGGATGCAGCGGGAGGCACGATCGAGATCGCCAGCTCGGCTGCGGAGGGAACGCTCGTGAGCGTGGGCTTAAGGTTGGCATAAGGATCGGCGGTTAGACTATAGGCTATCTTCCTCAGGAGACTTCATGCGCCGCTTTCCTGCACCGTCCGCGATCTTCGGTTTGGCTCTTACCTTGTCGGCTGGCGTGCTTGCGGCCCAGCAGCCCTATTCGGTCGTCGACCACTGGAAGCTGGGTGGTGCCGGCGGCTGGGATTACCTGCTCGCCGACCCCTCAGCGCATCTGCTCTATATCACGCACGGCCCCCGGGTGGAGGTGGTGGACACCACGACAGGCAAGGCCGTGGGCGCGATTACCGGCATGAAGGGCACGCACGGAGTCGCGCTCGACAGCGACGGGAAGACGGGCTACATCAGCGATGGCGGCGGCAATGCCGTGATTGTGTTCGACCGGAAGAGCTTTGCGACGCTGGCCACGGTGCCGGCGGGAACGAATCCGGACGGCATCGCCTTTGAGCCGGTGACGAAGACCGTATGGGCGTTCAACGGTCGAAGCAAGAACGTGACCGTCATCGACGCGGCGACCCGCAGCGTGGTGGCGACGATCGACCTGCCGGGCAAGCCGGAGTTTCCGCAGGCCGACGGCAAGGGCCATGTGTTCGTCAACATCGAAGATAAGAATGTCATCGTCAAGCTGGATGCCGCGACGAAGAAGTCGGTGGCGACCTACCCGTTGACGGACTGCGATTCGCCCTCTGGCCTAGCCTATGACGCTGCCCACCACCGCCTGTTTCCGGTGTGCGACGGCAAGAAGATGGCCGTGCTGGATGCGGAGAGTGGTAAGCAACTCACCACGGCGGCGATTGGCGACGGCCCGGATGCGGCAGGCTTCGACGAGAAGGATCAGCTCGCGTTCAGCTCGAACGGCGAGGGCACGCTATCGGTCATCGACGCGGCCCATGGCTACAAGACGATTGAGACGCTGCCCACGCAGCAGGGCGCGCGGACCATGGCGTATGACGCCGGGATGGATCGCATCTACCTGGTGACGGCGCAGTTCGAGCCACGTCCGGCGGCGACCGAGGCGGTTCCGCGGCCGCGCCCGGCGATTGTTCCGGATAGTTTTGTGGTGGTTGTGGTTGGGAGGAAGTAATCCTTGCTTGTTATTGAAGCTTTTTCCTGAAGGTGTAGTGCTGGTCTGAACCGCAGATGCCTACCCTTCGCTACGGAATGACAACAAAAAGCCAAGCTAGTATTTTGTTGCCATCCCGTGGGGATCTGCGGTTCGACAGGTGCCGCGGCTACACTTTAGGGTAAATGGTTCTAGCGCTGGGATTGCTGGTCGAGTGCTACGTTCAGCTCCAGGACGTTGACGCGGGGCTCGCCCAGCAGGCCGAACTGACGGCCGAGCGTGTGCTGCTGGACCAGGGTGCGGAGCCGGGCTTCGGTCATGTCGCGCAGGGGGGCGATGCGGCTGACCTGGAAGAGTGCCGCGGCGGGGGTGATGTCCGGGTCCAGACCGGAGGCGGAGGCTGTGACGAGGTCGACGGGGACGTCGTTGCGGCCTTCTGCCGTTACGCTCTGCTGCACGCGGTCCTGCAGGGCCTTGCTGGTGGGGCCGAGATTCGAGCCGGAGGACGACGAGGCGTCGTAGCCGGTGCCGGCGGCGGATGGGCGGCTGTGGAAGTATTTTGCGCCGGTGAACGATTGGCCGATCAGGCGCGAGCCGATGAGCTCGCCCTTGCTGTTGTGGAGCAGCTGGCCTTCGGCCTTGGCGGGCATCAGGGTGTGGGCGATCGCGGTGACTACGAGTGGGTAGACGATGCCCAGCAGGACGGCCGTAATGCAGGTGTAGAGAAGAGAGGTGAGGAGGTGCTTCTTCATGGTTGCCTCTTGGTAGCAATGGCTTCGGAGGATTACGCCCACGATACCGCGATGAAGCCGCGGATATCATGGGGCACCCCGGTTTAGGCCAGGTGGATTGCGGTGATGAGGATGTCGACCGCCTTGATGCCGATGAATGGCACGATGATGCCGCCCAGGCCGTAGACGAGCAGGTTCTTTTGCAGCAGTGCGGCGGCGGACATGGCCTTGTAGGAGACGCCACGGAGGGCGAGCGGGATGAGCGCGACGATGATGAGCGCGTTGAAGATGACGGCCGACAGGATGGCCGACTCCGGCGTGTGCAGGTGCATGATGTTGAGCTTGTTGAGCACAGGGAAGACGCCCGCGAACATGGCCGGGATGATGGCGAAGTACTTCGCGACGTCGTTCGAGATGGAGAACGTGGTGAGCGCGCCGCGCGTCATCAGGAGCTGCTTGCCGATGGCGACGATCTCGATCAGCTTGGTTGGATTAGAGTCGAGATCGACCATGTTGCCGGCCTCCTTGGCGGCCTGGGTGCCGGAGTTCATGGCGACGCCGACGTCTGCCTGCGCGAGCGCGGGCGCGTCATTGGTGCCGTCGCCGGTCATGGCGACGAGCTTGCCCTGCGCCTGCTCGCGCTTGATCAGGTCCATCTTGTCCTTGGGCTTGGCCTCGGCTAGGAAGTCGTCGACGCCGGCCTCGCGGGCGATGGCGGCGGCGGTGAGCGGGTTGTCGCCGGTGATCATGACGGTGCGGATGCCCATGGCGCGGAGCTGCTCGAAGCGCTCCTTCATGCCGCCCTTGACCACGTCTTTCAGGTGGATCACGCCGAGCGCGCGGCCGTTTTCCGCGACGACGAGCGGAGTGCCGCCGCTGCGGGCAACCGTTTCTACGTCTTCCCGCACCTTATCTGGCAGAGATGCCCCGCATTCTTTTAGGTAGTTCGCGAGCGCGTCCACGGCACCCTTGCGGATGCTGCGCCCTTCCATGTCCAGGCCGGACATGCGCGTGGTCGCGGAGAAGGGAATGAACTGCGCGTTGAACTGGGCGAGTTCGCGTCCGCGCAGGCCGTACTTTTCCTTCGCCAGGACGACCACGGAGCGGCCTTCGGGCGTCTCATCCGGCAGGGACGAGAGCTGCGCTGCGTCCGCAAGCTGGTCCGCGGATACGCCCGGCGCGGGGATGAACTCGGACGCCTGGCGGTTGCCGATCGTGATGGTGCCGGTCTTGTCGAGCAGCAGCGTGTTGACGTCGCCCGCGGCCTCTACCGCGCGGCCGCTGGTGGCGAGCACGTTGTGCTGCACCAGGCGGTCCATGCCGGCGATGCCGATGGCCGAGAGCAGGCCGCCGATGGTCGTCGGGATCAGGCAAACGAGCAGCGAGATGAGCACAAAGACCGTCTGCTTGGCGCCCGAGTAGATGGCAAACGGCTGCAACGTGACCACGGCGAGCAGGAAGATGATGGTCAGGCCGGCGAGCAGGATGTTGAGCGCGATCTCGTTCGGCGTCTTCTGCCGCTCGGCGCCTTCTACCAGCGCGATCATGCGGTCGAGGAAGGTCTCGCCAGGGTTCGACGTGATCTTGACCGTGATGACGTCGGACAACACGCGCGTGCCGCCGGTGACGGCGGAGCGGTCGCCGCCGGCCTCGCGGATGACGGGCGCGGACTCGCCCGTGATGGCGGATTCGTCGACCGAGGCGACGCCTTCGGTGACTTCACCGTCGCCCGGAACCATTTGCCCGGCGACCACGCGGACGACGTCGCCGGCGCGCAGCTGCGAGCTGGGAACCTCTTCGACCTGGCCGTCCTTGCGGACGACGTAGGCGGTCGTTTCGGACTTGGCGCGGCGCAGCGCGTCGGCCTGGGCCTTGCCGCGGCCTTCCGCCATGGCTTCGGCAAAGTTGGCGAACAGGACCGTGAACCAGAGCCAGAGGGTGATCTGCAGGTCGAAGCCGAAGTGACCCTTGCCCTGCAGCTTGTCGACGACCAGCAGGACCGAGGTCAGGACGCTGCCGACCTCAACGAGGAACATGACGGGGTTCTTCATCATGGTGGCGGGGTTCAGTTTGGCGAGCGCGTCGACGACGGCCCGGCGCATGATCTGCGGATCAAAGAGGGACTTGCGCCGGCTGTTTTCTGGGGTGGCCATGGGTGGTCTCCGGTGGTTCGTGAAGCGCTGGTTCTCAGCGGCCGAGCGGGAGGCAGGAGATCGAGTCCCGGGGGCTAAAGCCCGCCTGTGTGGTGGTTCGAGGTGTCCGGGCTGAAACCCGGACCTGTCTCGGAACGACGCCGGCGCTAAAAGGTTTGGCCGGCGCGCATGACCAAGTGCTCGAGGACCGGTCCGAGGGCTAGTACGGGGAAAAAGGTCAGCGCGCCCACGATGACGATCACGCCCGTAAGCAGCGTCGCGAACAGCGGTGACGTGACCGGAAAGGTACCGAGCGTGGCCGGAATGCTCTTCTTCGCGGCGAGATTGCCTGCGATGGCGAGCATCGGGATCAGCATGAGGAAGCGCCCGATGAACATGGCGATGCCGAGCGTCGAGTTGAACCAGTGCGTATTCGCGTTGAGCCCGGCGAACGCGGAGCCGTTGTTGCCCGTCGCCGAGGTGTAGGCGTAGAGGATCTCCGACAGGCCGTGCGGGCCGTGGTTGGCGAGCGACGAAAGGCCGAGCGTGGGCGATAGCACCGTCACCGCGGAGAAGCCCAGGATTACGAGCGGGAAGATGAGCAGGTAGAGCATCGCCATCTGGATGTCGTAGGCTTCGATCTTTTTGCCCAGGTACTCGGGCGTGCGGCCGACCATGAGGCCGGCGATGAAGACCGAGAGGATGACGAAGATGAGCATGCCGTACATGCCCGCGCCGACGCCGCCGAAGACGACCTCGCCGAGCAGGATGTTGACCAGCGGCACCATGCCGCCGAGCGGCGTGAAGGAGTCGTGCATGCCGTTGACGGCGCCGCAGCTTGCGTCGGTCGTGACGGTGGCGAACAAGGCGGTGTTGGCGATGCCGAAGCGGACCTCCTTGCCCTCCATGTTGCCGCCAGCCTGCAGATCGCTCGCCTGCTGGACGACGCCGTGGAGCGCCGCGGTGGGCTGTGCCTCCGCCCAATAGCACGTGGCTACCCCAGCGAACCAGAGCAAGGACATGGCCGCGAAGACCGCCCAGCCATGCCGCTGCGAGGCCACCATCTGGCCCAGCGTGTAGGTGAGCCCGGCGGGAATCAGAAAGATGGAGAGCATCTGCAGGAAGTTCGAGAACGGCGTGGGATTCTCAAAAGGATGCGAGCTATTGGCGTTGAAGAAGCCGCCGCCGTTGGTGCCAAGCATCTTGATGGCTTCCTGCGACGCGACCGGGCCCTGCGCGATGGTCTGCTGGGTGGCGGTGGTCGTTCTGCCGTCAGTGCCGGTTACGGTGTGCGGCTCGACGAGCGTCGCCTTGTCGTACGGGCGCAGGTTCTGCCCCACGCCTTGCGAGACCAGCGCGAGCGCGAACACGGTCGAGATGGGCAGCAGGACCCATAGCGTGCCGCGCGTCAGATCGACCCAGAAGTTGCCGAGCGTCTTGCTCTCCTTGCGCGCGATGCCGCGGATGAACGCGATCGCGAGCGACAGGCCGACGGCTGCGGACCAGAAGTTGTGCGTCGCGAGCCCGAACATCTGGGTAAAGTAGCTCATCGTCGTTTCCGGCGTGTACGACTGCCAGTTGGTGTTCGTCGTAAACGAGATTGCGGTGTTCCAGGCCAGGTCCGGCGCGACGTTCGGCAGCGCCTGCGGGTTCCACGGCAGGTGCAGCTGCAGGCGCTCGACAAGGTAGGTCAGCAGCATCGTAACTGCGCTGAAGCACAGCATGGCGACGAGGTACTCGGTCCAGCGCATCTCTTCGTCAGCATTCACGCCGGTCAGGCGGTAGAGCACGCGCTCCACGGGGCTCAGCATGGGGTCGAGCCAGGTGCGCCGGCGCTCGAACACCTGCGCCAGGTAAAGGCCCATCGGCTTCGTCAGCGCGAGCACACAAGCAAAGAACAAGGCAATTTGAAGCCAGCCGTTGGTCGTCATCGAATTTTTCCTTCAGAACTTTTCGGGGCGCAGCAGGGCGTACACCAGGTACACCATCAGGCAGAAGGACAAGGCAAGCAGGATCACGTTTTCAATCACCGGACGGCCTCACTTTCAGCCGGTCGCACGCGTGAACATACGCGATCCCGACCGCAAAACAGACCACGGAAGCAACGACAAAGACAGCATCGAGCATGGGTGAAACCTCCTTCGATCGGGCGTCTTAGCAGCAACACGCTGCATGCGCACGGTACCCTGTGCGGCGAACCCTGTAGGGTGAAGTGGAACTGGTTGGAAGCGTCGCGGCCGTGACCAGGAGTGAGACCAAGCTGTGTTCAAGCGCGGCACTGGCCTGCTTGCGTAGCCGCGCCGAGGCTGCGCACTTCACAAGCAGGCTGGGGAGCCCGCATACTGCTATCTGCATCTAATCGCCTCAGACCCTAGTTGATTCCTCGGCCTGGTTGGAAATCAGTAGAGGCCGCATTAAGAAGTGGTAAGTATCTTGGCTTCCGCCCGAAATCGGTACCCGACCCAGGGCTCGCTTTCGATGTAGCTTTCCTGCCCGGCGACGTCGATCTTTTTCCGCAACTGCGCCACCAGCACCCGCAGATATTCGGGCTGATCCTCGCCGCCCGGCCCCCAGACGCCGCGGAGCAGCACCTTGTGCGTGAGCGCGCGGCCGGTGTTCGAGACCAGCAGCAGCAGCAGGTCGAACTCCTTCGGTGTCAGGTGCGTCTCCTGCCCGCGCACCAGGACGCGGTGCGCGGCGGTGTCGATGGCGAAGTCGCCTTCGCTCACGCTGACGGGCGTGTCGTCCTGCTTGACTCGCCGCCGCAGCTGCGCGCGCACCCTAGCCAGCAGCTCCGGCGCGCTGAACGGCTTGGTCACGTAGTCGTCCGCGCCGCTGTCGAGCGCCAGGATCTTGGTCGCCTCCTGGTCGCGCACGGAGAGCACGATGATGGGCGTATCCGCGATCCGCCGCACCGCCCGCGTCAACTCCGCGCCATCCATATTGGGCATGGACAGGTCCGTAATCAGCAGGTCGGGCTGCAGCTTTTGGAAGACCTCGAGCGCCTCTAGCCCATCGACCACGGTCGTTACCTCAAAGCCATGGCTTTGCAGCGACATCCGCAGCGCCCGCGTAATCTGGCGCTCGTCGTCCGCAATCAAAATCTTCATCGAGCCTCCTGCGTGACGATGTGCAGGTCGACATGCGGAGCCGCCGCCGCGAACTGCTGGATCGCCAGAAAGTAAAGATACTTCTTTAGCCCGGTCAGCGCGGAGCGGCCGAAGATCGCCTGGGTGACGCGATGCTCGGTCGAAAACGCCGCGGTCGCGAGTGCCACGTTCGATCCATGCAGATGGACCACCTTCGCTCCCAGATTCATCGCAAATTGAAAGTTTTCCTCGAGCGTTCGCGCCGCCTCAGCCTCGCGGTCGCGGTCCGCATCCAGGTGCAGCACGAAGAACTCTGCGTCCGTGGCCTGCGCGAGCCGCGCGCCGCGTGCGATCAGGTCGCGCGCCGCGGCGTTCGCGCTGATGCACACCGCGACCTTCTCTGCCACCGCCCAGTGCGCGCCCAGCTGCTTGCGATTCACATACTCGTCCAGCGTCCGGTCGACGGCTTTGGTGATCCGCTGCAGCGCCATCTCGCGCAGCGCGATCAGGTTGCCGCGGCGGAAGAAGTTAGCCAGCGCCCGCTCCACGCGCTCCGCCGGATAGATGTCGCCGCGCCGCATGCGCGTGGCCAGTGCCTCCGGCGTCACATCCGCGATCACGATCTCGTCCGCGCGGTCGAGCACCCAATCCGGCACCGTCTCGCGCACGGTAATGCCGGTCAGCGACTGCACGCGCGGCGTAAGGCTTTCGATATGCTGGATGTTGACCGTCGTCAGCACGTCGATCTTCGCGTCCAGCAGCGCGAACACATCCTCATAGCGCTTTTCGAAGCGGCTGCCCTCGACGTTCGTGTGCGCCAGCTCGTCGATCAGCGCCACATGCGGCCGCCGCGCCAGGATCGCATCCACGTCCATCTCGCGGAACAGCGTGCCCTTGTAGTCCAGCTCGCGCCTCGGCACCTGTTCGAGCTTCTCCGCCACCTCCGCCGTGCCCGCGCGCCCGTGCGTCTCCACGATGCCGATCACGACGTCCTCCCCGCGCCCCAGGCGGCGAATGCCTTCGCTCAGCATGCTGTACGTCTTGCCCACGCCGGGCGCATAGCCCAGGAAGACCTTGAAGCGGCCACGCGTCGCATCCGCGGCCTCGGCCGAAGCCAGCCAATCCTCCGGGCGTTTCCTGTTGTTCATTTCTGCCTTCATAGGTCGTATCATCGCAGCGTGAACTCTCGTCGGCTCATCTCTCTCGCGCGCTGGATCGGCGCCGCCCTCGGCCTTGCCGCCATCGTCACTTTCTACGACTCGGTCGTGCACGTCAACTCGACCACGGTCGCGCTCACTTTCCTGCTCTTCATCCTATTCCTGGCCACGCGCTGGGGCCTGCGGTACGCGATCGTCACGTCACTGGTCGCAACCGCATGTTACAACTTTTTCTTCCTGCCGCCGCTCCACACCTTTACGGTCTCGGACCCGCAGAACCTGATCGCGCTCTTCGTCCTGCTCATCACCTCCGTCGTCAGCAGCCGGATGTCGGAGCGGATCCGCGATGAATCCCGGCAGGCGGTCGCGCGCCAGTCCGAGCTTGAGGTCCTGTACAGCCTGAGCCGCGGCCTGCTGCAGACCGACCAGCTCGCGCTGCTGACCAACTCCGTTCCCACCGCAGTCGCGGCGGCCTGCAAGGCGCGCTCCGCGATCTTCTTTCTGCTGCAGAGCGACAAGACCTACCGCTATGGCGCGGACTGGCCCACCACGCTCGGCACCGCGGAACTGCGTGCGTTCTCAAACGCCAGCGCCGTCTCCACCAACGCCGCGCAGGAAGAGTGCATCATCCCGCTGCGCACCGGGGTCCGTCCGCGCGGCGTGCTGCTGCTGCGCGGCGTTACGCTCTCGGTAGCCACGCTCGAGGCCATCGGCGGCCTGGTCTCGGTCGCGCTCGATCGCGCCCGGGCGGTCGAGGAGGCCACGCGCGCCGAATCCGCCAAGCAATCCGAGCGCCTGCGCACCATGATGATGGACTCCATCACGCACGAAATCCGCTCCCCACTCACGGCCATCAAGGTCTCGATCGGCACGCTGCGCACGGGCCAGTTCAACGCCGCCAACACGGCGGAGTTGCTGGAGGTGATCGAGGAGGAGACCGACCGCCTCAACCGGCTCGTCGCGCAATCGGTCGAGATGGCGCAGCTCGACACGCTGGAGGTCACGATGACGCTGCACCCGCAGCCACTCGGCCCACTGCTCGAGTCCGCGCTCGAAGACAACGCGACCGCCCTGACTGGCCACCCGGTCGAGGTCAAGCTACCGCCCGGCCTGCCGCTCGTCGAAGCCGATGCCACGTGGCTGCTGAAGCTGCTCGGCAACCTGCTCGAAAACGCCGCCAAGTACTCCGCGGCGGGCGCGCCCATCTTCCTCAGCGCGGAGGTGCAGGGCGACATGATCGCCTGCAGCGTCGCGGACCGCGGCCTGGGCATTGACCCGCTTGAGCAGGCGCTCATCTTCGACAAGTTCTACCGCTCCCGCGAGCGCGCCGCCAACATCTCCGGCACCGGGATGGGCCTCGCCATCTCGCGCGCGATCGCAGAGGCGCACGGCGGCACCATCGATGTCACCAGCCAGCCCGGCCAGGGCTCCGTCTTCACCTTCACCCTGCACGCCGCCTGACCGCCGAGGCGTTCCCCGGGAACGTGCTCCCTTCATAACAGCTTCACCGTGATGAGTGGGACTTCACCCCCTTGCAACCACTCCCTCACCACGTATAATCACCTTATAAGCGGGAGTAGTTCAGTGGCAGAACGTCAGCTTCCCAAGCTGAATGTCGCCGGTTCGATCCCGGTCTCCCGCTCCAGAGTTGCCGCTGCAGGGCCTTGCTCCATGTCACCCACCCGGAAGTCGATCCATAACCCCGCGGCCGTCAAAGGTCAATCCTTCTACGATCAAGCCTCGCCGCTCAAGGCCCGGCGCCGCCTCCTGCGCGAGGCTGCAACCCCGAACGGTGACCGCGACCGCGCCTTTCGTCGCATCATCCTCTCTATTCGTGCAGGAAAAGTAAGCACGTACGGTCAGGTCGCCGCCGCAGCCGGCTACCCTCTGTATCACCGGGCGGTCGCGCGTCTTCTCCGTACCGAATCCCCCGACCGGCTGCCCTGGCACCGCGTCGTGGGCGCGGGCGGCCAAATCAAGCTGCCCGGCATTGCCGCCGCCGAGCAGCGCGCCAGGCTCGCGCTTGAGCGCGTCCCCTTCCGCGGGAACCGTGTCGATATGGAGCAGGCTGAGTACACCTTCAGGCCGTGGGAGACGCAGGACGAAAGCTAAAGCGTTCTGAAGCGTGGAATGCTGGTCCGAACCGCAGATTCCTCCGCTTTGCAGACTAAATGGGAATGACAACAAGAAGCAGCACTTGTATTTTGGTTGTCATTCCGTAGGGATCTGCGGTTCGTCGATCTCGCCTCCCAGCTTCAGGGAACGCACTCCGCAGATCCCCGTCAAAACACCCTACTGCTTCATCAAAACACCCGTCCCGCTGTCCGGCCCACACGACCCCGTCAACGTCCACTGCGTCACCGTCAACGTCTTGCCATCGGTCGTAAAGGTGCCGAGCGCGTTGACACTGTTTCCCGTGCTGCTATCGCTATAGGTCAGGTTGAAACTGCCGCCGCTCACCTGCGAGTTCGTGATGGCGACCGGGCTGTTGAAGCACGGATTGCTGGGCAGTGTCGCCGAACCGCTCAAGCTGAACGTGCCGGTCGTGCTCGACGACGGCGACTGGGTCAGGGTCGCGGTAATCGACGAGGATTGCCCGCTCATGTCGGGAAACGTCCCCGTGTAGGTTCCGGTGATCGAAGCGTACGAAGCCGCGTTGGCTGTCGCGGGCGTGGCGAACGCGCACGTTCCGCCCGTCACCACGTAGGTTGCTCCACTCAGGCTCTTGCCGTCCGCGGCCACCGTTCCGGTAATCGTCAGGGTACCGCCGACCACCGTGCCGGTGAGAGTAAGCAGGCTGGCGGAGGAGACAGATCCGCTCAGGTCGATGGCCGTGCCAGTCGCGATGCATGCGTTGGCCGCGCTCGCATGCACGATTCCGGTGACGGTCGCGCCGCCGCCCGTAAACTCACCCGCCAGCGAAGCGAGTTTCGCGGCCGAGGTCGAGGAGGACGAGATCTGCCAGTTACCCGTCAGCACGGCAGCACTTGGCGCGGGTGTGGCCGTCAGCGCGCCGGAGCAGCCCAGCACGGTAGAGGTAAGGAGGGATGCGGCAAGAAGCGAGAAGGGGCGAACGCTCGACATGGATGCTCCGGGGGCCTGGGGAAGTGTCAAGTCACTTTTCGTAGCTCGATGCAATGTAAATATCACATCCACCCCACGCCTGCCCATCCCACCTTCTGGGGTACCCCATGGTCACCAAAACAGGAAGGCCACGCGGCTAAGCGTGGCCTTCCTGCACAAGCAGTGATTACCGGCTAGCTGTCGTCGTACTCTTACCCTTCGAGTGCTCTTCCAGAGCCTGCGCCTGCGGTAGGAAACTCAGCGCCTTCTGGATCTGCGGATCCCACTCCGCCCGCACCTTCTGGCCTTCGTTCTGCCCGAACTGCGACGTGAACAGATCGCTCTTGATCGATTCCTTGACCCAGTCGAGATTCGCCGCGACGTCCTGATCGCTCACCTCGATCTTCTTCTGCTTGAGGAAGCTTTCAAAGTCCGCAATCACCGCATCGTCGACCGTAAAGTCCCGGGTCACGGTATGCGTCGCCAGGTAGCGCTTGCTGAAGTTGAAAAACGCATAAGGCAGCAGCGTGGCCTGCACATGGTTGCCCTTCAACGGATCGATGTGCTCATCCGGCGTAATGCCTCCGCCACCGTAAACCGTGCGACCGTCGTCGGTCAGTTTGACCTCGCGGTTCTTATTGTCTTTGGGGTTCGAGGCCTCACGCACATAGTAGTAGTCGTACAGGCTCAGGTTGTCGTACGGACGCTGGATCAGCCGGCCGGAGGGCGTGTAGTAGTGGAACGTCGTCAGCGCCAGACCGGTGTTCTGGCTGATGTTGAACACTGTCTGCACCAGGCCCTTGCCGAACGTCGTCTCCCCGACGATCAGCGCGCGGTCATGATCCTGCAGCGCGCCCGAGACGATCTCCGCAGCCGACGCCGTGTTGCGATTCACCAGCACCACGATGGGAAACTTGGGCCCCTGCTCGCCGCGGCTGGCGCTATACACCTGGTCGGCGGCCGCGCGGCCATGCTGTGAGACCACCACCTGGCCCTTCTCGAGGAACTTGTCCGACATATCCACAGCCTGGTTCAACAAACCTCCCGGGTTGCCGCGCAGGTCGATTACGAGCCCCTTCAGCGGTCCATCCTTGCGGAACACATCAAGCGCGTCGCCAACCTCGCGCGCGGTCGTCTCCTGGAAGTTGGTGACGTGCATGTAGCCCACGTTCGGCTTGATCTCGAACGCCAGATCGACCGAGGGCCGCGGGATCTCGTCGCGTACCAGGTCGAACGTAATCGGCTTGTCCTTGCCCTCGCGCTGCATCACGACTGAAACATGGGTCCCGCGCGGCCCCTTCAGCATGGACGCGACCGCGGCCGAATCCATGCCATCCACCGGCTTGCCGTCCACGGTAAGGATCTGGTCGCCGGGCTTGATGCCGGCCTTGAACGAAGGCGTGCCCTCGAACGGATACAGGATGAAAATCTTCAGCGTGCCGTCGACAAGCTGCGGCTGAATGGTCATGCCGACGCCGTAGTAGCGTCCGTGCTGGTCCTCGCGCATCTGCGCGTAGGCCTTGGGGTCGTAGAAGTTAGAGTGCGGGTCCAGCGTGTGCAGCATGCCGGGAATGGCACCATCGTAGATCGCCTTGTCGGCGTGCTCGGTGTCCATCTTGTCGGCGTAGTTCTGCTCGACGACGGAGTAGACACTGGTAAAACTCTTCAACGAGTCGCGCAGCGTGGACTCATCCGACGCAGACTGTGCCGCCAGGCGCGGGCCCACCACCGAGCCCAGAACACCACAGGAGGCGAGGAAGACGGTGACGGTAAAAACGGCGCGGCGTGTACGGGGTGCCATCGGCTTGGGTTACCTCATGGGTGGTGCGTTTGCGACACAAATCATTGGACGGAGTATAGCAGGGGCGGGTTAGCCGGCGCAGCGCGATCTCCGGTCGCGTTAGAATGAAGGGGTTGATACCGAGCGCGGGGGAAGCGGAGTCAAACCCGCGTCCCCGATCCCTGCTCCAATATGGAAGTGAGATTTCTTTTGACCTTGAACGCGACCAGACGTGACCGGCCCATGCCCGCCGCAGCCAGACCCAGCGCCAGCCTTGCCCTCGCCTGTTTCCGGCGCTTCGCCTTTACCGGAGCGCTCTCCCGCGTCTTCCTGGGGATGGCGCTGCTGGGCGGCCTGGCCCAGGCGCAGGTCGTCAAGGCGCCGCGCTACGGCGGTCCCGATACCGCCGCGCCGACCCCGCAGTTGAACCTGCCGCCGCTGCCCGCCGCCATCACGCCGCACGGCACGGTGGTCGAGGACGTCGTCGTCCGGGTGAACGACCAGATCATCAGCCGCAGCGACATCGAGCGCGCCGAGCAGCAGTTCGAGCAGGACGCGGCACAGAACCACGCGCCGCCGGCCGAGGTCGAGAAGGCGCAAAAGAACCTGCTGCGCGACATGATCGACAAGCAGCTGCTGATCTCGCGCGCCAAGGAACTCGGCCTGAACGCGGATGCGGATGTGATCCGCCAGCTCGACGACATCCGCAAGCAGAACCACTTGGATACGCTGGACGATCTTGAAAAAGCGGCCAAGCAGCAGGGCGTCAGCTTTGAGGATTTCAAGGCGCAGATCCGCAACCAGATCCTGACCCAGCAGGTGGTGCGCGAGGAGGTCGGGCGCCGCCTGCAGATGAGTCAGGCCGACGAGCTTGCCTATTACAACGCGCACAAGGACGAGTTCGAGCAGCCCGAGCAGGTGCGGCTGAGCGAGATCCTGGTGCCGCTCGCCGAGACCGCCACGCCGGCCGAGATCGCAGCGGCCGAGGCCAAAGCCAACGACCTGAAGTCGAAGATTATGGCCGGCGGCGACTTCGCGGATATCGCAAAGAAGTTCTCGGGCGGCCCGTCCGCGGCGCAAGGCGGCGAACTGGGCCAGTTCAAAAGGGGCGCGTTGGCCAAGGTGCTGGAGGATGCGACCTACAGCCTGCCCGTCGGTGATTCCACGCAGCCCATCCGCACGCGCCAGGGCTTCGTGATTTTGAAGGTCAACGCCCACAACCAGGCCGGCCCCGCGCCCATCGAGCAGGTCGAGCAGCAGATCCAGGAGCAGCTCTACACGCAGGCCATGCAGCCCGCCCTGCGCGCCTACCTGACCAAGCTGCGCGATGACTCCTACATCGACTTGCAGCCCGGCTTCGTCGATTCCGGCGCGAGCGCGTCCGAAAGCAAGCCGACCTTCTCCGCCTACGCACCGCCGCCGGTGAAGAAAAAAGCGGCAAAGCAGACCACGCGCTTCGACCGGCGGCCCGGGACCGTCGCCGCCTCCAGGCCAGTCATCTCCTCGCCCGACACTACCGGCGGCCGCACCCTGACCGGTGCCGAGGCAAACTCGCCTGAGGCTGCCTCGGCTACGACGACCGTCGCCGCGGTCGACCCGAATACGGGCCTCGGCGTGATCACCGCTCCCGCAAAGGCAACAACGGCCACGAGTGGCAAGACGAGCGGCAAGACGTCCAACAAGCCACCAAAGCTCGCCAAGAAAGAAAAGATCCGCTTCGGCCAGGCTCCGCGCAACGCGTTACCGGCGGGCACGGATGAGACGCCGACCAAGACCGTCGATGGCGGCGCGGTGCAGGCCGGCGCGACCACCAGCCTGGCCCGCGCGACGACGCCCACGGCCCCGAACAACGAATCCGCAAATCTGAACGACAACCCGCTGACGCCGACCGCGGCGCCCAGGACCAAGACGCGTTTCGCCGCCAAGGCCGCCGAGGTGAAGGAGAAGAAAGCCACGGTTATCACCGCCAAGAAGGCGGAAAAGATCAACGCTAAGCCCGTCGACCGGACAGCGGACGAAGCGACCGCCGCAAAGGTCCAGGCGGCTCCGCTGGGCCTGAACGGCGACACCAGCAAGAAGCCCAAGAAGCCGAAAAAGGTGAAGGGCGCGCCCAAGGAGCGTCTAGAAGACAAGAAGCCGGTTCCGAAGGCGGCTCCGGTGCAGATCGAACAGACCACAAGCCCGACGCTTGCGCCGACCAGTGCCACGCCGCCAATCACGAAGCCGAGTCAGCCCAGCCAGTCCCAGCAGGTTCCCAACTCGTCGGTGCCGCGCCCGGCCTCGAACGTACCCAGTGACACCACTCCGCCGCCGGTCACGCAACCGGTCCCAGGCAGTCCGCAGCCGGGAACGCTGGTCCCGCCTCCGGGCATTTAGGACCGGTTTTCCTTAGCGACGCGAGGGCTTCGGCTCTCGCGTTTCTTTATGCTGGAGAGACGATGAAGGACTTTTACGTAGCGGATGCACCCCAGTTCGACAACGCGGTCGTGACCTCCTACTTCTGTCTCTCGCAGATCTCGCTGCGCGAAAAGAAGTCCGGCGGGCAGTACCTTGCCTTGACGCTCGGGGACAAGACGGGCGCGCTCGAAGCCAGGATGTGGGAGGAGTTTACCGACGCGTTTTCCACCTGTGGCGAGGGCTGCTACGTGAAGGTGCAGGGCCGGATCGAGAACTACAAGGGCAAGTGGCAGATCACGCTGATCAAGATGCGTTCGGCCGCCGAGTCGGAGGTGGAAGCGCGCGACTTCCAGCCCGTCGCCGAGCGCCCCATGGAGGAGATGGACGCGGAGCTGCGGGCGATCGTCGCGGCGTTCGGTAATGACGACCTGCGCCGGCTGGTGCTCGCGTTCCTTGACGACCCCGAGATTGGCCCGGCCTTCCGCATAGCTCCCGCGGCCAAGATACTGCACCACGCCTGGCTGAGCGGGCTGCTTGAGCATGTGCTCGGGCTGGCGAAGCTGGTACTGGCGATGGCTCCCTTTTACCCGGAGGTGAACCCCGATCTGGCCGTCACAGGTGCCATCCTGCATGACATCGGCAAGATCAGGGAACTGAGCTGGAAGACGAACTTTACCTACACGCTCGAGGGTCAGCTGATCGGGCATATCTCCATCGCGCAGGGCATGCTGCGCGAGAAGGTGCAGCAGCTGGCACCGTTCCCGGACCGGCTGCGCGTGCTGGTGGAGCACATGATTCTGAGCCATCACGGCCGGCTCGAGTTCGGCTCGCCGAAGCTGCCGATGACGCCTGAGGCTATGCTGCTTTCGGCCGTCGACGACCTGGAGGCAAAGTTTGCGGCCATGCGCCGTGAGTTTGCGGCCGCGGCCGCGGCCGGAAAGAAGGCCGACGAGCCGACGGAATGGGTGCGAAGCATGGAGCGCAATCTGTTCGATTCCGCCCGGTGGTTGCGCGGGGAGCCCGCCGCGGAGCCAGCTGTCAGCTCTCAGCTGTAAGCTGTCGGCTGAAAAAGCCCCGGTTGTTACAATCGAAGTTTGGGGTGAGGGATGCTTCGGTTTTCTACGGCAGGAGAAAGTCACGGCGAGGCGCTGGTGGCGCTGGTAAGCGGCCTGCCCGCCGGCGTGCCGGTCGACCAGGAGCGGCTCGATCGCGAGCTGTGGCGGCGGCAGCAGGGCTACGGGCGCGGGGGCCGGATGCGCATCGAACGTGACCGCGCGCATGTGCTGAGCGGGGTCCGGCACGGAAAGACGATCGGCTCGCCCGTGGCCATGACGCTCGCCAACAACGACTGGAAGAACTGGGAAGAGATTCTGCCGGTCGGTGCGGGGGACGCGGATAAGCACAAGGCGGTGAAGAGCCCGCGGCCGGGGCATGCGGACCTGGCGGGATCGCTCAAGTACGACTTCCCCGACGCTCGCTATGTCCTCGAGCGAGCCTCCGCGCGGGAGTCCGCGGCCAGGGTCGCCTGCGGTGCGCTTGCCAAAATGCTGCTCGGCGAGCTGGGCGTTTCGGTCGGCAGCCATGTGGTGCGCGTGGGCCAGGCGGAGCTCGGACGCGATGCCTCCTGGGAGGAGATCGCGGCCGCCAACGCAAGGGAAGACGTGCTCCTGAACTGTGTCGACGCTGAGGCCGAAGGACGGATGAAGGCCGAGGTCGACCGCGCGCTCAAGACCGGCGACACCGTAGGCGGGATCTGCGAGGTCGTGGTGCACGGCCTGGTGCCCGGGGTCGGGTCGCACGTGAACTGGGACGAGCGGCTGGATGGGTTGCTGGCCCAGGCTGTCATGAGCCTGCAGGCCGTCAAGGCGGTGGAGCTTGGGCGCGGCGTCACGGCAGCCTCGTCCATGGGGTCGAGCGTCCATGACGCCATCGGGTACACCCGGGAGGTCGACAGCCTGGAACCCGAGGATGGCGGCGAGAAGTTCACAAAGTTCACGCGCGAGACCAACAACGCGGGCGGGATCGAAGGCGGCATCTCAAACGGCGAGGACCTCGTCGTGCGCGGGTACCTGAAGCCGATCTCCACGTTGCGTCGGCCGCTGGGAAGCGTCAGCTTTGCAGGCCGCGAGGACGTCAAGGCAGCCTATGAACGCAGCGACGTCTGCGTCGTTCCTGCAGCGGGCGTCGCGGCCGAGGCCATGGTCGCGCTCACGGTGGCGCGGCTGATGGTGGAGAAGTTCGGCGGCGACTCGCTTGGAGAGATGAAGCGAAACCTCGATGGGTACGTGGGTCAGATTCGGCGATATTGAGGGAACAGTCAGGCAGTGAAAATCAGCGTGAGGCAGTGAGGGGCAGTGGCTACCAAGAAGGTTGAGAAGAGAAAGTTTGCGGGAAAGATTCATCCCGTGGTCAAGTGGCCGGAGCCCGTGCTGCTCAGGCGCGGGGAAGAGGTGACGGCCTTCGACGAGAAGCTCGCGACGCTCGTCGAGGAGATGTTCGAGAGCATGTACGCCGCGCAGGGGATTGGGCTGGCTGCGCCGCAGATCGCGATCTCGCGGCGCATCGCGGTCGTCGATGTGAGCTTTGGGAAGAACCCGGCTGAAAAGATCGCGCTCATCAACCCGGTTGTGCTCGAGCAGGACGGCCGACAGGTAGAGGAGGAAGGCTGCCTGAGCCTGCCGGATATTCGCGAAAAGGTCGTGCGCGCGGCCACGGTGAAGGTGCGCGCCCAGGACGTGAAGGGGAACTTCTTCGAGGTGGAAGGGGACGAGCTCCTGGCGCGCGCCCTGCTGCACGAGATTGACCATCTCGACGGCGTCCTGTTCATCGACCGGATCTCGCGCCTGAAGCGCGAGCTCGTCGCCCGCAAGATCCGCAAGATGCAGAAGAACGGGGAATGGTGAAGAGGCGGTTTGGGGCAGTTTGGAGTAGTAAAGACGGTGAAAGGCAGGTGATCTGTGCCGGCTCGATCGTTTCGGGATTTGATTGTTTGGCAGCGCGGGATGGAGCTGGCCGTTGCGATTTATACGCGACTCGCTCGTTTCCGGCGGATGAGCGATTTGGGCTGACCGGTCAGTTGCGGCGCAGTGCGGTCTCCATCCCGAGCAATATCGCGGAAAGGTGAGTCGCGGGAGAGTCCGACCGACTTCAGACGATTCCTTGCGATTGCAAAAGGGTCGAATGCCGAGTTGCAGACGCAGCTGATCCTGGCGCGGAGGTTGGCGCTTGCCCCGCCGGAGGTGCTGGAGCCCTGCGAAGCGCTGTCGGCAGAGGTCCAGCGCCTGCTCTTCGGACTCATGAAGACGCTCTAACCACTGCCTTCAACTGCCCTTGCCTGTTCCTGCTGCCTTACACTGGTTCAATGAAGATCGCATTTTGCGGAACTCCCGAGTTCGCCGTAGGAACCCTGGAGGCAGTGCTGGCGGCCGGCCATCACGTTGCTCTGGTGGTGACGCAGCCGGACCGCATGCAGGGCCGCGGGATGGACATCCACGTGGGCGCGGTCAAAGCGGCGGCGCTGCGTCTCGGCCTGCCGCTCCTGCAGCCGGAGAAGATTAAGCACAACGCTGATCTGCGCGCGTGCCTCGAGAACATCGCTCCGGACGCGATCCTGGTCATCGCCTACGGGCGCATAATCCCTGAGTGGATGCTGGAGCTGCCTCCCTTCGGCTGTATCAATCTACACGGTTCGCTGCTGCCGAAATACCGCGGCGCCGCGCCAATTCAGTGGGCAGTCGCCAACGGCGAGACGCACACCGGTGTCACCACCATGCGGCTGGACGCGGGGCTCGACACGGGGCCGATGCTGCTCGCGCAGGTCGAGCCGATCGACCCGGACGAGACCGCGGCTGACCTGTTCGAAAGCCTGGCGGCCATCGGTGCCGAGTTGATGGTCAAGACGCTGGCCGGTCTCGAGAACGGCACGCTATGTGCCGTGGAGCAAAACCACGAGCACGCCACCCTGGCCCCAATCCTCACGCGCGAGGACGGCCGCATGAGCTTCGCGGGCACCGCGGTCGAGAACGTGAATCGCTGGCGAGGCTTTCAGCCCTGGCCCGGCGCCTGGACCACGATCCGCGGCAAGAAGCTGCTCGTACATCGGATGCGTGTGGCTGAGACCCCAGTGCAGCAGGGCACCGTGCAGGTGGAAGGTGAGCGCATGACGGTCGGTTGCCGCGTCGGCGCGGTAGAGTTTTTGGAGGTCCAGATGGAAGGCAAAAAGCGCATGACCGCCGCAGAGTTTCTACGCGGCCACCAGGTTAAAACGGGCGAGCGGGTGGGCGAGTGAAGACCAGAACCAAGCCAGTTCCAAGGACCGGCGAGGAGGCCGCCGCCGCAGTGATTGCCGCCGGCGGCCGCGTACCGAAGAAGTTCGCCAAGGCGCGTCCGGCGAGTGCGGGCCCGACGCGCGAAGCCGCCGCTGCCCACGCTAAGATCACACCGGCCAGGCGCGTTGCCTTTGAGGTGCTGACGGCCGTCGAGGCCACGCGGGGCCACTCCGACGACCTGCTGCGCGGGCCGGGCATGGAGGAGCTTTCGGAGCCCGACCGGAACCTCGCCACCGCGCTCGTCATGGGCACGCTGCGCTGGCAGATCGCGCTCGACGCCCAGGTCCGCAAGCTGCTGGAGCGGCCGGGGCAGAAGCTGCCCGCGGAGGTCGCACTGGTGTTGCGCATGGGCGCCTTCCAGCTGCTGCACATGGACCGCATTCCGGCGCACGCGGCGCTGAGCGAGAGCGTCGAGATGTGCCGGGCTGCCGGCCATCCGCACGCCACGGGGATGGTCAACGCCATTCTGCGCAAGGTCGCGAAGCTCCCGCCCGCGGGATCCAAGGTGTTCGAAACCACGGCCGCGTTTGCCGAACGGCTCGGCCATCCCGCCTGGATGGTGGAGCGCTGGGTCGCCCACTACGGTCGCGATGCGGCGCTGGCCATCTGCGCGGCTGATCAGGAAGAGCCGTCCGGCGGTCGCTTGTTCGCCCCCGAGGATGGCCTTCCCACAATCGACGATGGGTCGCGGCTGGTCGCGGAGCTGGCGGTCGCGGCCATGCCCGCGGGCGGCACGCGCATATGGGATTGCTGCGCGGCCCCCGGCGGCAAGACGCTGATGCTCGCCGCCCGCATGCCGCAGGCGGACGTGCTGGCAACCGACCTGAGCGCCCGGCGCATGGGCCTGATGCAGGGCCGGCTGCGGCGCGTGCCCTACGCGGCCCGGGTGACGACCGCCATCGCCGATGCCGCAACCATGTCTCCGGTAGGCAAGACCGCGGGCGAGTTCGACCTGATCCTGTGCGATGTGCCGTGCAGCGGCACGGGAACCTTGGGCCGCAACCCGGAGATCCGCCTGCGACTCGAACCCGGCGAGCTGGCCCGTCAGGCCGCGCGCCAGCGAGAGATCCTGCAGGCCGCATTAGGCCGGCTGGCCCCGGGAGGTCGACTGGTCTACTCCACCTGCTCGCTCGAGCCCGAGGAGTGTGAGCAAGTCGTCGAAGCCGCCGCAGAAGGATTTCCCCGTCTGCCCGCGGCCACGCTGCTCAAAGTAGAGTTCGCCGGCATGGTCAAGGACGGCGCCCTCAGAACGCTTCCCGGGATCGACCCCTGCGATGGCTTCTACGCGGTAATCTTGGAACGCCCTTCAGCGGGACTCTAGCTTAACCACCAAAGCCGGGTGCCCCATTCGTCGCAGCTTCACTGCGATGAGTGGGGATAGTCCCAACGTTAGAGTATTGCCGTCAAGGAAAGCAGATCCCTACGGGATGAAAACAAAGGTCATGCATCCTGCAGCAACGACCGCTCCCGCAGCGCAAACTACTGCGCAGGACAAGGCTTACCCCCCTCATTATGCGCCCCCTTCGCTTTCGCATCCGCCTCAGACATATAGGCCCCAGCCTTGGTCTTCCCATAGTAAGTAGTACCCGGGCAGTGGTAAACATTACTTGCCGTGTTCACCCATACCAGCCCCGGACCTCCGCCCGGCGCAGCCGTCTTGGCCGCAGCCGAAGCAGCCGGCCCTGAGCGCTTGGGGGGAGCCGCAGCTGCCGTCGCGGCCACGGGAGTAGCCGCCGGCATCGCCGCGGGTGCAGCCTGGCTCGCGGTCGGCGCCGGACGCGACGGTGCTGCGGCCGCCGGGGTAGCTGCCGGCATCGCAGCCGGCGCCGCCGCGGACGCACTGTACCAGGTCTGAACACCCTTATGTCCTCGGCAGGCACCATCCTTGGTGGCCTGCATGGAATACGTTCCGTCCTTGCAGATGCCGTTGGCACCGGCGGGCGCGCCCGCGGGCGCCTGGGCGTGGGCAGCAGCAGCTGCAAAGGTGAGAAGCAGGGAAGCAAGCAGAATTTTCATTCGACAGACACCTTGGATAGAGTTGAGCAGAGTGAGCTTGACCCATCCTAGCCGTCGTCGCGCACCGTGTCACGCCAAAAGCGCGATAGCATCAGAGAAGAATGATTTCCAGCATCCACGGTTGGTGGCCCGCGCATCGGGACTGGGTTGGCTTCCACGCCGGCCTGCTGGCGCTGCTCGCGTTCGAGTTCACCTTTGCGCGCTGGGGCCTTATGCGGCTGGCACCAGAAGCAAAGGCGCGGCGACAGCACCGCAATGCTGTCTGGGCGACGATCCTTTGGGTCTCGGCCGCGCTCGGCTTCGCGGTCTACGTCTGGCGGACGATGGGAAGCACCTCCGCAACCCAGTTCTTGGCCGGCTATGCGCTCGAGGAATCCCTCTCGATCGACAACCTCTTCGTCTTCCTGCTGCTCTTCCGCGTCTTTCGCATTCCGCCGCAGTACCAGCCCAGGGTGCTCTTCTGGGGGGTGCTGGGCGCGATCCTGATGCGCGGGGGCTTCATCGCGGCCGGCCTCGGCTTGCTGGCAAGGTTCCACTGGGTCAGCTACGTCTTCGCCGTCGTGCTGCTGGCGGCGGCCGTCCGGCTGGTGCTCCCGCAGGAAGGCGAGGAGAGCGAAAACGCCCCGGCCTGGGTCCGCTGGGTGTCGAAGATCCACCCCGTCAGCCTGCGCACGGACAAGTTCTGGGTCGAGCAGGACGGCCACACCATGGTCACCATGCTGCTCCTCGCGCTTATCGCCATCGAGACCGCCGACATCATCTTCGCGCTCGACTCTATCCCGGCCGTGCTCTCGATCACGCGCCACCCGTTCATCGCGTACACGTCGAACATCCTCGCCGTCATGGGCCTGCGCTCCTTGTTCTTCCTGCTCGCAAAGATGCTTAAACAGCTGCGCTACCTTCATTTCGGGCTGGCCGCCGTGCTTGCGTTTGCGGCAGGCAAGATGCTCGTCGAACCCTGGTACGCAATAGGGCCGATGCTGTCTTTGGGGGTCATCGTAGCCATCCTGGCAGTCACCATCAGCTTATCCGTGGTCCGAAAAAGTTCACCTAAACTCGGACCAACAGTGTCGTAGTTCAGATAAACTACACGCATGTTCCGGAATCTTCTACGCTTTTCCCGCGTCGCGCACCTGTACTTTGGCGTCTTCATCACGCCGGCAATCCTGTTTTTCGCCCTTACCGGCGCCCTGCAGACGTTTGGTCTGCATGAAACCAATCGCGATCATCCGGACTACAAGCCGGCGCGCTGGATCGTAGTGCTGGGACAACTGCACAAGAAGCAGACGACGATCGTGCCTGTCCGGAAAGCGCCTCTGGCCGTTTCCGCAGCCCCGGACGCCGGCAAGGCAAAGCATGACGCCGGCGCAGCCCCGGTAGCCGTGCAAGCGCCTGCCGCTCCGATTCCTGCCCCGGTGCCAGAGAGGAAACGGCATTCCTTGCCGCTGCGGATCTTCTTCCTGCTGGTCTGTATCGGGCTCTTTACCTCTACCGCAACCGGCCTGTACATGTCCTACAAATACACGCGCAACAAGGTTCTGGTATCGGTAGCACTCGTCGCCGGGATCGTTCTTCCTCTAGTCTTGATTTTTGCCTGAGCCCTAGGCCATTTGCCTCCGGTGGAGTGCAGCGCCAGTCGAACCGCAGATTCCTGCCAGATGACAACAAAAGACAACACCGCTTTTGTTGTCATTCCGTAGCGAAGCGGAGGAATCTACGGGTCGAACCAGCAGTACAGCGTCGGTAAGACAGGTGAACAAACTACTCAGGGATAAGTCTTTGCCTCTTTGTTTGTCACTCCCGTCGTGAATCTGCGTTTCGAGCGTTACTACAGCAATGGGCGAGCGGCTATAAGCCCTGAAGTGGCAACCCTCCTCCCTCAGGGGCAAAGGGCCAAACGGTCGCGATGTGCTCCGGGCCGACAGCTATCGCTGGCCCGGCTCAAACCGTGGTCCGCTTGGCACCGGCGCTGGAGATGCCAGAACCGCGCTCGCTCCGCGCTGCGAAAGCGTGAGCACATGCCCGGGAACGATGCCGAGCCCCAGCGTAGCCAGCGCGCAGGCAGCGAGCGCAAGCGCGGCAGGAGCGCTGAGCGGAGTCGAGCTAGCAAGCTCATTCGCCCGCTCGTGCGGATGCCGGGTGTACATCGCCACCAGCAGCCGCAGATAGTAGAAGCAGGCCAGCCCCGAGTTCAGCAGGCCGACCACCGCAAGCAGCCAGTGCCCTCCGTTGATGGCAGCCGAGAACACGTAGAACTTGGCGAAGAAGCCGCCGGTGAACGGAATCCCGATCATCGAAAGCAGGAAGAAGGCCATCAACGCTCCCAGCCACGGGCGCCGCAGCGCCGCACCGGTAAAGTCCTCGAGCGAGCGGTGGTGCTCGTGCGCGCTCGAAAGCTGCGTGATGACCGCAAAAGCGCCCACGTTCATCGCCGCGTACGCCGCCGTATAGAAGCATGCGGCGGAGATGCCGCTCCGCGGGAACGCGGTAAACGCAGCGAGCAGATATCCCGCGTGCGCAATCGACGAGTAAGCCAGCATGCGCTTTACGTCGTGCTGACGCAGCGCGCCGAGGTTGCCGATCGTCATCGAGAGTGCCGCCAGGATCCAGAGCAGGGTCGCCCAGCGATGGTCCATGGAGCCGAAGCCCAGGTAGCAGATGCGCAGCAGCACGGCGAACGCCGCAGCCTTGGGCGCGGTCGACATCAGGCCGACGATCGGCGCGGGCGCCCCCTGGTAAACGTCCGGCGTCCAGACATGGAACGGAGCCGCCGAGACCTTGAAGCCGAGCCCGATCAGGATCATTCCCAGCGCAAGGAAGGTGAGCTTGGGCGTGCCGTTGGGAACCGAAAGCGCCTGCGCGATGGCGGTGATGGAGGTAGATCCGGTTGCGCCGAAGGCCAACGCAATGCCGTAGAGAAAGAACGCGGTCGCGAACGAGCCTAACAGGAAGTATTTGATCGACGACTCTGCACCCACAGCCTTGCCCTTCCGAAAGCCGGCCAGGATGTAGGTCGAGATGGAGGAGATCTCGAGGCCGATGAAGACCATCAAGAGCTCGACCGAGCAGGTCATGAACATCATGCCGGTGGCGCCAAAGAGCACGAGTGCGAAATACTCACCGGCGTGACCGTGTGGAGTGTCGAAGTAGTCCAGCGAGCTCAGCAGCGTGACCAGCACGATCGCCGCGATGAGGAAGTGGAAGAAGATTGAGAAGGCATCGACCTGGATCGTACCTGAGTAGGCGACGATGGTCGCTCGGCCACCGGTGAGCAGGTGCAGCTGGTACCAGCTCGCGATGCCCGACGCAAGCGTCGCCAGGATGGCGAACCAGCCTAGCGGCTTGCGCGAGCTGGCGGGCTTCAGCAGCGGCTCCGTCATCATGACGAGGACGCCGGCCAGGATCAGGATGTACTCGGGAAGCAGGGCGAGGGAGTTGTTGTTCATCAGTACTGCCTGCCTTCCGGGGCCTTGGCGGTGGGGTGGGTCGCGGGCTGGCCTGCCTTGCGCTCCTGCTCGTTGAGGGCGGCGTTCTTCAGCTCGGGATCCACGAAGCCGGTCGGTTTTGCGTAGGTCTCGGCTTCGATGCGGGTGGGGAGCGTGGCGGGCTCGGTCATGTTGCCTCGGATGGCGACTACGGTGGCGTTGGCGTCGAGCGTGCGGAACCAGTACGTGGAGGCCACACCCATGACGAGCATCAGCGCGACGAGCGGCCAGAGCGCGACCTGCTCGCGGGCGTTCAGGTCGCGCGGCGGAACGCCATCGGCAGTGACGCCATTGTGGCCGTAGAAGATGCGCTGGATCATGAGGAGCATGTAGGCCGCGGAGAGGATGACGCCGGTGGTCGCGAGCACGGTCCAGGCGGCGTGGTGGCGCAGGCCGGTCTGGAGCGAGCCGGAGAGGACCAGAAACTCACCCACAAAGCTGTTGAGCATGGGCAGGCCGATGAGCGACAGCGTGGTGACGACGTAGAGCGTCACCATCCAGGGCAGCTTGGCGGCGAGCCCGCCGAGGTCGCGCGTGTCGTAGGTTCCATAGCGCTCGTAGAGGAAGCCGAGGAGCAGGAAGAGCGCGCCGCCGGAGATGCCGTGATTGAGGATCTGGTACATGCCGCCGTCGAGCCCGGCTACGGTGAAGGTGAAGATGCCGAGCGTGATGAAGCCGAGGTGGCTCAGGGTCGAGTAGGCGGCGAGCTCCTTGAGGTCCTTGCGGGTGATGGCGATCAGCGCGCCATAGACGATCGCGATCGCTCCGAGCGCGATCATCAGCGGGGCGATGTAGTGCGACTGGTCGGGGAAGATGGCGAAGCTGAAGCGCAGGATGGAGTAGAGCCCCGTCTTGCCGGCGAGCACCATAACGGCAGCGGTCGGGGCTTCGCGGACCGCATCCTTAAGCCAGCCGTGCAGAGGGAAGCAAGGGACCTTGACGGCAAAAGCAACCAGAAAGGCAAGCGAGCAGAGCCACATGCCGGTCTTTGAGCCCGGGATCGACCCCGTCGCGGCCAGGCTGGCGAGGATCGGCAGCTGCATCGTGCCGGTCTTCATGTAGAGCCAGAGAATGCCGACGAGCAGGAGCGCGGAGGGGATGAAGGCGTAGACGAAGTACTTGATCGCGGCCTTGCGGCGGTCCTTCGTGCGGCCGAAGGTGGCGATCAGGATCGTCATCGGAACGAGCGACAGCTCCCAGAACGCGTAGTAGAGGAAGAGGTCAAGGGCGACGAAGATGCCTAACATCGCGACCTGCTGGAGCAGGAAGAGGACGTAGAAGGTCTTCTTGCGACTGTCGATAGCGTTCCAGCTGGCGAGCACGCCGAGCGGCGCGAGCAGTCCAGTGAGCACGACGAGCCACATGCCGAGGGCATCTACGCCGAGGTGGTAGCGGATGGTTGG
>CAXUDC010000014.1:30719-32263 GCA_964249685.1 uncultured Acidobacteriaceae bacterium
CCAGAGGCCTCGGCCGAAGATCATGACGGCCATGACGCAGGCGGCGCCGAGTGCGAGCCAGCCGGCGTAGGAACGGAGATTGCCCGACTGCATGCGGCGCGTGGCTTCGCCGAGATCCTGAGCGATCCAAGTGGCGAACTTGCCCGTGCCGTCGATCGAAAAGGCGTCGATCAGGTGGTAGAGGACTCCGGTCGAGAACGCGCCCAGCCCGGTGACGAAGATAGCGTGGTAAAGCTCGTCGACGTAGAACTTGTTGGCGACAAACGTATAGACGGGCTGTACTTTGCGCGCGATTGCGGAGGCGGTGCCCGGCCTTCTGTAGTAGAAGAGGTATGCGACGAGGAAGCCGGCGACCGCTACTGCGACCGAGACAAGGGCGAGGATGAACTCAAGCGAGTGGGACTCTTGGTCCGCGTTGAGTGCCGGTCCGGCGATGGCCGTTGCAGCAAACACGGGGTCGAGGAAGTGCTCGAAGTGGTTCGCACCGTGGAAGACGGCGGGGATGCCGATCCAGCCGCCGGTGAGCGAGAGGATGGCGAGGATCACGAGCGGAAAAAGCATGATCCAGGGCGACTCATGCACGCTGTGGGCGTGGGTGGTCTGGCTGTCATCATGCTCGGCTTCGATGGCGTGGCCGGTGACCTGCTCACCACCGAGATGGTTCTCGTCGAAGCGCTCGGCACCGAAAAACGTCTTGAACCACAGGCGGAACATGTAGAAGGACGTAATGCCGGCGGTGAGCAGGCCGATAGCCCACACGATCTTGCCAAGCGGCGACGGCGAGGCGAAGGCCTGGTAGAGGATCTCGTCCTTTGAGAAGAAGCCCGCGAAGGGCGGGATGCCGGCGATGGCGAAGACGCCCATCGTCATGGTCCAGAAGGTGATGGGGATGCGCTTGCGCAGGCCGCCCATCACGCGCATGTCCTGCTCGCCACTGAGCGCGTGGATGACCGAGCCGGCCGCGAGAAACAGCAGCGCCTTGAAGAAGGCGTGGGTGACGACGTGGAAGATGGCGGCAGAGTAGGCGGCGACTCCGCAGGCCAGAAACATGTAGCCGAGTTGCGAGACGGTCGAGTAGGCCAGGACGCGCTTGATGTCATGCTGCACGATGCCGATCAGCGCGGCGAAGATTGCCGTGGCGGCTCCGATCGCGGCAACCCAGCCGAGCGCGTAAGGCGAGCGGTCGAACAGCGTGTGGCAGCGCGCGACCATGTAGACACCGGCCGTCACCATGGTCGCGGCGTGGATCAGCGCGGAGACCGGCGTCGGGCCTTCCATCGCGTCGGGCAGCCAGACGTACAGGGGAATCTGCGCGGATTTGCCGCCCGCCCCGACGAGCAGCAGCAGGCAGATCGTGGTTAGGAATCCGCCGTGCAGCGCGGGGTTGGCCGTGACCTGCGCGAAGACCTGCTGGAAGCTCAGGGTACCAAAGTGGCTGATGAGCAGGAACATCGCCAGCAGGAAACCGAAGTCGCCGACGCGGTTGACGATGAAGGCTTTCTTGCCGGCGTCCGCGGCCGAGGTCTTGCGGAAATAGAAGCCGA